>CAZCJW010000008.1:19168-33637 GCA_964499185.1 uncultured Propionivibrio sp. | reverse complement strand
CCGTACAAGTTCAACGGCGGTGGTGGATGTGGCACAAGTCCGCCGACGCTGGACGATGTCATCTCCGACGAGATCCCGATCGGTTTCAGTTTCATGTACGGTGGGGCGACTTTCGGCAGCCTGCGCGTGATGACCAATGGGCGGCTGCAGTTCGGCAACACGACCTGCGGTTCCGGTACGCAGAACATTGGCCCGCCACAAACTTTCCCCTACGGCTATCCCAATTCAGGTATGAACTACACGATGCGCATCTACGGCGGCGACCTGGATGCCACGGTCAGGCGCAGCGCCAGCAGCGATCCGGCCGATTCGGTGAACAACTATCCGACCACCTGCACCGACCGGGCATCGTGCTATATCAGTTACGCGACGATCGGAACGGCGCCGAACCGCAGCTTCGTGGTGACCTGGAACAACGTGCCGGAATGGGTGAATAACTCACAGACGGCCGGCAATTTCAACCTGCAGATCATCCTGCAGGAGAACGGCGAGTTCATCTACCAGTTTGGCGTCACCAATTACGCCAGTACCGGCCGCGCGCAGGTCGGCTGGCAGGTCGATTCACAGGACTACGAGGTGTCGCAGGTCGGCCTCCCGGATTCCGGGACGGCCTTCAAGTACTACATTCCCCGCCCGTTGGCGGAATACCGGATGGAACAGCCGGCATGGACCGGGGTTGCCGGCGAGATTCTCGACACCAGCGGTTATGGGCGCCACGCCACGCGCGTCGGTTCCCCGGTGACCGTGGCCAATGCGCCGGGCTATATTTGCCGGGGCGGGAACATTCCGTCCAATCCCAATACCAACACCATCGACGCCATTGGAACGCCGGTCAATGTCTCGACGGAGGTCGGTAGTTCCGGGAGCATCACTTTCTGGTATAAGCCCGAGACGTGGCAGGGGGCGAGTGCCAAGGAAGGCGTGCTGTTCGATGCGACGACGGCGAACAATCAATATTTCTATCTCGCAAAGACGATGAACGGTTCGGGTTCGAGCGCAACCGCACGTTTGCGTTTCGTCATCCGCGACAGTACCGGAACGACGCGCGAAACGACGGCGACTTCCCCCGCGCTCAACGCCAACGGGTCAGTGCATATCGGCGTGACCTGGAGCTTCAATCCGCTGGAAGCATCCAATTCGGATTTCCTGCGCATCTACGTCAATGGCGTGCGCGTCGCGCAGAGTGCATTCACGACCTCTGCTTCGATCTCGGCGAGCCTCGGGTCGCTGCACATCGGCGACAACCGCAGCAGTTTTTCGGCCTATGGTCGCTCGGCCGATGGCGTCATCGACGAATTCCGCATCTACAACTATGCCGGGGCGCTGGGCCTGATCCTGCGCGACATGAACCAGGCCAATGCCTGCCTTTCGCACTACGCCATCCAGCATGCCGGCACAGGGTTTACGTGCGCCGCGAGCCAGGTGACCGTGCAGGCGCACACGGGAGAGCACGGGCTGGTGATCATGCCGAACAACACGACGATGGTCCAGCTTTCGACCAGTACCGGCCAGGGCGACTGGTCGCTGATCAGCGGCTACGGCAGCCTTAGCAACGGGGTGGCCAACGATGGCCAGGCCACCTATATCTTCAACGGCGAATACCAGGCGGTGTTCGGGCTGACGCACACGGCGGCCGGCACCGTGAATATCAATGTGAGTGACGGGCAGATTGCCGAGATCGGCGGAGAGGATCCGAATCTGGTGCTCTCTTCCTGTACCGTGGCCGGCTTCAACGCCTGCGAGAAAACGACACCGCAATGTGTTCCGCAGCAACCTCCAGCCAATCACTACGACCACCTTTTCACCAAACTGGCGTCGACGGCCTTCGATCTTGATTTTGTCGCCCTGCAAAACGATGGAACGCTGGACAGCGGGTTCAATGGGCAGGTGACGGTCAATTTGCTGGCTAACCTGTCGAGCGTGCCCGTAGATCCTTCGACCAACTGCCCGACGGCGGTGTCGACCGCTACGGTTCCGCTTGGTACTTTGACTTTCGCCAACGGGCGAGCCACGAAGAACGTCGGCAGTGCCTCATTCAGCTCCGTTGCGCCGAATTACAGTGCCTACAAGAATGTGCGCGTCAATTTTTCGTGCACGCTCGCCGATTGCGGGCGGGAGATCAACGTCTGTTCGACCGACAACTTCACCGTGCGTCCGCCGGGATTTACGGTGTCGGCGACGACAAGCACCGGGACGGCATTGAGCAACGCCTCGCCTTCGTCCGGAACCCCGTCCTTGATGGCCGGAAAGGATTTCCTGATCAACGCCGTGGCCGTCGCGGGATACAACGGGGCGCCGACGATCAAGCGTACGGTGGCCGACCAGACAGTCGTCTCGCATCTCGGCGCGACTGATTATGTCGGCAACCTGCGCGATGCGTCGGGCAGCAACGCGCTCTCGCTTTCGTCGGCGACAGTGACGACGGGCCAGTCGACCGGAACGGTGCAATATCATGACTACGGCCAGTTCCGCTTGAAAGCAGGCGCGGTCCGCGACAGCCTCTTTGCAGGAGGCGATGCGGGCAACGGCGATTGTGTCGCCGGTAGCACGTCGAACACGTTGATCGGTGGGAAGTACGGTTGCGACATCGCCAACCAGTCCGACACGGCCTTGTTCGGGCGCTTCTACCCGAGTCACTTCGCGGCAGCGGGGACGCTGACGCCGGCTTGCTCCGCCGGCAACATGACGTATGCCGGCCAGTCCTTCGTGATGACTTACAGCGTGACGGCAATGAGCTTCCCCAACCCGCAACTGGCCGATTCGACCGCCATGACCCGCTATTCCGCAGGGGCCGTGGCGGTGGGGCTTTTCAACAGTACGGCCGCTGCCGATCAGGTGGCCAGCCTGTCGCCCTCGCCAAGCGCGGGAGCGTGGCTCAACGGCATTTTTATGCCGTCTGCAACGGATCTCGTGTTTACGCGCGCCGCGACTCCTTCGGCTCCGCTCGATACGGCCTACCTGGCCATCCGTGCGACCGATCCGGACGGCGCGACCATCAGGCGCGCTACGGCAGCCCAGACAACAGTTGCCGATATGGATCTGGTAGCCGGAAATCCGGCATGTACAACGGGGTGTACCCACAAGAAGGTTGCCGGCGTGCCGACCCGTTTCCGCTTCGGGCGCGTGTGGCTGGGTAACGCCTACGGTTCGGAGAAAAGCGCTTTGTCCCTGCCGTACGAGATGCAGTACTGGAATGGTCAGGCCTTCATCCAGAACACTCAGGATATGTGTACGACGCTCACGGCGGCCAACTTCGGGATCGGTAACTACCAGGGGTCGGTGACTGCCGCCAACCTGCCGGTCGGTGCAGTGACGACCGGGGCATTCAGTGCCGGTGCCGGGACGGTGACGCTGGGCGCGCCGAATGCGGCAGGGAGCGTCGACGTGGTTGCCCGGATGAACCCGGCTCTGGCCATGTGTCCTGGCTGGGTGCCGTCCTATCCGGCAGGAGTTCCGGCGACAGCCGATCATTTGCGCGGCAAGTGGTGCGGCGCCGGCTACGACAAGGATCCGGTGGCGCGGGCGACGTTCGGGATTTCCCGCACCAACCGGCAGATATTCCTGCGTGAAGGGTATCGATGATCGGGCGCACGCGCGGATTCACGCTGGTCGAACTGATCGCGGTCATGGTGCTCGTCGGTATTCTGGCCGTTGCCGCCTTGCCGCGCTTTTTCGACCAGAACGTGTTCGAGGCGCGCGGCTTCCTCGATGAAACCCGCGCGCTCCTGCGCTACGGACAGAAAGCTGCCGTGGCCCAACGGCGCACGGTGTGTGTGGCGCTGGCCGGCAACGGAGTTGCCCTGAGCATCGCCGGCGCGGCGGGGGTTGACGCGTGCGATACGCCGCTGGCGTTGCCCAACAACCCGCGTGGTGGCAGCGGGCTGCTCCCATCGGTAGCGAATTTCCAGTTTCAAAGCACGGGAGCGACCAACCAGGCCGCCAATGTCACTGTCACCGTTGCCGGGGCTAGCGGAACAATCACTGTCGATAGCGCGACCGGCCATGTGTTCTGATCGCCTTCGTTTCTGCTGCCAGCGCGGATTGACGCTGATCGAACTGATTGTATTCATCGTCATCATCAGCGTTGGGCTTGCCGGCATCCTGGCGGTCATGAACACTACGGTGCGTGCCAGCGCCGATCCGATGCTGCGCAAGCAGGCCGTGGTCATGGCCGAGGCGATCCTTGACGAGGTGCTGGCCAAGGATCCTGTATCGACGTTACCGGAAACTGATCTGAACGGCTGCGCCAACCGGCGCCAGTACATCAGTGTGCTCGACTATGCGTGCTTCGATGGCGCGCCGGCCACGGCGGCGATCCGTGGGGACGATACGCTAGGCGCCGCGCCGGCCGGCGCGCTGGCCGGACTTTTGGCGACCGTCGCCATTGCGCCGGTGACCATCAGCGGCGTGGCCATGCTGCGTGTGACCGTAACGGTGGCCGGGGCGGGCGACTCGATTGCCATGACGGGTTATCGCGTGGCGGTGGCGGGATTCTGAGCATGCGCGACTGCCTTTCTCCTCAACGCGCCCACGGCTTCACACTCATCGAGGCCGTCGTGGTCATCGTCATCACCGGCATCATTGCGGCCATGGTGGCGGTGTTCATCCGCAGTCCGGTCGATAGCTACATGGCCGCAGAGCGGCGGGCGGGTCTTACAGATATTGCCGATACGGCAGCGCGCCGCATCGCGCGAGATCTCCGGCAGGCGCTGCCGAACAGTGTCCGCATGTCGATCGATAACTCCGGGCAGTGCATCGAATTCATGCCAACGAAAATCGGGGCGCGCTACCGCTCCGAGGTCGATGGTGCGACCGGCAATGGCAACCGGCTCGACTTCACGGCGGTTGATGACGGCTTCGACATGCTCTGGCCCAATGCCAGCCTGCCTGTAGACAATCGGATCGCCGCCCGCGATATCTTCGTGGTTTATAACGACGGCAGCGCCAGCGGCAACGCCTACACGGGCGCCAATGCCATCCAGGTTGCGGCTGTTGCTGAACCGGGCGGCACGGTCAACACGACGGCGATCTCCTTTGTAGGCACGGGCGCAGCGGCGCCGTTCAACCGCAAGCAACTGCCAAGCGAATCGCCGGGCGGACGCTTTCAGGTGATCCCCGGGCCGACCCATGTGGTGGCGTATCGTTGTCATGGAAGCGTGTTGACGCGGCATACCCGAACGCTTGCGGCGGCCTGGTCGCAGCCGGCGAACTGCGCGGCCATGGTCGCTGGCGCAACGACGGCTACGCTCGCGACCAGCCTGGGCAATTGCAGCCTGGTTTACGATCCTCCCGGGGTCAGCACCGGCCTGTCACGCAACGGCATCGTTTCGATGACCCTGGGCATTACCGACGCAGCAACCGGGGAAACGGTGAACCTCTACCACCAGGTGCATGTGGACAATACGCCATGAGATGCTGTCCGGTTTTGCTGCCCGGAATTGCGCAAAGAGCGCAAAAAGGATTCGCCATCGTCTCGGCAATTTTCCTGCTCGTGGCGCTGGCGGCTCTCGGCGCGTTCATGGTCAGCTTTTCCAACACGCAGCATCTGACCTCCGCACAGGACGTGCAAGGTTCGCGTGCCTACTGGGCGGCGAAGGGCGGTATTCAGTGGGCGGCCGGAGTAATTGCGGCCACGGCAGCCTGTCCGGTCGGGCAGCCGGGTTTCGCCGATGGCTTCAATGTGACAGTGACTTGCCAGTCCAATGCTTACCAGGAGGGCGTGACCGCACGCACGGTTTTCTGGCTGCAAGCGACCGCTTCGGCGGGTGGGGCCGTCGGAAGTACGGCCTATGTCGAGCGCCAGATCCAGGCATTTGTGGAGTAGTGAGACGAAACTTGCTGACTCAACCTCGTATTTTTGAAAAAAACCTTGTTATTTAGTGAGTTAATCGGTATCTTTCGACGAAATTATAAACAAGGCGGCTGGATGCTTTCGTTCTTCTCCCCATCACGAAAAACGGGTTGGCTGTCGATCCTGTCGCAGGAGGGGAAGGTGACCTTGGCTCACGTGGTGCAGCATCCCGGAAAGCGTCCGGAAGTGTTGCTTCTCGAGAGTTTTGCCGTGGAAAGCAGTGAGCGCGAGGCTCTGCAGCGCCTGAATTCGGCTCGTCGGCTCAAGTCGTATCGCTGTACGACCCTCTTGGGCGAGGGGGCGTACAACATCGCGCAGTTCGATGCGCCGCCCGTGCCGCGGGAGGAGCGCAAGGAGGCCTTGCGCTGGTCGCTGCGCGATGTGGTGAATTATCCGGTCGAGAATGCCTGCATCGATTTGCTGGATGTTCCGAGCGACGGCGTGCCCGGTCGTGCCGCCGGGGTGCTCGTCGTCTCCGCATCCGAACGCGCCGTGCGTGTGCGGGCGGAGCCGTTCGAGGAGGCGCGTGTGCCGCTGGAGGTTGTGGATGTGCCCGAACTTGCCCAGCGCAACGTGGCGGCCTTGCTTGAAGACGAGAATCGCGGTCTGGTTTTTTTGCGAGTGGACGAGAGCGGCGTCATGCTGACTTTGACCTATCGCGGCGAACTGGTGGCCGTGCGGCGTGGCGAGATGAATACGCGCCAGATGCTGGCGAACGATCCCGATCAGCGTGCCCGGGTCAGGGAACGTCTGGTTCTGGAGTTGCAGCGTAGCCTGGACAACTTTGACCGGCAATACAGTTCGATCCCCGTGTCCCGGGTGGTTCTGGCAACCTGTCCGCGCGTGGATGGCTTGGCTGCCGAACTGGCGGCGAACGTCTATGTGCCGGTCCAGGAGTTCGACCTCGCGACGGTCATCGATTTTCCGAGTATCCCGGAACTGCGGGATGCGGATTGCCAAGCCGGGAACCTGCTGGCGATCGGTGCGGCGCTGCGCTCCGGCGAGGGTGGCGTGTGAGCCAGGAAATCAACCTTTACGAAGCTCGCCTGCGTCCGCAGCGTGAACTGGCGACCGGACGCAATCTCGGGTTGGTGGCGCTAGTCGTCCTGGCGTTGGTGGGGGGGGCGTCGGTCTGGGCGAATATTGTGACGGCGAGGAAGGTAGAAGCGGTGAATCTTCTGCAAAAACAGGTCGGCGAGCAGCAGGAACAGCTGACGGCCTTGAGCAAAGCCGTCGCGGAAAAACGCGTTTCGCCAGCACTTGCCGACGAACTTGGCAAGACGAGAGCAACGTTGGCGGCGCGATCCGAAGCCATGGAAGCGCTTGAATCCGGGCGGCAGGGAAATCCTTCGGGTTTTTCCTCGATCATGTCTGGCTTTGCGCGGCAGACACAGAAGGACCTGTGGCTGACATCATTCGTGGTCGCACGAGGCGGGGAAGATATCGAGATTCGTGGGCGTGTGCTCGATCCTGCTGGATTGCCAGTCTATGTCCAGCGTTTGGGAAGCGAGCCAGTATTCCAGGGTCGTCGGTTTTTTGGTCTGGAGATGCGCGACAGCGAACCGTTTGAAGAACATGCCGATGTGCTGGGGAAGGCTCAGCCTGCAGGCGCTACCGACCCAGCGCTGGCGAAGCCGTTGCGCTTCGTCGAATTCGTGCTGCGTTCGGAGCATGCGGCGGGCAAGGCTGGAGCTGTAGCGGCTATCCCGGGAGGTCGTGGGCGATGAAGGCCTTCTGGCTCAGAACGGCTGCGCGTTACGACGCTTTGCAGCGGCGCGAGCGCTGGCTGGTCGCCCTGGCAGTACTGGTCGCGATTGCGCTCGTGGGTTTTACCGCGTTCATCGAACCGGCGCTGAAACGCGCTCAACTGGCCGAACGCAATATGGCGGGCCTGCGCGGCCAACTGGCCAACATCCAGGCCCAGAATGTGATCCTGCGTGCGCCTGAGCGGAATCCGGATGTGGCTGCTCGTGCCGAACTCGAGGGTCTCAGGAAGCAGATTGCGGATTTGTCGGGACGCCTGCAGGCTCTGGAAAGCGCATTGGTGCCGCCTGAAAAAATGGCGGGCCTGCTCGAGGACATGATCGGCAAGCGCAGCGGGTTGCGCTTGCTCAGTCTGAAAACGCTGCCGGCGGCACCGTTGGTGGAGAAGGCAAAAGCCGATGCGGGCAGTTCCGCCACCGAGCCCTCGGAATCGGGAGGGAAGAACGGAGAGATGTCCGGCGGGCTGTACAAGCACGGCGTGGAGATCCGGCTCGAGGGTAGTTACCAGGAGCTGACGGCCTATCTCGAACGCCTGGAAAAATCGCACTTGAAGCTTCTGTGGAGCAGCGTGGCCCTGTCCGCGGAGAAACATCCTCGGCTGGTGTTGACGCTGACCGTGTACTCACTGAGTCTGGATCGGGCATGGCTGGTCGTTTGATATTGCAGAAACTGCTGTTGCTCTTGGCCGCCGGTTCTCTGGCGGCGATTCCGGCTTTGGCGCAATCGCCGTTACCGGACCCGACCCGTCCTCCAGCCGGCTTTGCTCAGGAGGGTGATTCCGCGGTGCCGGTTGTCACCGGTCCGGTATTGGAATCCGTGATGATTCCGAAGAAGGGGAAACCACTGGCAGTCATCAGCGGCCGTCAGGTGCGCCTGGGCGAAAGTTATGGTGAGAGTCGCCTGATCCGCGTGAGTGAGCGCGAGGCCGTGCTCGACGGGCCTGCAGGCATCGAGCGGTTGCCGCTGACGCCGGGAGTCGAGAAGATCAACGTCATTACGAATAACAAGGCTCGGGCGTCCACGACGGCTTCGAGAGGGAGCAATCCATGAGGCTAATATACATTCTGTCGATGGCGTTTCTGCCGTTCGCGCTGGCGTTGGGCGGCTGCGCTTCGCACCAGAAGGCGCCGGGAGCGACCTTCGATCGCGTCGGGCAGGAGTTGCAGGGGGCCTTGGCCACGAAGCCAAAGAGCGTTGACGACGCCGTCAGTCAGGCCATGTTGCCGCCGTTGCAACTGGATCTGCCGGAGTCGGCCAAGAGCGTCGAGCCGCGCTTCGACCTGGCGGTAAGCAACGCGCCCGCCGCCCAGGTGTTCATGGCCCTGGTCAGCGGTACGCGCTATAGCATGCTGGTGGCGCCGGAGGTGTCGGGTAACGTGACGGTCAACTTGAAGAACGTAACCGTGCGCGAGGTGCTGGAAGCCCTGCGTGAGCTTTACGGCTACGAGTTCAAGTTGCAGGGTACGCGCATCTACATCCAGCCGAACACCATGCAGACGCGAATATTCCAGCTCAACTACCTGGCCGGCAAACGCCAGGGGCAGTCCGACGTGCGCGTGACGTCGAGTTCCATTTCGTCTACCCAGAATAACAGCCCTGCAGGCACCGGCGCGGCAGCGACGTACCCGACGCCGGTTTCCGGATCAACCACGACTTCCGTTCCGAGCAGCCAGATCTCGACGTCACAAAACAGTGATTTCTGGAGCGACCTGGGTAAGTCGCTGAGCAACATCGTGGGCTCGCAGGACGGGCGTGCGGTCATCGTCAATCAGGCTTCCGGCGTCGTCGTGGTCAAGGCGTTCCCGGCCGACATTCGCGCCGTGGAAAATTACCTGAAGCTGACGCAACTCATTGTTGAACGTCAGGTCATGCTCGAAGCAAAGATTCTAGAGGTGAGCCTCAACGAGGAATTCCAGGCCGGAATCAACTGGATGGCATTTGGCGGCAACAACAACCGTTATTCTTTTGGATCCGCCAATCCGGGGACCGCGCTGACCACGACCGGGAATCTGGGAAGTGCTACCAGTGGTATTTCCAACGGAGGCGTGGCGATCGATCCGGGTAAAACGGGGGCTGCCGTGGCGACGGCGCTCGGTCAGGGCTTTTTCGGACTGGCGCTCCAGACGGCCAACTTTGCGTCCCTGATCAATTTCCTTGAGACGCAGGGTAACGTGCAGGTGCTCTCGAGTCCGCGCATCGCCTCGATGAACAACCAGAAAGCCGTGCTCAAGGTCGGCAATGACGATTTCTACGTGACCAACGTCAGTTCCACGGTGACCTCCACGGGAACCAGCAACGTGACGACGCCGACGATCACGCTGCAGCCGTTCTTCTCGGGCATCGCGCTCGACGTGACGCCGCAGATCGACGGTGACAACAACGTCATGCTGCATGTGCATCCCTCGATCAGCGTGGTGACGGAGAACCAGAAAGTCATCGACCTTGGCGAACTCGGCACGTATACGCTGCCGCTGGCCAGCAGTTCGGTCAATGAGACCGACAGCCTCGTTCGCGTCCAGGACGGCAATATTGTGGCCATCGGCGGCCTGATGAAGCAGGAGCAGTCGTCCGGAGGCACCGGCCTGCCCGGGGCGTCGGCAGCGTCCGGGGTCGGATGGTTGTTCGGGGCCAAGAGCAGCTACCTGAAAAAGCGTGAACTGGTCATCCTGATCAAGCCGACGATCATCCGCAACGAATCGAGTTGGAAGGACGATCTGGCCGAGACGCAAATGCGCGTCCAGCAACTTGATCCACGCTTGGCGACACCGACGGCGCGTCCGTGACAGAGGTTTTCGGAAACGGGCGAGGGATTCGGTGTTATACCTGAAACACTTCGGTCTGACCGAAATGCCTTTCGGCATTACTCCGGACACCAGCTTTACTTATTCCGGGCAATCCCATCAGGAGGCGCTCAATACCCTGATGCTCGCTCTTTCCGAAGGCGAAGGGTTTGTGAAAATCAGCGGCGAGGTTGGCACCGGCAAGACGTTGCTGTGTCGCCGGATGCTGCAGACGCTGGGTGAAGGCTGGGTCACGGCCTATCTGCCCAACCCCAATCTCGATGCCGGCACTCTCTTCATGGCGCTGGCCGAGGAGCTGGGGGTCAAGGAGCCGGCACGCTTGGATCAGTATCACCTGCTGCGCGAGATCAACCATGCGCTGCTGAATTTTGCACGAGACAAGAAGCGGGTGGCCGTGCTCATCGACGAAGCGCAGGCCATGCCGCTGGAGACGCTGGAGGCCTTGCGCCTTCTTTCCAACCTGGAGACCGAGAAGCGCAAGCTGCTGCATATCGTGCTGTTCGGCCAGCCGGAACTTGACGCCAAGCTGAACCGCCCGGAAATCAGGCAACTGCTGCAGCGCATCGCCTTTCATTATCGCCTGGGGGGCATCCGGAAGAACGAGATCGCCAACTATGTCGCCCATCGACTGCGTGTGGCCGGATACCGGGGCGAAGGGCTGTTTTCCAGGAACGCGTTGCGTGCCCTGCATCGCGCCAGTGGCGGCACGCCCCGCTTGGTCAATATTCTGGCGCACAAGGCGCTGATGGCGGTTTACGGGGAGGGGCGGCAGACGGCCAAGGTGCGGCACGTGCGGCTGGCGCGTAAGGATACCGAAGGGGCACACCGAATTGGATGGCTGTGGGGATGATCTAAATATGGGTGATGCATGAGCCTTATCAACCAGATGTTGCAGGATCTTGATGCCCGTCGGGCCGCGCATGGTGTCGGGGTCAAGCTACCCAGCGAGATTCGGCCGCTGCCGCCCGCCCCCGCGGCTCGCTGGCCCTGGGTCATGGCGGTTGTGGTCGGGACGGCCGTTGTCGCAGCGGGAGCCTTCCTTTTTCTGGAACAGGGGGCTCACGCGCCATACGCAGAGACGGTCTTGGGCGCACAGCTTCCCGTTGCCCCGTCGGGGGGCGTAATCGCGTCGACGCTGCCGGTAGCGGATTCTGCATCTACCGCACCCGAAACGTCTCATATGCCAGTCTCCCCGCCTGTACCAGAAGCGGTAGAGCGTACTCCGTCATCTGGGTTGGGGGCCGACCTGCGCATTGCCGAAGTCCTGGCGGAGCCATCGAGAAAACCGGGCAGCGAGAAAACGGAAACGGATAAGCCCTTGCCGGTGGCGAAGAAGGACGCTTTGGCCCGTCCGCCGGTATCGCAGAAAAATGCGGCCGACGTCACCGCGTCACCTGCAGTGCCGGTGGCGAATGATCGCGCGGTGAAAACGGTGTCGATCGAAAAGACTGAGGCAACGGCGCAGCCGCGTGACCAGGTTGAAGCGGGGTATCGCAAGGCCATTGCCGCGGTCAATCAGGGGCGGGTCAACGAGGCGCTGGATGCATTGCAGGAAGTGCTGCGGCAGGACAATCTGCACGTGCCGGCGCGCCAGTTGAGGGTCCGTCTGCTGCTCGATAGTGGTCGTGTCGACGACGCGGTTCAAGACTTGAGGGAAGGATTGCTGGTTCTGCCGGCACAAACCGGTTGGGCCATGAGCTTGGCGCGCCTGCAGGTGGACCGTGGGGAGATCGCGGCCGCTGCACAGACCTTGCAGTATTCAATGCCCGTGGCTGCGGCCAATCCGGATTATCTGGGCTTCACCGCGCATGTCCTGCAACGCTTGGGGCGCCACCGGGAGGCTGCCGATCTCTATCAGACGGCAGCCCGGATCGCTCCCGCGGACGGGCGCTGGTGGTTGGGCCTGGGATTGGCCATGGAAGCGGAGGGGCGCAATGATCAGGCCGTTGCCGCGTTTAAACGTGCGCGGGAGGCAGGCAATCTGAGTCGTGAACTGACGATGCTGGTGGAACAGAAGCTGCGTTAGAGACGAAAGCACGTGTCACGGCAAGGCGCGGGCCACAACCAGCAGGGTGACTTCCGCTGCGCCATGCAGCTTGAGCGTACGCGCACATTCATTGAGCGTGGCACCGGTGGTCATGACGTCATCGACCAGCAGAATCCGCTTCCCTGAGAGTTCCATCGAGCAATGAAAGGCCCCGCGGATGTTTTTCGCCCGCTCCCGCCAAGGCAGGCCCGCCTGGGCCGCAGTGTGGCGGATGCGCGAGCAGCAGTCGGTGTCGATGGGCTTCTTCAGGGCGTCGGCTACAGGGCGCGCCAGTTCGAGTGCCTGATTGAACCCCCGTTCGCGCAGCCGGGTGCGGTGCAGGGGGAGTGGGATGATCAGATCGACGACGCAACCAGCGGCTTCCTCAGCCAGCAAGTTGCCCAAAAACGGGGCGAGGGATAAGCGGTGGGCGTATTTGAAGGATTGCAGGAGCTTGTCTAGCGGAAATCCGTAGTTGAACGCGGCCAGGGTTCTGTCGTAGTGTGGCGGTCGCGCTAGGCACCGGCCGCACAGTTCGCCCGCCGGCGTGGGCAGCGCACAGCGCGGGCAGCGGGAAGCAGGCAGTCGTGGCAGGTCGTCGATACATGCCGGGCAAAGAATGAGTCTGTCGCTGGGCTGCCCACATAGCAGGCAGTCCTGCGCCAGCAAGGCGTCCAGGGTACGTTGGGCGATAGCCTTGGCGCTGGTCAGCAAGTTCTTGTTTTGGGTTAGAATGCCCATTTTTTAATCACCCGTTGCGGGGCCGTGTCAATCGCTGCTCCCGTACGAATCCTTGTCCTCGGTAGGTTCCCCATGAATACAGTTTCTCCAGTCGCCCCTTCGGCAACCGTTGCTGCCTCGCCCGTTCCTGCTGCCAAGTGGACCGTTTCGCAGGTCGAGGCACTTTACCAGATGCCGCTGATGGACTTGCTGTTTCGCGCCCACCAAGTGCATCGGGAGAACTTCGATCCGAACGAGGTACAGCGTTCGGCGCTGCTGTCGATCAAGACCGGTGGATGTCCGGAGGATTGCAGTTACTGTTCGCAGTCGGCGCGCTACAAGACGGACACCGAGCGCGAGGCGCTGATGCAGGTCGAGGATGTGGTAGCCGCGGCCAAGGAAGCCCAGGCCAAGGGCGCCACGCGCTTCTGCATGGGCGCCGCCTGGCGCGGCCCGAAGGAAAAGGAGCTGGAAGTGGTGACGCAGATGATCCGCGAGGTCAAGGCGCTGGGCATGGAAACCTGCGTGACGCTGGGCATGCTCAAGGACGGCCAGGCCCAGAAGCTCAAGGAAGCGGGCCTTGACTACTACAACCACAACCTCGATACCGATGCCGAGTTCTACGACAAGGTGATTACCAGCCACAAGCACTCCGACCGCATCGATACCATCGCGCAGGTGCGCGGTGCCGGGATAAAAGTCTGCTCGGGCGGCATTCTCGGGCTGGGCGAGTCGCGCCGCAACCGCGCGGCCATGGTGGCCCAGCTGGCCAACCTGAATCCGGCGCCCGACTCCGTGCCGATCAATAACCTCGTGGCCATGCCCGGCACGCCGCTGGCGCAGACCGAGAAGATCGACAACTTCGAATTCCTGCGCACCATCGCCGCGGCGCGCATCACCATGCCGAAGAGTTATGTCCGCCTGTCCGCCGGGCGCGAAGCCATGTCGCAGGAAATGCAGGCCATGTGCTTCTTTGCCGGCGCCAACTCGATCTTCTATTGCGACAAGCTGTTGACGGCGACCAATCAGGATATCAATTCCGACCAGTTCTTGTTCGAGAAGCTCGGGTTGCGCGCGGTATAAGGTCTCCGGCCTTTCCGCGTGGAAGGCGGCCAGGCCGCTCCATTTGTCGATGCACGCCAGGTGCGGCGAAATTTCGCGCGTGCCGCTGGCGGCTACGACACCGTAGCGGTGCTTCAGCGCGAGATTGCCTCGCGCATGCTCGAACGGCTCGATTATGTGAAGATCGATCCGCCCTGCGTCGTCGACCTCGGTTGTGGCACCGGCGCCAGCCTGACGGCGCTCGG
>CAZCJW010000008.1:0-19068 GCA_964499185.1 uncultured Propionivibrio sp. | reverse complement strand
CGGAACGGTTCGACGTGCGCCATGGTCGAACGCAGGCGTGGCCTGATGGGGCGCCATGCCTGGAATGCGGCTTGCGACTCCTACGAGAAATTGCGCGTCGATGGGCGTTTGCCGGTGACGTTCGAGGTGGTTCACGGCCATGCCTGGAAGGCCGAGCCGACGAAATCGGCCGATGGGCGGGCGGTGATCCGCTTCGATCCGAAACAGCGCTTGCGCTGAGTACGGCTCGTTCGCGACCCGCGGGTCTGTGCGGATTTGCTATGATTAACTGGTTTGGCCACTGAGCCAGTTCGTTTTTAAACCCCAGCAGGAAAACACCATGTTGCAGAAACTCGCCTCTTTCGCCGGAATCCAGGGCCCGGTTGTCACCATCATCATGGACGGCTACGGCCTGCCGAAAACGGATGTCGGCAGCGCCATCGCCGCCGCCAAGAAGCCCAACCTCGACAGGCTCTTCGCCAACTACCCGAACATCCGCTTGCGTGCGCACGGCACGGCGGTCGGCATGCCCTCCGACGAGGACATGGGAAATTCCGAAGTCGGTCACAACGCCATTGGTGCCGGGCAGGTTTATAGCCAGGGCGCCGCGCTGGTGGCCGACGCCATCGCTACGGGCGCCATCTGGCAGGGCGAGGCCTGGCAGCAGATTGTGGCCGGCGCGAAAGCCAGCACGCTGCACTTCCTCGGCCTGTTCTCGGACGGCAACGTGCATAGCCACATCGACCATCTCAAGGCCATGGTGTTGCGTGCCAAGGAAGAAGGGGTCAAGACGGTGCGCGTGCATATCCTGCTGGACGGGCGCGACGTTCCGGAAACCAGTGCACTCGAGTATGTCGAGCCGTTCGAAGCCTTCCTGGCCGAAGCCAGTACTGGCGGCTTTGATGCGCAGATCGCTTCCGGCGGCGGCCGCATGACCATTACCATGGATCGCTACGAAGCCAACTGGAGCATGGTCGAGAAAGGCTGGAACACCCATGTGCTGGGCAAGGGCGACCAGTTTGCCAGCGCCTCGGAGGCGATCAAGGCCCTGCGCGCCAAGTTCCCGGGAACCATTGACCAGGATCTGCCGGCCTTCGTCATCGGCAAGGACGGCAAGCCGGTCGGCACGGTGGAAGATGGCGATGCGGTCGTGTTCTTCAACTTCCGCGGTGACCGCGCCATCGAAATCACGCTGGCGTTCGAGCAACCTGATTTCGCCAAGTTCGACCGCGTGCGCGTGCCGAAGGTCACCTACGCCGGGATGCTGCAGTACGACGGCGACCTCAAGCTGCCCAAGCGCTTCCTGGTGCCGCCACCCGCGATCCAGGACACCATGGGCGAATGGTTCTCCAAGGCCGGCATCACCCAGTTTGCCTGCTCGGAAACGCAGAAGTACGGGCACGTGACCTACTTCTGGAACGGCAACCGCTCCGGCAAGTTCGAGGGCGAAACATATCAGGAAGTCCTCAGCGACGTGGTTCCCTTCGAGCAGCGGCCGTGGATGAAATCGGCCGAAATCGCCGATGCCATGATCGAGGCGCTGAAGAGCGGCAAGTACCGCACGCTGCGCTGCAACTTCGCCAACGGCGACATGGTCGGGCATACCGGTAATTTCCGCGCTGCGACGATGTCCATCGAAGCCGTCGATCTGGCGCTCGGGCGCATCCTGCCGGTGATCGATGCACTGGGCGGCGTGGCGTTGATCACCGCCGACCACGGCAATGCCGACGAGATGTATGAACTGGACAAAAAAACCAAGCAGCCGGCGCAGAACGCGGATGGTTCGTTCAAAGCCAAGACGGCGCACACGCTGAATCCGGTGCCGCTGATCCTTTACGACAACGTGACCGGCGGGAAGCTGGGGTTGAAGCAGACGGAAACCGCCGGCCTGTCCAATCTCGCCGCCACGACGGCCAATCTTCTGGGCCTCGAGAAGCACGCCAAGTGGGACGAGAGTTTGCTTGAGGTCAAGTGATCCGGCGAACGGCAAAAAAAGAGCAGGCCGTCGGCCTGCTCTTTTTGTTCTGGGGTAGCGCGCCTGTCAGCGCTTAATGTAGTTTTCCAGCTGGCCGATGATGAACTCCTGCTGGCTTAGCAGTTCCTTGATGACGTCGCCGATCGAGATGATGCCGATGAGTTGCTCGTCGTTGTCCAGGATCGGTAGGTGGCGGACGTGCTTGTCGGTCATGATGGCCATGCACTCCTCGATACGCACCTCGGGCGTCACATGGACTGCATCGCCGGACATGATTTCGCTAACCTTCGTCTCTCTCGACGCTTTGCCTTGCAGGATGACTTTGCGTGAATAGTCGCGCTCGGAAAAGACCCCGATCAGACGTTTCCCGTCAATTACCGGCAACGCTCCGACATCATATTGCGCCATGATTTCGAGCGCGCGCAGCACGGTCTGTTCGGGAGATATGGAAACAAGTGGCTTGTTCTTGCTTTCGAGGAATTGTCTGAGGGTTTTCATTGTTTCATCCGTTGAGCAGAGAAATCCAAGTCTCCGCAGGCAACCAACATTATTGGCGCAAGCCGGCAATGTAGTCGGCCAGCGCCTTTATCTGCTTGTCGGAAAGCCTGTCTGCGATTGTTCGCATCATTTTTTCAGGGTCGTTCGACCGTTCTTCACTCCGGAAGTTCTTGAGCTGCAATTCGGTGTATTCGGCGTATTGCCCGGCAAGGCGAGGATATTGTGACGGGATGCCCGCTCCTGCCGGGCCGTGGCAGCCGGAACAGGCCGGGACGCCCCGCTCGAAATCGCCCTTGCGCCACAGATGTTTACCCGCCTCAACCAGTTTTTCGTTGGTCGCCGCAGCGGGTTTGATCTTCTGTTGCGAGAAATAGATGGACAGGGCTTTCATGTCGTCGGGGGTCAGCGCAGCGGTCATGCCGGCCATGATCGCGTTGTTGCGGATTGCCGGTTTTCCGTCTGCGGCCTTGAATTCCATCAGTTGCTTGAAAAGGTAGTCGGCGCCTTGTCCGGCCAGGATCGGGTTGGCCGATGTCGGGCTGTTGCCGTCAACGCCATGGCAGGCAACGCACACGGTCTCAGCGATTTTCTTCGCTTTTTCCAGATCAGGTTTGCCTTTCGCATTATCCGCGGCGAACGCGGTGCAGCAGACGATGGACATAACTGCGATGGCCGTGGTGCGAATCATGTGGAAACTCCCTGTTGATGTATCCCGGTCCGAGAAGCGCATACAATCCTGATATTCTATAGCACTTTGCCAAGGCTTCACGCCGGCCTTTCGGAACAGTTCATGTCACTTTTCAACAACGCAGCATTCCAGATAACAGTCGCAAACCTCAGCGATCTGCCGGGCGACTCGGTGAGCGAAGTTGCCTTTGCCGGCCGGTCGAATGCGGGAAAATCCTCGGCGATCAATACCCTCGTAAATCATACGCGGCTGGCATTCGTCTCCAAGACGCCGGGACGAACCCAGCATCTGAACTATTTCCGGCTTGGCGAAGGAAAGTATTTCGTCGATCTGCCCGGGTATGGGTTTGCCAAGGCGCCCGCAGAAATTCGCGAGCAATGGGAAAATCTTCTCGCGCCTTACCTTGTGCATCGGTCCCCCCTTGCAGGGCTGGTCCTGATAATGGACAGTCGGCATCCGTTGACGGAGTTGGATTTGCAGATGATCGACTGGTTCGCGCAGACAGGCAAGCCGATTCACATCCTTCTCTCCAAGTCCGACAAGTTGACGCGCAATGAACAGGCGCAGGTCATGCGCGAGGTTGAAGGCGCGTTGGCGGCTTTGGGCGATCGGTGTTCCGTGCAACTGTTTTCCAGCCTGAAACGTTTTGGTGTCGAGGAAGCGGAGGGTGTCCTGAGCGGTTGGCTCGGCATTGAATCCAGCGCTGATAAACGTAAAGCGCCCGCGCCAGGTGCCCCGGGGAAGGTGGCACGGCCCAGGAAACGTAATGCCATGGGGTGGAGCGCGCGAGTCGCCGCAAAGCCAAAGCAGATCCACAAATAAAAACCCCCGGCCATGCAATGACCAGGGGAAAAATGCCTTACGGGGATGTAAGGCACCCGCTCAGGGAGATGAAGCGGGAGATGGTGCGTGCCATCTGTAGCATTTGAGCTAGCTGTCTGAGGATAGTTCCCGTTTCTTTGAATTTTTGCTGAACAAGGAGTGTCGTTCGATCATGATGGACTTCAATGCAACTTTTCCGGGGACGCGTCTTCGTCGCATGCGCCGGGACGATTTCTCTCGCCGCCTGATGCGTGAATCGGTGCTGACGGCCAATGAACTGATCTATCCCGTGTTTGTGCTTGAAGGGGAGAATCGGGTAGAGGAGGTGGCCTCGATGCCAGGGGTGGAGCGGCAAAGCCTCGACCGCCTGCTGGTGACGGCGGAGCGGGCATTCACTCTCGGCATTCCGGCGCTGGCATTGTTCCCGGTCATCGATCGGTCGCTCAAGACACCCGGCGCGGAGGAGGCGTGGAATCCGGAAGGGTTGGTTCCTCGGGTAGTCGCCGCGTTGAAGAAGGAATTCCCCGAATTGGGTGTGATCACCGATGTGGCGCTCGATCCGTACACCAGCCATGGTCAGGACGGATTAATTGCTCCCGATGATCCGCGTGCCTATGTGATCAACGACGAAACCCTGGAGGCTCTGGCGAAGCAGGCGCTCACTCATGCGCAGGCCGGTGCTGACGTGGTCGCTCCGTCGGACATGATGGACGGCCGCATCGGGCGTATCCGTTCGGCCCTTGACGGCGCCGGGCAGATTCATACCAGGATACTGGCCTATTCCGCCAAGTACGCGTCGAGTTTCTACGGCCCTTTCCGCGACGCCGTCGGGTCTGCCGGCAATCTAGGCAAGGGTAACAAGTTTACCTACCAGATGGACCCGGCAAATACCGACGAGGCCTTGCGCGAGGTGGCGCTCGATCTGGCCGAAGGGGCTGATATGGTGATGGTCAAGCCGGGCATGCCCTACCTCGATATCGTCCGGCGTGTGAAAGATGAGTTCCGGGTGCCCACCTATGCGTATCAGGTCAGCGGTGAGTACGCCATGCTCAAGGCGGCGGTCCAGAACGGATGGCTGGAGGAAAAGGCTTGCGTCCTGGAGAGCCTGCTGGCATTCAAGCGCGCCGGGGCTGATGGCATCCTGACCTATCATGCGCTCGATGCGGCGGCTTGGCTGAAATCTTGATTGCCAGTCTTGGACCAATGTACCGCGGTTAGGCGGGTTTGACCTTTTTTTGCAGGGAGTGTGCAGGTCTTTCGACCAGGTGATGGAGAAGCGCTCCGGCACCGATGCTGCCGAACCACGCGACAAGCATTCCCCCTAGCTGGATGGCGGGGTTGTGCGGGGCAAAACGCTCGAACACCGCATTGACGACGAGACAGACCGGGAAGTGAATCAGGAAAACGGAGTACGAGATTTCCGATAGCCACGCGATGGATTTCGCTTTCGGCCAGGATTCGATGATGCCGGTGCAGCGGGCAAAGCCCAAGCCGCACGCAACGAGCAGGGCGACCAGGATGCGGATTCTGAAGTCGAGCCACAGGGCGGCGATGGCGATGGCAACGACGGCGATGAACCAAAGACTGATTCGGCTCCTTTGCGTGCTCCAATAAGTGACTGCGCCGAGGCCATAGGCGCCGAAGAAGTAGATCGCCCAGTTGTCCCAGGACGCGTCGCGGTTGAAAAAAAAGAGCGAAGCGGTGACGAGGGCAAGAGCACACCACAGGCTGGCGAAGGGCTTCTCCGGCAGGGTGCGCCGTGCCAGCCACAGCACGAGGAGCAACAATGCGTAGAGCTGGAAATCGATGGCCACGTACCAGACTCCGGCGGAAAGACCATCGAAGCCCAGAACGCTCTGGAGCAGCAGCACGTGCGCCACAAACTGGGCTACGGTTGGCGCTTCCGGAATCGATTCGTGGGTGATCAGGCTGCGGGCGATGGCGGCGGCAGCGACGGCCACCAGCAGGGCAATGCCATACGGCACAGCCAGCTTGATGTATCGCCTCCAGAGCAATTGCAGGATGGGCTTGTCGGTCAGCTTGCCATCACGGGCCAGGGCCTGCGCCGCCAAAAACCCCCCCATGACGAGAAAGGCCTGGACAGCGATCCTCGCGTGTTGCGAGAGCCAAGCGATCGTCTCCGGGCAGATCGTTTGGACATAGTCCGACATCGGGCCATAGAAGGCCAAGTGATGCAGGACGATCAACTGCGAGGCGATGGCCTTGATCGCGTCGATGAATGGAAGCCTGTTAAGCGGGGTACGGCCTGTCGTCATGCGTCGCGCTGGCTCAGACAGGCGACATAGAGCATCGGCCACTGCTGCGCCCACTGCGCTGCCGGTTCGCGGGTGAATCCGCTCTTGGCGTATTGCTGCCAACGACCGATGACGTAGCAGAGCAGGACGTTGGCCAGTCCGCCGAAGTCGGCGTTTGCCGAAATCTGCTCCTGCGTGGCGGCGACGCGCAATGCCTGCTTGAGTGCCGCTTCGATCTTGTCGAGCAATTGGTTGATGCGCGCCTGCAGGCGCTCATTCTCGTTCACCAGGGCGTCGCCAGTGAGTACGCGGGTCATGCCACGGTTGCGCTGGGCAAAGCTGAGCAGCAGGGCCAGGATATGCTCTACCTGCCGTAGCCCTTGCGTTTCTTCAGCGGATATTTGATTGATGACGCCAAACAGGCTGGTCTCGATGAACTCGATCAGTCCGTCGAACATTTGCGCCTTGCTGGCGAAGTGGCGATAGAGCGCTGCTTCCGAACAATCTAGCCTGGCCGCCAAGGCCGCCGTGGTGACTTTTTCTCCCTTCGGGTTTTCCAGCATTGCGGCCAATGTTTGCAGGATCTGCAGTCTTCTTTCGCCCGGTTTGGTCATGTTTTGCGCTCCCTGATGGCGTTTCTTATAGCGACTGATTATATCTGCCCAAGACGACTCGGCAAGTCGAGCACGCTTCTGACACGAATATCGGCGAACGGCGGCTTGCGCAGTCCTGAGCCGACCCAGACGGTCTTCATGCCCAGACGCTTGGCCGTCTTCAGATTTGGCAAGGTGTCCTCGATCATGATGCACGAACGCGGATTTAGACCCTCGGTCCGCAGCAGATGGAGAAAACCTTGTTTTTCCGGCTTGGGCTTGAAGCGCAGTCGTTCGACCGAGTAGACGGCGTCAAAGCAGTTGCGGATGCCGGTGATGGTAAGAATTGCCTTTGTGTAAATTAGCGGTGCGTTGGAAAAAATGATCTTTTTCCCGGGTAAACGTTTGAGCATGGCTTTCAGTCCGCGCTCAACCACGATCATGCTGGCCAGATCGTGGAACTGGTGGGTATGGTGGAGAAAATGCGCCGGATCGATGTCGTGATGGCGCATCAGCCCGAGCAGTGTTGCGCCATAGCGTTTCCAGTACCGCTGACGGAGTTGTGTGGCCTCGGCCTCGTCGAGATCCAGGTGCCGACAGATGTAATCCCGCATCGAGCGACTAATGTGCGGAAAAATATGGGCGCTGGCGTTGTGCAGCGTGTTGTCCAGATCAAAAAGCCAGGTGCGTTGAGCGTACCTGGCTTTTTGCGGAAATCGAGGATCCGGGAGTGAGGAGAGTTCCTTTGCGTGATGCCTCACTCTGCGCTCCGCGTTGCCTATTGCGACTTGATCATCGTGCCGAAACCGTGATTGGTCAGGATTTCCAGCAGCAACGCGTGTTCGACGCGGCCGTCGATGATATGCACGCTCTTCACGCCGCTTTGGGCGGCTTCAAGTGCGGATGAAATCTTGGGCAACATGCCGCCGTGCAGTGTGCCGTCTTCGACCATGGCGTTGATCTGCACCGGGGTGACGTCCGTGACCACCTTGCCGTTCTTGTCGAGGACTCCCGGGGTGTTGGTGAGCAGAACCAGTTTCTCCGCCTTGAGGATTTCGGCGACCTTGCCGGCAACGACGTCGGCATTGATGTTGTAGGTCTCGCCTTCTTCGCCGACGCCGATCGGGGCGATGACGGGGATGAACGTGCCCGCTTGCAGGTGGCTGATGAGGGCCGGATCGACGGCGGTGATGTCGCCGACCATGCCGATGTCGATCAGGTCGGCGTAGTTGTCGCGGCTGTGCAGCATCAGCTTCTTGGCCCGGATCATCCCGCCGTCCTTGCCAGTCAGTCCTACCGCCTTACCGCCGGCCTGATTGATCAAATTGACGACGTCCTTGTTGACCTGTCCGCCGAGTACCATTTCGACGATTTCCATGGTCTCGGCGTCGGTAACGCGCATCCCCTGGATGAATTCGCCTTTCTTTCCAACGCGCGTTAGCAGGTTTTCGATCTGCGGCCCGCCGCCATGGACCACCACCACGTTCATGCCGACCAGCTTGAGCAGGACGACATCACGCGCGAAACACTGCTTGAGTTTCTCGTCGATCATGGCGTTGCCGCCGAACTTGACGACGATGGTCTTGCCATGAAAACGTTTGATGTAAGGCAGGGCTTCTGCGAGGATAGCGGCTTCCCGGGCTGGCGAGATTTGTTCGATGGTCATGGTCAGATTCCTTTTGGAGACTGGCGGATTTTACTCGGCGGCGGGGCAAATAAAAAGTCGGAACGATCACCGCGAGAGGATGAATATGGTAGAGACGATAGGGCGCGATGACGCCGTGTCGCAGGCGGTCTGTCCCGTTTGTGGGCTCCATTTCGTCTGCGGAATGCAGTCTGGGCAGGAGGAGTGTTGGTGCATGGAACGGCCGGCCCTGCCGCTGGAAGATGGCGAAGGCGGAGCTTGTCTGTGTCCGGAGTGCTTCGACCGGCTGATCAGGGAGCGTACTTCTCGGGAAGCATGAGAATTGCGTCGCGATTGCTCCAGGAGAAACACTGCTCGGCGGCTTCACGCCAGGGGCGCCAGCAAAATCCGAGGTGTTCGTCCGGGGCAATGCGGATTGGCTGACCCGGCGGGACCTCGAGTGAAAAAACGTGTTCGGTGTTGTGCGTGACGCCAGGTGCGTAGCGGTGGCGCCATTCCGCGAATATTTCGAAGGTGTTGGTGATCTGCCAGTCAACGAAACGGTCAATAGGTGCGACGATGCCTGTTTCTTCCTCGACCTCGCGGCGTGCGGTTTCGATCAGTGTTTCGTCGTCTTCCTGGCTACCGGTGACTGATTGCCAGTATCCAGCATGTGACGCACGTTCGAGCAGCAGCACCTGCAAATCCGGCGTGTGGATGACGACGAGTACAGAGACCGGGCGCTTGTGGTGGCTCATGCCAAGGTGGGTAGCGCGGCCAGGCCGTCGGCGCGCATGTCGTAGAAGACCCAGAAGGCGATGTTCTGGGCGCGCCATTCCTGAATGACCGCGCTGAACACCTGATTGATCCGTAAGAAAGGTTCTCCTTGCGCGTGTAGCGTATCGGCGCCGGAAATGATGAGCACGTAGCCGGGCGCGTCCAGCCATGACAAGTCGGTCAGGCAGTCATTCAACGCGTCAAGGTTGGTGCCATACCACGGTGGAAAACCTAGGCGACCTCCCAGTTCCGCCAGGACGAACGCAAGGTCGCCCGACTCGCGAAGATCGATCCTGATGCAGGCAAAATCAAGCGACTCGGCTGCTTTCTGCAGCGGCTCCACACCGCTCGATGGCAGATGGTAGATGCCGCCTAATGCTGCCTTTGCCAGCATCTTGCGAAGTTGGTCGGGGTTCATGGCCATTCCTGAATGCGGCGGAAACTGCGGTAATGATCGTGGCTATAGTAGTACTCGCCCGAGGTGGCAACATTTCCCGTACGGCCGCTACCGGCCACGATCCGTCTGGCCCCACGATCGCGGCTGCCCGGTGTCGGCACCGTGTACTCACGATAGTAGCCGCGCGGCCGCTCTGGAAGCCGTTTCTCGAAATTCCCGAAAGTGCTGCCGTCCTTGCGCGGATAGGGGAACGGACCGCCCTGCCTGATCAGGGCCAGGGTGGCACGTGCCTCGCGTGGCAGGTCGTCAAGCCGGACCGACTCGATCCCACCGGCCGGGGCATTGCCCCGGGAGAGCGCTGGCGTGCTGCCGAAACAAAAACCGGCTAACGCCAGGAACAGCGTTAGCCGGAGGATTGTCGCCACCCGGTTCATCAGGCTCCGGTTCAGGCCTTGGTGCCTTCGGCGCTTGTCTCGACCTTCTGGCGCAGACGAATATGCAGTTCGCGCAACTGCTTCTCGTCGACCGGACTCGGCGCGTTGGTCAGCAGGCACTGGGCGCGCTGCGTTTTCGGGAAGGCGATCACGTCGCGGATCGATTCGGCTCCGGTCATCATGGTGACGATGCGGTCGAGGCCGAAAGCCAGGCCGCCGTGGGGCGGCGCACCGTATTTCAGCGCATCGAGCAGGAAGCCGAACTTGAGCCGGGCTTCGTCTTCGCCGATGCCGAGCGCCTTGAAAACCTGTTCCTGGACGTCGGCGCGGTGAATACGCACCGAACCTCCGCCCAGTTCCCAGCCGTTCAGCGCCAGATCGTAGGCCTTGGCCAGGCATTTGCCCGGGTCGGTCGCCAGCAGGTGGAGATGCTCGTCTTTCGGGCTGGTGAAGGGATGGTGGCAGGCAACCCAGCGCTTGTCTTCAGCGTCGTAGTCGAACATCGGGAAGTCGACGACCCATAGTGGTTCCCACGCCTTGCCATTGAGGAAGCCTTTTTCGTGGCCGATCTTGATGCGCAGGGCGCCGAGCGCGTCGTTGACGATCTTGGCCTTGTCGGCACAGAAAAAGATCAGGTCGCCGGATTGCGCACCGGTACGTTCAATGATGGCTTTCAGGGCGGATTCGCTGAGATTCTTGACGATCGGCGATTGCAACCCGGTTTCGTTGATCTGCGAAGCGTCGTTGACCTTGATGAAGGCCAGGCCCTTGGCGCCGTAGATGCCCACGAACTGTGAGTAGGCATCGGTCTCGCCGCGTGTCATGCTGGCGCCGCCGGGAATGCGTAGCGCGGCCACACGGCCACCTTCGCTGTTGGCTACGTTGGCAAAGACCTTGAAGGCCACGTCCTTGACAGCATCGGTGATTTCGGTGAGTTCAAGAGTTACACGCAGATCCGGTTTGTCGGACCCGAAGCGGTGCATGGCCTCGGTGTAGGAAATGCGGGGGAAGGGATTGGGTAGTTCTGCGCCGATGGCTTCCTTGAAAACGTAACGGATCAGTTCCTCCATGATTCCGGTGATCTCTGTTTCGTTCAGGAACGACGTCTCGATATCGACCTGAGTGAACTCCGGCTGGCGGTCTGCACGCAAATCCTCGTCGCGGAAGCACTTGGTGATCTGGTAGTAGCGGTCATAGCCGGCGATCATCAGCAACTGCTTGAACAACTGAGGCGATTGCGGTAAGGCGAAGAACTGTCCGGCCTGGACGCGTGACGGAACCAGATAGTCGCGGGCCCCCTCCGGGGTGCTCTTGGTCAGCATCGGGGTTTCGATATCGATGAAGCCGGCTTCGTCCAGGAAACGGCGGAAAGCTCGCGCCGTCTTGTAGCGTAGCAGCATGTTCTTCTGCATCTGCGGGCGACGCAGGTCAAGTACGCGATGCGTCAGGCGGACGTTCTCGGAGAGGTTTTCCTCGTCCAGATTGAACGGCGGCGTCACCGACGGGTTGAGAACCTCGATGGCATGGCAGAGAACTTCAACCTCGCCGCTGGGCATGTTGGGGTTGACCGTACCCGCAGGGCGGGCACGAACGATCCCTGTAATCTTCAGGCAAAATTCGTTGCGCACCGATTCGGCGATAGAAAACATGTCCGGACGATCCGGGTCGCAAACGACCTGGGCCAGGCCTTCACGGTCGCGCATGTCGATAAAGATGACGCCGCCGTGGTCGCGCCGGCGATGAGCCCAGCCGCAAAGGGTGACTTGCTGGCCGATCGTCTGTGAGGTGAGTTGTCCGCAGTAATGGGTACGCATGCTGTCTTCGAGATGAAAAGTTGATTGAAAAATCTAGGAGGGTCTCTTGGGGTGGGGAGGCGGTGCAACAACGCCCATCGAGATAATGTACTTGAGGGCTTGATCGACGTCCATGTCCAGTTCGATGACCTGGCTTTTCGGGAACATCAGGAAAAATCCCGAGGTCGGGTTCGGGGTTGTCGGAACGTACACGCTGACGTGCTCTCCCTCCAGATGATTGACGACATCACCCCCGGGCTCTCCCGTGAGGAAAGCGATGGTCCATGCTCCCTGATGGGGATACTGCACCAGGAGCGGTTGGCGAAAAGCCACACCCGACGAGGAAAAAACGGTGTCGGAAACCTGCTTGACTCCATTGTAGATGGAGTTGACCACCGGGATTCGCGCCAGCAGCTTTTCCCACCAGTTGACCAGTCGTTGGCCAATGAAGTTGGCGGCGAGCAGACCGGTGATGAAGATAATGACAAGGGTGACGACAATTCCTGCCCCCGGAATGTCGAAGCCAATCAGGTTGTGGGGGTGTATCGAGGCCGGCAGCAGACGCAGGGATTGATCGGCCGCGCCTGCGATCAGCGATACGACCCAGGCTGTGATTGCCAGGGGAACCCAGATCAGGAGGCCGGTGATGAAATAGCGTTTGATCAGTTGCCCGCGCACGCGTTAGCTCCGGGGCAACTCTGGCATGCGGGCGGGGTTTCCGGTTTTGCCGGCGCTGTATTACCACCCTTGAAGTCGGTGGCATACCAGCCATTCCCCTTGAGTTGGAAGCCGGCGGCGGTGACCTGTTTCTGGTATGTATCCTGATTGCATTCGGGGCAGGAGACCAGCACCGGATCGTTGAGTTTTTGCAAATGATCTTTTTCAAAGCCGCAGGATTCGCAGCGATAAGCATAGATCGGCATGGGAGTCTTTCAGTCAGCAAAACAAGGTTATCGATTATACCCGAAGGGGAGCCCCCAATTCGGGCTTGCCAACCGCGATATAGGGATGATATGCATGATTTCAAGGCGTTATTCGCAAAAGTGAAGCGAAAGGGCCTTAAATCAAACGAAGGTAGTAGGCAGTCAACTCTTTGCCCCAGAAGAGGGCAATCAACCCTGCTGTCGCAAGATATGGGCCGAAGGGTATGGGAATGTCGCGTCCTCGCTTGGTCAGCACGATCAATAGAATGCCGACGATGGCCCCCACGAACGAGGATAGCAGAATAATCAGCGGCAACATCTGCCAGCCCTGCCATGCGCCCAGCGCGGCAAGTAGCTTGAAATCGCCGTAGCCCATTCCTTCCTTTCCTGTCGCCAGTTTGAAGGCCCAGTAAACCGACCAAAGGGACAGATACCCAGCCATCGTGCCGATGACAGAAGAGGGAAGATCCGTATAGGTCTCGAAAAGGTTGAATAGCAAGCCGCACCAGAGAAGTGGCAGGGTAATGGCGTCGGGGAGATATTTCGTATCAAAATCGATGAAGGTCAGGGCGATCATCGCCCAGATGAAAAGGATGGCGCCCAATGCGCTCCACCCGAACCCGAAATGCATGGCGGCAAAAGCCGTGAGCAATCCAGTAATGGCTTCCACTATTGGGTAACGGGGCGAAATCGCGGCGTGGCATGCAGAACACTTGCCCCGCAGAATGAGCCAACTGACGATAGGGATGTTTTCCAGTGCGGTGATTTTGTGCCCACAGGCTGGACAGCGCGAGCGGGGCTTGGCGAGCGAGAGCGCTTCAAGGTCAGGCAACTCCTCACCGCGCAGTTCGGCACATTGGCATTGCCACTCTCGCTCCATCATTCTGGGGAGGCGGTGAATGACTACATTCAAGAAACTGCCGACGAGCAGTCCAGTAATTCCACAGAAAAGCGGAAACAAACCAGGGGTGGTTGTAAAGGCGTCCAGCAAAATCGCTCCTGTTCTTCTAGACCACAGCACCGAGTTTGAAGATTGGCAGGTACATCGCAATGACCATGCCGCCAATCAATACGCCCAGGACGACCATGATGATCGGCTCCATGAGGCTTGACAGCGCGTCCACCGCGTCATCCACCTCTGCTTCGAAGAAATCGGCAACTTTTCCGAGCATGGCGTCGAGTGACCCCGATTCTTCGCCAATGGCGACCATCTGGTTAACCATGTTCGGGAAGAGACTGGTGTTCTGCATGGCGGAGGTCAGGCTCGTCCCCGTGCTGACTTCGCCCTGTATCTGCTTTGTTCCTTCCTTGTATACATAATTGCCGGCAGCGCCTCCAACGGAATCAAGGGATTCAACCAATGGAACTCCCGCCGCGAACATCGTGGCCAATGTGCGTGTCCAGCGTGCGATCACGGCCTTGCGGATTATTGGCCCGAAAAGAGGGATACGAAGAAACAATCGATCCAGAAAGAACTGCATCTTTTCCGAGCGTTTCCAGGTGTAAAAGAAGGCGAACAGCCCACCTCCTATCGAGCCGAATATTAGCCACCAATACTCCACAAAAAAGTCCGAAATTGCTATCACCAGCAACGTTGGGGTGGGTAGATCTGCACCAAAGCTCTTGAAGACTTCCTTGAACGCCGGGATGACGAAAATCATGATCACGGCAGTAATAATAAAAGCCACGATAATGACCGCTATGGGATAAAACATTGCCGATTTGATCTTCGACTTGATGGCGATCATTTTCTCTTTATAGGTCGCCAGTCGATCGAGCAGCGTTTCCAGAATGCCGGCCTGCTCGCCCGCAGCGACGAGATTGCAGTACAACGGATCGAAATAAAGCGGAAATTTTCGAAACGCTTGAGACAGCGAGCTTCCTGTTTCGACGTCGGTTTTTATATCGAGCAGCAACTTGCCAACAGCGGGATTGTCGTGGCCTCGGCCGACGATATCGAAAGTCTGGAGCAGGGGAACTCCCGACTTCATCATCGTGGCAAGTTGTCGGGTGAACAGTGCAATGTCCTTTTCCGAGACTTTGCGTCCTCCACGGAACTTCTGCCTTGTAACCTTCGTGACCAGAATTCCCTGACGCCGCAGAGTGGCGTTGACCACCGCCTCGCTGGTCGCTCGCTGTTCGCCACGAACGATTTTTCCGGCCTTGTTCTTTCCGGTCCACAGGAAGGTGAACTCCTTGCTCTCTTGTCTGGTTTTGGTTGGATTTGCTGCAGTCGCCATGTTGTCCCCTTTGTTCTTCAAACATTGGTACTGCCGAGCACTTCCTCAAGGGAAGTCAGTCCCTGCACGACCTTCAACAATCCGGATCGGCGGAGATCGTTGACTCCCTCTTTACGCGCCTGATCCGCGATATCCAGTGACGTTCCGTTGGTCATTATGATGCGCTGAATGGCTTCCGTAACCGGCATGACCTGATAGAGGCCAACACGGCCCTTATACCCTGTTCCCTTGCAACGAGCACATTCACCAGGACCATAATGAACCCAGCTACCGTCGAGATCGTCTTCCGTAAACCCGGCATTGAGCAATGTTTCGACCGGCGTGTCGATCGGCTTCTTGCAGGTGCATAACCGGCGCACCAGGCGCTGGGCGGTGATCAGCAATACGCTGGAGGCAATGTTGAACGTGGGGAGTCCCATGTTCATCAAACGCGTCAGTGTCGACGGGGCATCGTTGGTGTGCAATGTCGAAAGAACCATGTGGCCTGTTTGCGCCGCCTTGATGGCAATCTCGGCGGTCTCAAGGTCGCGGATTTCGCCGACCATGATGATGTCCGGATCTTGCCGCAGGAAGGCCTTGAGGGCCACCGGAAACGTGAGGCCCTGACGGTCGTCGATGTTGACCTGATTGATTCCGGGGAGTGCTATTTCTGCAGGGTCTTCCGCCGTGGAAATATTGATTCCCGGCTTGTTGAGTATGTTCAGGCAGGTGTACAGCGAGACCGTCTTTCCGGAGCCGGTAGGTCCCGTGACCAGTACCATCCCGTATGGGCGCTGGATGGCGTCCAGTAAAAGAGCCTTCTGGTCGGGGTCGTACCCCAGCATGTCGATGCCCAGCGTCGCACTGCTCGGGTCCAGGATACGAAGAACGATCTTTTCGCCGTACATTGTGGGTAGCGTGCTGACCCGGAAATCGATGGCACGGCTTTTGGACAAGACAAGACGCATGCGTCCGTCCTGCGGAACTCTTTTCTCGGCAATGTTTAGCCGTGAGATGACCTTGATTCGGGACGCGATTTTTTCCTTGATGGCCAGAGGCGGCGAGGCAATCTCGCGCAGAATGCCGTCGATCCGGAAACGGATTCGATAGTTCTTCTCGTAGGGTTCGAAATGGATGTCGGATGCCCCATCGTTGATGGCATCGAGCAGCATTTTCTGGATGAACCGCACCACTGGCGCATCGTCGACCTCAACCGAAGCGGATTCGTCGCTTTTTTCTGCAGATTCTTCGTCGGTGAATTCAAGATTGATGTCGTCACTGACGAGGTTCTTGAGAGTTTCTTCAGCTGATTCTGACAGCGTGGTGACCAACGGGGCAAGCTGGGTTTCGTCGACTACAACGGGGTCGACCGCCAGCCCCGTCTGGAAGCGAATTTCGTCAAGTGCCCGCAGATTGGTCGGATCAGCAATTGCAACAGCCAGACGGTTGCCTCGTTTGTGCAAGGGAATGACACGATGCGTAGCGATCAGCTTTCTGTCGATTGCCGTTTTCAGAATATGAGCGTCATCAAAGGCGCCGAGGTCGAGAAGCGGGTAGCCGAATGTGTCGGAGGCAAAGCGGGCGATGTCCGTCGATTTGGCTTTTTTCGATGTAATCAGTTGTTCGATGAACGTTGTTCTGGTCGCGGTTGCCTGCGACAGCAACACCTCGGCTTCCGATTCCTTGATCCGGCCAGCTTGAACCAGTGCGCGCGCAAGGCCGCTCAATGACGTTTGTTGAGGATTTGCTGCCATATTCTTTCAATCGTTGGCGCAACGAGGCGCCTGCAAACAAAGGCCGGCGAAGCTTTGCAGATTATGTCAGATTGATGATGCATCGTGTGCTCTTGTTTGTAAAAAAGCCCACAAGCCTGGTTTTCGCCACTTCCCATCTTGGAAATAGGGAGTGGAAGTGGAAAATAACCCGTCGCGGCGATCATATCCTGCCAAGCAGCACTTCGGACACAAAACGACTCCCGATGTAAGCGAGAATGAGCAGGAGAAAACCAGCCAGTGTCCAGCGTAGCGCGATTTTTCCACGCCAGCCGTATTTGACCCGACCGATGAGAAGCGCCGCAAAAATCATCCACGAAGCGAATGCGAACAATGTCTTGTGGTCTAAAACGAGGGCTTTACCGAAGATTTGCTCAGAGAAGAATAGCCCGCTGATCAGCGTTACAGTCAGTAGCGCGAAGGCTACGCCGATCATGCGGAAGAGCAGGGACTCCATGGCCAATATGGATGGCAGGCTGGCCTGATGCCGGTGGATGGCCCGGCGGTGCAGTCTTTGTTCGACGAATCCCATGAAAAGCGCATGCAACGCGGACAGGGTAAACAAGCTATAGGCCAGCATCGCCGCCAGAAAATGCACCTTGAATCCGAATGCGTTCGCATGGCCGATTTCATGGGTTTGGGGGAATACAACCGGGAGTATCGACGAAATGGCGGCCAGTGGAAGAACCATGGGCTGCATACCGTCCATGCGTGATTGAAAACTCTCTAGCCAGTAGATCAGTACGGCAAGCCACAGCATCAATGACGCGGCAAGGCTGAAGGAGAATCGCAGGGTTCCGGTAGCGAACAAGCCTTCATACAGGCCGGTTCCCTGGGCTGCCAGAGCGATGGCAATGGCGATCCGTTCCCAGGCTTGCATCGGCAAGGGGTCGCGGGGTTTGCCGCTCTCGTGCCAGCGCGTATGCCAGAAATGAACTCCCAGCCCCGCATAAAGCAGGGTTGCGACGATTTGAGATGCAAGGTGCAGTAGAATGTCTGGCATTTTTTGAGTTTACACCAAGCCGGAAATCAAATGCTCGATAACCTGACCCAACGCCTTGCCCGCGTAATGAAGACGCTTCGCGGTGAAGCGCGACTGACCGAGGATAATATCGCGGACGCTTTGCGTGAAGTGCGCCTTGCGCTGCTGGAAGCTGACGTGGCGTTGCCTGCCGTCAAATCCTTCATCGCGGCGGTAAAGGAAAAGGCGGTCGGTGAGGAAGTGATTGGTTCCCTGAGCCCCGGACAGGCGCTGATAGGTGTTGTTCACCGCGAACTAACGGCGCTGATGGGCGAGGCCCACGACGGGCTCAACCTGGCGACCCAGCCGCCAGCCATCGTGCTTATGGCGGGTTTGCAAGGTGCCGGAAAAACCACCACCGTCGGCAAATTGGCGAAGCTGTTGCGGGAATCGCAAAAAAAGAAGGTCCTAGTGGTTTCCTGCGACGTTTACCGCCCGGCAGCCATCGAACAACTGAAAACGGTGGCGGAGCAGGCGGGTGTCGATTTCTTCCCTTCTTCAGCCAACGAAAAACCGGTCGATATTGCCCGCAACGCGGTGGATTGGGCAAAACGTCATTTCTACGACCTGTTGCTGGTCGATACGGCGGGACGTCTCTCGATCGACGAGGCGATGATGAAGGAGATTGCCGAGTTGCATGCGGCGCTCAAACCGATCGAGACGCTGTTCGTGGTCGACGCGATGCTTGGCCAGGACGCGATCAATACAGCAAAGGCGTTCAGCGATGCCTTGCCGCTAACCGGCGTGATCCTGACCAAACTCGATGGCGATTCGCGCGGCGGCGCGGCGCTTTCGGTGCGTCACATAACGGGCAAGCCGATCAAGTATGCCGGCGTCGGCGAGAAACTGACCGGCCTCGAGCCTTTCCATCCGGAACGGATGGCTTCCCGTGTCCTCGGGATGGGCGACGTCCTCTCGCTGATCGAGGATGCGCGCAAGGGGATCGATGAGGCCAAGGCTGTCGAGTTCGCCAAGAAACTCAAGTCCGGCAAAAATTTCGATCTCAACGACTTCAAGGAACAGATCGGCCAGATGCGCAAGATGGGTGGTATATCGTCGATGATCGACAAGTTGCCCGCCCAGTTTGCTCAGGCTGCCAGTCAGATGCCTGTGGGGGGCGAAGACAAGGCGGTCCGGCGCATTGAAGGCATCATCAATTCGATGACACCGGATGAGCGGAGCAAGCCGGATCTGATCAAGGCCTCGCGCAAGCGTCGCATCGCCACCGGCGCCGGCGTGCAGGTTCAGGAAGTCAACCGGCTGTTGAAGCAGTTCGAACAGACCCAGAAGATGATGAA
>CAZCJW010000007.1:22801-34798 GCA_964499185.1 uncultured Propionivibrio sp. | reverse complement strand
CCGCCATTTCCACAACCACCCGAACGATAGGCCGCCAGATTCGCCTCTTCGAATTCGGCGATCGCCTCACCTGCCGTGCGAGCTTCCGTACCAAAGGCCAGGATGCCCTTTTCAACGAGCGCCTCCTTGGTTGCGCTATCGATACTGCCGCACAACACGGCATCGAACCGGGGCGCTTCGCCCTCTCCCGCTGGCCGGTCGCGCAGGGAAACATGCTGCAACTCGCGGGTTTCGGTATCAATAATGAGCAGGTGCTCGGCATTCGGCAGATGCGGTTCGATGCACGACTCAAGGCCGTTCGCCACCCGCACGGGAACACATAGTTTCATGGCTTTTCCTTTGCTTTGTTCAATAACACAACTACGCTACCGGACAGATTCCGGCTCGGCGATTGCGGCAATCGCCCCTTCCGGCACACCGACAGCGCTAATCCGCAGCGCCTTGCCCTGCAAGATCGCCAAGGCAACCTTTTTGTGCGCACGGGCGATGATGTTGCCCAGGGTCTGCCGGGAAACCCCCATGCGCTCAGCCGCTTCGGCCTGGTAGAGATCTTCGATGTCGGTCAGGCGCATAGCCTCGACCTCATCGAGCGCCAATTCGATTTCCTCGAGCGCGTACAGGGGAATCCCCTGCGGCTTGAAATAGCGCGCGGGAACATCACATGCGACGCGCCGGCACTTGAGCGGTCTGGCCATAATCCTGATCACCTCATCAAAAAACAACGGTGCATTCTAGCATGCTTAATGGCATATGCTTATAAAGCCATGGCGCGCCGCTCACGTAAACTGGTACGATTCCGCCATGGTCGTCAGCAACTCTCAGCATGAAACTGCGGTCGTCGTCCGGCGGGACGGGCAGACTGTCGTCTTTGTCCGCTTCAAGGCCGGACGGCTGACCTGCGAGCGGCTGACGGAAGCCGCGTTCCGCGAAACATGGCACGAAAACCAGTACCCATTGCAAGAAACCATCGACAGGTTCCTGGAGCATGGAAGAATCCATGGCTGCACCCAGGAAGCACTGAAGGGACTGACCCGTTTGCAGGAGCGTGATCGGACCGTATTGGCCAGCCTGTTCTAGGCCGGATACGGCGCGGCGGGCTTGATATACAGTGACACTTCTTCCAGATGGCAACGCCAGAGCCCACGCCCGATTCATGACCAAAGCATTCACCGGCACCCTGCGGAGCTGCCTGACGAGGCACATGGCGATCATTGCCGCGGCCTGCCTGCCCCTGACCGCGACGGCGGCCAGCGCGGAGCTTCCACCCGCCGTAACGGGCGCCCTCAAAGCGGCGGGCATCGCGGCAGACAGTGTTGCGGTGGTGGTATTAGGCGTCGACTCCGGCCAGCCGCTCATCCGCCACAATGCCCGGCAAGCGATGAACCCGGCTTCGACCATGAAGCTGCTCACGTCCTACGCCGCGCTGGAAATCCTAGGGCCGGCCTATACCTGGAAAACCGAAGCGCTGGCCGATACCGTCCCCGTCGAAGGTCGGCTGGAAGGGAACCTCTACCTGCGTGGCAGCGGCGACCCACGCCTGGCGCTGGAGCAGCTATGGCTCTTCCTGCGGCAACTGCGCGCTCGCGGCGTCGGACAGATCCAAGGGAATCTGGTCCTCGATCGCGGCGCCTTTTCCCTGCCGCCGCACGACCCCGCGGAATTCGACAACGAACCGCTACGCCCCTACAACGCCGGGCCTGACGCGCTGCTGGTCAACCTCAAGAGTCTGCGTTTCACCCTGCATCCCGGTCACGGATCGGTGACCGTTCTGCATGAAACCCCGGGCGCCGATCGGCAGCTGGTCAACCGACTCAAGCTCAGCGATGAGAGTTGCGGCGACTGGCGCGAGAAACTCAAGGTTGACCAAACGGGCGATACGATCAAGCTACACGGAACTTTCCCCAAAGCCTGCGGAGAAAAGGCCCTGAACCTGTCCCCCTGGCCGGCCAATCTCCAGGTTGAAAGGCTTTTCCGGGCACTCTGGCAGGAACTCGGAGGAACCCTGGCCGGCCAGGTCCGCGAGGGATCGACGCCGGTTGGTGCAACACTCGTGGCCATGCACGAATCCCCGGCGCTCGGCGAAATCGTTCGTGAAATCAACAAGTACAGTAACAACGTGATGGCCCGCCAAGTATTTCTGACGCTTGACGCCTCGCGGCCCGCCACCCCCGAAGGCGCAAGAGGACGAATCACCGCCTGGCTGGGCGAAAAGAACCTCGCGATGCCGGAACTGGTTCTCGACAACGGTTCTGGCCTGTCGCGCATGGAACGGGTATCTGCCGACAACCTCGCTCGCCTGCTGCTGACCGCCTGGCGAAGCCCGGTCATGCCGGAACTGATGGCCTCGCTTCCCGTGGCCGGAATTGACGGAACGCTCAAGAAAAGACTGGGAAACAGTCCGGCAACCGGACGTGCCCACCTGAAAACCGGCTTTCTGGAAAACGTCCGCGCCCTGGCCGGCTACGTGCTGGACAACGGAGGAAAGCGCTGGATCGTCGTTTTTATGATTAACGACCCCAACGCGCGACGGGGAAAGCCCGCCATGGACACTCTGCTGCAGTGGGTTGCAGAACAGGGAAGCCCGGCAACTCGAGTTGCCGAGCGGCGGCAATGACCACAGCCACCACGCCGCCCCGGGTGCTCCGCGGCATGCTGCTGATTTCGATTGCGGTAATCCTGTTCGCCATCATGGACACGATTTCGAAATACCTGACGCGCCACTATCCGGTCACCAACGTCCTGTGGGCGCGTTACCTGTTCCATACGCTGCTGGTCGTTGCCGTGATCGCGCCGCGCCACGGGCTGACGCTGGTCAGGACGCATCGGCTCGGCGTGCAGGTTCTGCGCGGACTCTTGCTGGCCGGAGCCTCGCTGCTCTTTGTCACCGCCATCAAATACATGCCGCTGGCCGAGGCCTCGGCCATCCAGTTTCTGTCGCCCCTGCTGGTCACCTTGCTGGCAGTGCTCTTCCTCAAGGAGAAAGTGGAACTGTCGCGCTGGCTGGCCATCCTGGCCGGATTTAGCGGCGTACTCATCATCATCCGTCCGGGCACCGGCATCTTCACCTGGGCCTCGCTGCTCCCGCTCGGCACGGCAGTTCTCTTCGCCTCGTACCAGGTGCTGACCCGGCATTTCGCCGGCCGCGAAAGTCCGTACACGCTGATCTTCTACCCGGGCATTGTCGGCATGCTGCTGCTCGCGCTGACGCTGCCATTCACCTGGACACCGCCGGAAAGCCTGACACATCTGGCCTTGCTGGCCATCGCCGGAATGATCGGTGGCTTCAGCCATCTGATCCTGATCCGGGCCTACGAACTCGCCCCGGCTTCCCGGCTCGCGCCGTTCAGCTACACGCAGCTAATATGGGTGACGCTTGCCGGCTATGTCGTGTTCGACAATTTCCCCGATGCGTTGTCCATAACCGGCATGGCCATCCTGATGACCAGCGGGATCTACATCGCCACGCACCAGCATCTGCAGGACCGGAAAAAAGCCATCGGCAACGAATAACCGATTCACTGCCCTTCGCTGGACGCGGCGACGGTGTGCCGCGCAAACCGTTCGAACGCTTCGGCCGGCATTGGCCGGCTGTAGAAGTACCCTTGCCCTTCATTGCAGCCCTTGGCGCGCAGGAACACCGCCTGCTCGTCAGTCTCGACGCCTTCGGCAATCGTCTGCATGCCCAGGCTTTCCGCCAGCCCGATGATGGCTTCGACAATCGCCTCGTCTTCCGGATCGCGGGAAATATCGCGTACGAAGGACTTGTCGATCTTCAGCTTATACACCTTGAAACGCTTGAGATAACTCAGCGAGGAATATCCGGTGCCGAAATCGTCGATCGACATGCGCACTCCGCGCCCATGCAAATCGTTCATGACGGCGATGGCCTCCAGCGGATTCTCCATCGCTACGCCTTCCGTCAGTTCCAGTTCCAAAAGACCGGGCGGCAGATCCGCTTCTTCCAGAATCTGTGAAATGAGCTCCGGCAGATTCGCTTGCCGGAACTGGATGGCCGACAGGTTGACCGCCATCACTAGCGGCGGCATACCTCGTTCGAGCCATTCGCGCAGCTGGCGCACGGCCGAGCGCAACACCCACTCGCCGATTGGCAGGATCATCCCGCTATCCTCCGCGACCGGAACAAAATCGGCGGGCACGATCTCACCAAATTCCGGATGTGACCAGCGCAATAGCGCCTCGACCCCGATGATGCGTCCGCTTTCCAGCGACACCTGCGGCTGGTAATGCAGATGCAGCTGATCCAGTTCCAGGGCACGCCGAAGTGCATTTTCGAGCAGCAAGGTACGATCCGAGCGCTCCTGCATCTCGCGCGTAAAGAAGCGGAAAGTCTGGCGGCCGCTCTGCTTGGCCCGATACATTGCCGTATCGGCGCACATCGAAAGCGCCTCGTAGGTCAGCCCATCGTCCGGATACATGGCGATCCCCAAGGACGCGCTGACCGCCAGTTCATACTGCTCGATGTGGTAGGGCGCCGACAGCACCTTGAGCACCTTGCCGGCCACATGCCCCGCGCCGTCCTCATCCGCAGCCGGCAGCACCAGGATGAATTCGTCGCCACCCAACCGGGAAACCGTGTCCTCCTCGCGCAGCAACTCCTTGAGACGCTGGGCAACCTGGATCAGCAGTTCGTCACCGACCCGGTGGCCCAACGAATCATTGACGTTCTTGAATCGGTCGAGGTCGAGGAAGATCAGCGCCAAGTGTTGGCCGCTGCGCTCCATCCGGCTCAACGCCAGGTTGACCCGGTCCGCGAGGAGAATACGGTTCGGCAAACCGGTCAGCGAGTCATAGTGCGCCAACCGCTGGATGTGCTCCTGGCTGGCCTTGCTTTCGGAAATGTCGTTGAACGTACCGACATAGTTCGTCACCCGGCCCTGGTCATCAACAACGCGGCTGACGGAAAGGTATTCCGGGAAAACATCTCCGTCCTTGCGCCGGTTCCAGATCTCACCTTGCCAGAATCCGCCGGTGTTGATGGTTTCCCACATGGCCCGGTAGAAATCGCGATCATGCTTTTCCGAGGCCAGAAATCGTGGATTCCTGCCGATGGCTTCGTCTTGCGCATAGCCCGTAATTACCTCAAAGGCGCGGTTGACCATGACGATATTCACACGCTCATCGGTAATCATGATGCCTTCCCCGCCCTGTTCGAACACTTTGGCGGACAAGCGCAACTGGTTTTCCATACGATTGCGTTCGACCTCTCGGGCAAAGTTCGAAAGGGCAAAGCTGATGTCTGCCGCCATCTCGATCAACAATTCGCGCTGGACCTCATCGAACGCTCCCCGCTCTCCTGAATAGAGCATAAACGCCCCCACGACCGCGCCATCGCGTTCCAGCGGCAGCGTACACGAAGAGGCCCATCCGGCATTCCGGCCCAGTTCATGCCACGGCGCCGTCATCGGGTCGCGCTGGTAATCCTCTATCCACACGGGACGATGCTCGCGAATGCAAACGCTTGCAGAGCCCTGCCCAAAAGGGTTCTGCGTATCGCTGGAGACCTGTATCCCCTCCAGCCATGCCGTCCCCTCGCCAAAACTAGCCACAGGCCTGACCAAGTGTGTCAGCTCATCGAGCATGCCTACCCAAGCCATCTTCATGGCACCCAGTTCGACGGCGATCCGGCAAATCGCGGAAAACAGCTCATCCTGGTTCCGGCAGCGAACGATCAACTTATTACATTCGCTGAGCGCCGCGTACGTCCGGGTCAGCCGATGCTCCCTGGCCTCCGCCGCCTTGCGCTCCGTAATATCCTGGAACATGGCAAGAATGTATTCGGGCAAGCCATCGGCCCGACGCACGCAACGCACATCGACACTTGCATAGACGATCGAGCCATCCTTGCGAATAAAACGCTTGTCGAGCGTAAACCCATCCGACTCCCCGCGCATCACCCGTTCGTTCTCAATCTCGCTGATCGCCATGTCTTCCGGACTGGTCAGATCCTTCCAGGACAAATTGAGGATTTCTTCGCGGGAATACCCCATGATTTCGCAGAACCGGTCATTGCACTTGACCCATCGCCGGGTTTCCGGCGAGGTCATCGCAATCCCGATGAACGGCAGGTCATACAACTGCCGCATCAGTCGGTTCGATTGCGCCAGAATCTCAAGCTGATGGGTTCGGGAACGCTGCTGCCAGAACAGGAGCACGACGGCTCCAACCACGGAGATGGCCAGCAATGTAATTACGCCGACCCAGAAAGCCAGGTCGTGCAGCGGGACCAGCACTTCATCGCGATCGAGTTTCGCGGCAAGTATCCAGTCCGTTCCGGCAATGGGCCGAAACGCCGCCAGGGCCATCACTCCGCGATGATCGACGCCTTGCGACGTCCACCCCGAGGACTGCACGTTATCAGCGCTTTTGTTGAAAAGGCCGCCCGGCCCGTCCGCCGCCGACCACTCCTCCTGCGAAACCTTTCCGCGCACCGATTCGTCAAGCCGTGCAAATGCTTCGCCACCCCTTCGCAGCAACAAAATCTCACCGGAGCTGCTGGCAATCGGCCACTGCTGGAGATATGGAAAACGAAAACGCTCGGAACTTTCATGCAGAACCACAGCGCCTACATCCCTCGCGATACTGTTTTCAACCAAACGCAGCGGGACGACCAGATCGAAATGCATGCCTCCCTGCGCATCCGCAACGACGCCGGCGAATTGTGTCCGCCCGCTGGCCAACGCTTGTGACACCATTTCCAGCACGTCCGGCAAAGCAGCGAACGAACCGGTCTGAACCAAGGGGTTGCCGTGGGGGTCGAGCACAGCGGCCACATCGTAGTGCAAGGGTCCGATGATATCTGTCAACCGTCGACGCAATGCATCCTGTTGCGGCTTCGCCTCAGAGGGCATATCGAGGATGGCCGCCACCGGCCCGGCCATTCCCTGCACGGCAATAATGACTTCATCGTCATAATATCGCTCGTTCAGCCATCTCCTGACCTGGCTCACCTTGAGATCGGCAATCGCCTCAAGATTGGAAAACGCCACGCGTTCCACCTGCGGTTTATGAATCCCAACCACCATGACTGCCGCCAGCGGCACCATGCCCAGCAGGACTACGCTGGCAAGAATCCGCCAAGGAAGGGGCGCAGGGGAGGCTGACGGCAAGTATTCGTCGCCGCTACGCTCGCGATGAAAGGACCGGAGGATCAGATAGAGCAAGACGCTGGTGACCAGAACAAACACCAGCCCCTTGCCGAGTTCGAGTCGCCCCTGGATCACAGGATCATCGACGCTCATCGTCAGCAGCGCGCCCGAAGAAAGAAGCCAGATCACGGCCACGGCACCGTACAGCAAGGCCGCGCCCGCCGGCGAGAACAGAGGGCTCCATTTGCCGGAAACCTTTGGCTTGATCATGGGTTTATCAAACAAACAGCGCCCCCCGCACCTTCGCCGGAAAGAGACCGGATAATAAAAAAACGACAGGACAATAAGTCAAATCCGATAAATACCGCACATTCTCAAGAATGCACTAGTCATTATTTTATCGGACACGGGCAGAGTCTATTTCGTTCCGAGACCGTCGTTCCGAAAAAACTTGCATCCAGCGCATCAAATTTCGCCGGCATGAAGTGGCACCATTTTTTCATCGACGGAAGCTGCGAAGAAAATCACGCAATTACCTTCGCGAGAACCACGTCTCCTGAAACGCTGCGGACTACAAACCCAACTCCTGCCACAGGGCATCGACGCGTTCCTTGACCACCGCGTCCATGACAATCGGCCGCCCCCATTCGCGGGTCGTTTCTCCCGGCCACTTATTGGTGGCGTCGAGCCCCATCTTGCTGCCGAGCCCGGCCACCGGCGACGCGAAGTCGAGATAGTCGATCGGGGTATTCTCGGCGATCAACGTGTCGCGCGCCGCGTCGACCCGCGTGGTCATCGCCCAGATCACTTCCTTCCAGTCACGGATATTCACATCGTCATCAACCACGATAATGAACTTTGTGTACATGAACTGGCGCAGGAAGCTCCAGATACCGAACATCACTCGTTTGGCGTGCCCCGGATACTGTTTGCGGATACTCACCGTCGCCAGACGGTACGAACACCCCTCGGGCGGCAGGTAAAAGTCGACGATCTCCGGGTACTGCTTCTGCAGGAGCGGCACGAATACCTCGTTCAAAGCGACGGCCAGCATGGCCGGCTCGTCCGGCGGCTTGCCGGTGTACGTGCTGTGGTAGATCGGATTCTGGCGCATGGAAATGCGCTCGATGGTAAATACCGGAAACTTCGATTGCTCGTTGTAGTAGCCGGTATGGTCTCCATAAGGACCTTCGAGGGCCGTCTCCGCCGGATCGATGAAGCCTTCCAGCACAATTTCGGCCGACGCCGGGACCTGCAGATCGGAACCCAGGCATTTCACCAATTCGGTCTTGGCGCCGCGTAGCAGGCCGGCGAACTGGTATTCCGACACGTTGTCCGGTACCGGTGTCACCGCCCCGAGGATGGTCGCGGGGTCACACCCCAGAACCACCGCCACCGGGAACGCCTGTCCGGGATTCGCCAAGCAATGGTCGCGAAAATCGAGCGCGCCGCCGCGATGCGCCAGCCAGCGCATGATCACCTTGTTTCGACCCATCACCTGTTGCCGGTAGATGCCGAGATTCTGGCGCGGCTTGTTCGGTCCGCGCGTCACCGTCAGCCCCCAGGTAATCAGCGGCGCCACGTCGCCAGGCCAGCAATGCTGGATCGGCAGGCGCGACAGGTCGACATCCTGGTCTTCCCAGACGATCTCTTGACACGGCGCCGAAGAAACCACTTTCGGCGACATGTTCAACACCTGCTTGAAGACGGGGAACTTCTCCCAGGCATCCTTCAACCCCTTGGGCGGCTCCGGCTCCTTGAGGAACGCCAGCAGCTTGCCGACTTCACGCAGTGCGTCAACCGATTCCTGCCCCATGCCCAGCGCCACGCGACGCGGCGTACCGAAGAGGTTGCCCAGTACTGGTATCGAGAGCCCCTTCGGGTTCTCGAACAGGATCGCCGGCCCCCCGGCGCGCAGCACCCGGTCGCAGATCTCCGTCATTTCGAGCCGGGTATCGATTTCGGCACGGACGCGCTTGAGTTCGCCCATGCGCTCGAGTTGCGCGATGAAATCGCGTAGGTCGTGGTATTTCATGAGTGATCGTGTCAACGCCATAAGGATAGATGCCGATTATAGGCGATGGCTTGCGCAACCTCTCCGGCATTAATTCACGCGCCACATCCGGACGACACCCATCGGGAAACTATCACTGAGATAGCCTCTTTTCATTGGACTAATGCTGATCAGTTCCTAAAATGGAGCATGTGCTTCATATGGTTTATCCTTTCCGGAACAGGGGATTTCGTCTGACAAGGTTGCCAAGTCCCGTATAGACGCGGGATACTCCTCGCGGAACTATTTTTTATCAACTCGGAGCAATTCAATGAAAAGCAAGAAAACCGACATCACCAAGATCGACATCGGCATTTCCGAAAAGGATCGCATCGCGATCGCCAAAGGGCTGTCAAAGCTGCTGGCAGACAGCTTTACGCTGTACCTGATGACCCACAACTTCCACTGGAACGTCACCGGCCCGATGTTCAACACCCTGCACAATATGTTCATGGGGCAATATACCGAGCAGTGGAACGCGCTGGATGTCATCGCCGAGCGTATTCGTGCATTGGGCGTCGCCGCCCCCGGCAGTTACGAGGAATACGAAAAGCTGACGATCATTCCGGCCGTCAAGGGCAAGCCGAAGGCCCTGGAAATGGTTGCCTTGCTCGTTTCCGCCCAGGAAGCCACTGCACGCACGGCCCGCGACCTGTTGCCGCTGGTCGCCGAAGCCAATGACCAGCCGACCACGGACCTGATCACCCAGCGTCTCGACGTGCATGAAAAGACGGCGTGGATGCTGCGCAGTCTGCTGGAAGAGTAAGCCCTGACATCACGCAGCTGATGACACCGCGCCCGCCCCTTGGCGGGCGTTTTGTTCTCATCGCACGCCGCGCATAAGCAGAAAATCGATGACGATGCCGGCGAAGATACTCCCGCCGACCCAGTTATTGTGCAGAAAGGCCTTGAAGCAACGCGCCGGTTCGCGCCCGCGGATCAGGGTGTAGTGGTACATGGCGATCGCTGCGGCCACACCCAAGCCAACATAGAAGGCCCAACGCGCGTGCATCTCGTATCCGACCCAGGCAATCAGCGCCAAGGTCATCGCGTAGCAGAACATCACCGCCACCACGTCAAAACGCCCGAAGGTGATCGCTGAAGTCTTGATGCCGATCTTGAGGTCATCGGCACGGTCGACCATGGCGTATTCGGTATCGTAGGCCATCGCCCAGAACACGTTGGCGAGCAGCAGTATCCAGGCCGTCGGCGGGATCATGTCCAGATGGGCGGCGTAGGCCATCGGAATACCGAAACCGAACGCCACGCCAAGATACGCTTGCGGCACGGCGAAGAAACGCTTGGTGAACGGATAGCTGGCGGCCAGGAACAGGGCTATCACTGACAGGCCGACGATATACCAGCTGCGCAGCGGAAGAATCAGGCAAAAGGCACCGACGACCAGCGCGAAGAAGAGGATCAGCGCCTCCTTGACCGAGACCGTTCCGGCTGCCAGCGGGCGATCCTTCGTGCGCGCCACATGCGGATCAAACTTGCGGTCGGCCACGTCGTTTATCACACAGCCCGCCGAACGCATGAGCACGGTTCCCAGCACGAAAATCCACACCACGACCCAGCTGGGCTTGCCCCAGGACGACAGCCACAGCGCCCACAACGTAGGCCAGAGCAGAAGCAGAATGCCGATCGGCTTGTCCAGCCGCATCAGTTTTTCGTAGAGATTGAGGCGTTCGATGAAACGGGTTTTGGCGGTCGTCATGGCGACATTGTAACGGGTCAAACCATTCCGCCGCGCAACGCACTGACCCTCGTTCTCAGGTCGTCCGGGTCGACCGTTTCGGGGGAAACCGGCTCGCCGACCACCAGTGTGATGCGCCGGAACGGCCGGATGCACGACGGAACACGCATGGCTGGACCGTAACGCCGGCTGAAGAAGCTTCCCCACAACCCGCGCAACGCCATCGGAATCACCGGAACCGGGGTCTCGTCAACCATGCGCTGGACGCCATAGCGAAACACGTTGAGTTCGCCGTCGCGTGTGATTTTTCCTTCCGGAAACAGCCCGATCAGTTCGCCGTTGCGTAGCGCCGCGGCCGCCCGTGTAAAAGCAGCTTCCTTGATGTCGGCGTCGTCCTTGGCCGGCGCGATCGGTATGGCATTCACATTACGGAAGACGAAATTGAGTCCCGGCGCCGCGTAGATGCGATAGTCCATGACGAAGCAGATCGGACGCCGGATGGCCGCCATGAGAATCACCGGATCGACGAAACTGACATGGTTGCAGATCAACACCGCCGGACCGGATTCGGGAATGGCGTCAAGCCCGCGCTTATCCAGCCGATAGATCGTGTGGACCACCAGCGAGGCCAGGAAGCGGATAAAGTGTTCGGGTACCTGCCGGAAAACATATACCGCAACTAATGCATTGAACGCGGCGGCGATGCCGAATAGCACCGGGATCGATACGCCGAACCACAGCAAACCGCCAGCCGCTATGGCACCAACCACCATAAACAGGGCATTGAGGATGTTATTAGCGGCAATGATCCGCGCCCGGTGCTCCACCGCGCTGCGCCACTGCATCAGCACGTAGAGTGGAACGACGAAGAAACCGCCGAACACACCGATGGCGAACAGGTCGAACAGTACGCGCCAGCAGGTTCCCGTCGACAACAGCATGGCAAGCGGCAACGGTGCCCCGGCAGGAAGTACTGACGGCGAAGCCAAGGCCAGGTCGACGCCGAACAACGTGAGGCCAATCGCGCCGAACGGCACCAGACCGATTTCAACATGTTTGCCGGAAAACTTTTCGCACAGCATCGACCCGGCTCCGATGCCGACGGTGAAGATCGAGAGCATCAGCGTCACCAGGGCCTCGTT
>CAZCJW010000007.1:11980-22701 GCA_964499185.1 uncultured Propionivibrio sp. | reverse complement strand
GCGATCCAGCCCGGACTCAGGCCGGACCCGGCGAGCAGCCCGCCCGCGAGGGTGCCGACCAGGATGGAAACGAAGGTGCCCGACTCGACCAGCGCATTGCCGCCGACCAGTTCGTCCTCGGCCAGATGCTGCGGCAGGATGGCGTATTTGACCGGCCCGAACAGTGCCGATTGCAGCCCCAGCAGGAACAGCGCCGCCAGCAACACGGAGAGGCTATGCAGATAGAAGCCGAGCGCCGCTACGCCGATGATCACGATTTCCAGCAGTTTGACGAGGCGCGCCAGCCAGGCCTTATCGTATTTGTCGGCCAGTTGCCCGGCGGTGGCGGAAAAAAGGAAGAACGGCAGAATGAACAGGCCAGCCGCTAGATTGGTCAGGGTTTCCGGTGTCAGCGTCGTCCAGCTCGCCGTTTGAAAGGTGAGCATGACCACCAGTGCGTTCTTGTACAGGTTGTCGTTGAAGGCGCCGAGGAATTGCGTCCAGAAGAACGGGGCAAAGCGGCGGGTGCCGAGCAAATGAAATTGAGTCATGCCTTCAGCAACTCCTCGCGACTGCCCAGCCAGCGGGCAAGGTGACGCTCGGCCCGGTCGGGGGCGTCGCGCAGCAGGTGTTCTGCCATGTCGCGCGCCAGCTCGATCAGGTCCACGTCAGTTTCGAGATCGGCATAGCGTAACAGAGGAACGCCCGACTGGCGGCTGCCGACGAATTCGCCGGGCCCGCGCAGGTGCAGATCCTGGCGGGCAATCTCGAAACCGTCGGTATTCTCATAGATGATCTTCAGGCGCTCGCGCGCGGTTTGAGAGAGAGGCTGCTGGTACAGGAGAACGCAGACCGATTCGTCCTCGCCACGCCCAACCCGTCCGCGCAACTGATGCAGCTGTGAGAGCCCGAAGCGCTCGGCATGCTCGATGACCATCAGGCTGGCATTGGGCACATCGACACCAACCTCGATGACCGTGGTCGCCACCAGCACATCGATATCGCCGGCGGCGAAAGCGGTCATCGTCGCCGCCTTTTCGTCAGCCTTGAGGCGGCCATGGACCAGTCCAACGCGCAACCCCTGTAGCTCCTGCGAAAGCACGGCATGCGTATCGAGTGCCGTCTGCAACTGCAGCTTCTCCGATTCCTCGATCAGCGGACACACCCAGTACGCCTGCCGACCGGAAGCAACCGCGCCGCGGATGCGCCCGATCACCTCGTCCCGCCGGGCGTCGGCCACCAGCCGGGTCCTCACCGGCGTGCGCCCCGGCGGCAATTCGTCCAGGACAGAGACGTCGAGATCGGCGTAATAGCTCATGGCCAGCGTGCGCGGAATCGGTGTCGCCGACATCATCAGCTGATGCGGCGGCAGCGCATTCTTCTCGCCCTTGCGCCGTAATTCCAGGCGCTGGGCCACGCCGAAGCGATGCTGTTCGTCGACAATAACCAGGCCCAATCGGGCGAAATCGACGCTCTCCTGAATCAGCGCATGCGTCCCGACGATCAGCTGCGCAGTGGTCGCGGCCTGCTGCTGCGATTCCCGTTTGGCAGCCATTTTCAGGCTGCCGGTCAGCCACGCCACTTCGACCCCAAATGGCTCCAGCCAGGCCCGTAACTTGAGATAGTGCTGCTCGGCCAGAATCTCGGTCGGCGCCATGAACGCCGCCTGAAACCCGGCTTCAATGGCCTGGCAGGCGGCCAGCGCCGCAACGATGGTCTTGCCGCTGCCCACGTCGCCTTGCAACAGGCGCTGCATCGGGAAGGCTTGTGCCAAATCGTCATTTATCTCGCCGATCACCCGCTGCTGAGCCGCCGTTAGTTCAAACGGCAAAGACACCAAGAGCCGCCTCGCCAGGCGTCCCGGCGGAGCGAGCACGGGCGCGCCTTTCTTGCGCCGCCCCAGATAGGCACGCCGCAAGGAAAGCTGCTGCGCCAGAAGTTCATCGAACTTGATGCGCCGCCAGGCTGGATGAGTGCGTTCCTGCAACGCCATTTCGGGCACGTCCGGCGGCGGAGAGTGTATAAGCCGCACGGCTCCGGCAAACAAAGGCAACCCGTGCCTGGTACACCAAGACGCATCCAGCAGTTCGTCAAGTTCCGATTCAACAAGCGCCAGGGTGATGTACTTGCGGAGAGCTGCCTGGGATATCCCTGCCGTCGTCGGATACACCGGCGTCAAGGATTCCGGCAGGACATCGCCTTCAGCCACGACGCGATAGCGAGGATGAACCATTTCCGCGCCAAAGAAACCGAGACGAACTTGTCCGAACAGGCGAAGTTTTCGATTCTCCTCGCGCGCCCGTTCGAGTTGCCTGGCTTGGCTGCCGTAGAAGTTGATGAAGCGCAACGTCAATTCACCGCTCGCGTCGGCCACGCGGGCCACAAGCTGCCGGCGCGGCCGGAATTGAACCGACACCTCGAGCACAACGACCTCGAGTTGCACAGGACAATCGCCTGACACGGCGGCAATCGAGGCAATCTGTGTCTCGTCCTCATAGCGCAACGGCAGATGCAGGACGAGATCGCTTGACCGTGAAAGGCCAAGCTTGCTTAGCCTGGCCTTCAGCGCCGGGGGCGCCTTTATCTCGTCATTCGCGGGCATCAAGCCCGAAGCTCAAGCTCGTCAACTCCATGACGGCATCAACCTCGATCAAAGCGCCTCGCGGCAGGGCGGCCACACCGACGACGGCACGTGCCGGATACGGCTCGGCGAAATACCTTGCCATCGCTTCATTGACTTTGACAAAATCGCTCAGATCGGCGAGATAGACGTTAACCTTGACAATTTCATCGAGCGAACCGCCTGCCTCCACGGCGACGGCGCGCATGTTCTCGAAAACGCGATCAATCTGTGCGTCAATACCTTCGACCAGGAGCATCGTCGCCGGATCGAGGCCGATCTGGCCGGCAAGATAGACGGTATGGCCCGCACGTATCGCCTGGGAATAAGTACCTATGGCGGCGGGGGCATTCAAGCTGTGGATCACCGATTTGCTCATTCTGCCTTTCTCCTTTTCTGCTGCCCTATTGAAAAATGCTTGTACAAGGAATGATAAGTGACAATTTCAATCATCGCCAACCTGGAAAAAATGCTCGACGGGCCGCGCGATGGCGCACTGCTGCGCTATTCGCTGGGTATTGAGTGGCTGAAATCCGGCGACCCAATCAAGGCTACCGGATATTTCCGGGAGGCACTGGCGTTTGATCGAAACTACTCAGCCGCCTGGAAACAGCTAGGCAAGGCCCTCAGCGATCACGACCAGTTGCCGGAAGCGCTCGATGCTTACCGGCAGGGCATTGCTGTTGCAACGTCCAAGGGGGACCTTCAGGCAGCGAAAGAGATGAAGGTATTCGCCAAACGCATCGCGCGGCAACTGGGCAAAGCCCCGGAGAATTGCTGAAGAGTCACTTTTTCCCGGCTTTCGGCAGTTGTACCGTTTCGATTCCCATCTCCCGCATTTTCGCCCGCGCGGCATCGGCCGCCTCGCGATTCGGGAAAGGACCGACCAGCACTCTGGTTTCAAGCGTTGCAGGAATACCCTCCCGGAGCAATCTGGCGTGCAGTTCTTCGGCCCTTCTCGGATCGGCGAACACCCCGGCCTGCAGGTTGATCCCGGAAAGCAGCCGGGGCAGTACCTGGGTTTGTCGCGGGCTCGCCGGCACTGCCGGAGAACCTGCACCTGGCTGATCGGCGGAGGGAGCGACGGCTGATGACGTATCGGCCGGTGGTGCTGCCGACCGGGCGGAGGCTGCGGCCGTCGGGCCGGTAGCTGGGGCCCGAGTCTGCGGTTTCCCTTTCCGCGCCGCGGACGGCTGCGCGGCAATCTCAGGGGGCGGAGGCTGCGCAGCCGACGACATCCGATCCATCGGTGCTTCTGTCGATTCGGGAACGGTAGCCCTCGTCTCATTACTCGTTTCAGCGACAGGTTCAGCAGAGGTCAATGGCTGGGTGACCGACTTTTTCGTCACCGGCACGGGCTCAGTGAACTGCGGAGCAATCGTCTCAGGCTGGCTTCTGTTCGCGGTCATGGAGTCGAAGAGCCATAAACCCGCGAGCAACCCAACAATCATCAACCCGGCGACGCCCATCCGCCAAGCCAGCTTGCGCTTGATCTGGGTCAGATCTTCCGGCCCGTCCGATACATTTTCCTTGCCTTGGCTGACTGCCATGTTTTCTCCCTGAGCGATCCCTATTCAGTCCGGTGTCTGGTCCCGGTTGCGCGCCAGGGCGACGACGAGTTCTGCCTCGCCCCGGGAAATGCCGCAGAGCAGCGAAATATCGGCCGCCTCCTGCCCCTGCATGGCCAATTGCATGGCCTCGCTATAAAACGGAGAGGCGTTCTGCGCGACTTGTACTTTCGTCAGTTCTCGACGCTGCTCATCACGCAACGCCTGGACCTCCGCTCGCAAGCCGCCAATTTCCCGCCGCAACTGTGCAACATCCTGTTCGAGCGTCTCGATCTTATGAAGCCCCGGGGGATCCGCCGGCGGTTCATTCCACGGGAAGGCTTCCGTCTTGGGTGGCTTTAGCGGTTCGCTGGCGAAGGTCCGGTCAGCATCCGACGCCGCCGGTTCCTGAACTGCTGCGTAGGCAGCCGCAGCCGACTGCGCGGCGTGGAGGGAAACCTCCTGGACGCGCAGCTTTTCGTTTTTCAACCGGCTGATACGCAAGAACGAAAAGAGGATGTAGAGCACCAGCAGCACGACGACTGCCACCAGTACTTCTCGCCAGCTCAGATAGGCCAGAACGTCGAGATCCATCGATTTCCTGTATTGATTTACCGGGACGGTAATGCACTCCGGTATTATGCCAGACACGCTCCGGCTCCATGCATTCGTTGCGTCTCCAGCGGCCGATCTGTAACCGCTGGGATTCTAGACCGCACTTGATTGCCACAAACGCACTCCCAACGATCACTCAAAATTCACTTCGTACTTTTTTCATGCGCCGTTCTTCCCGCCACTCTTCGACCTACAATCTTGAAATCCCGCCGGTGTCACAAGACACTCATGGCTGGCAAACGCTCGGCCGGCTTGCGCCCTATCTCTGGCAGCACAAATGGCGAGTGTTGTTCTCCTTCGTCTGCCTCGTTGCCGCAAAAATGGCCAACGTCGGCGTTCCGATCGTGTTCAAGAACATGATCGACGGTCTTTCCGGAGCCGCCATTGCAGTTGGCCTGCCCATCCTTTTGCTGGCTCTTTACGGAACGCTGCGCTTCGCCAATTCCCTCTTTACCGAGTTGCGCGAGATTCTTTTCGCCCGTGTGACACAGGAGGCCGTTCGACGAATATCGCTGGAAGTGTTTCGACATCTGCACGCGCTGTCCTTGCGTTTCCATCTCGAAAGGCAAACAGGCGGCATGTCCCGGGACATAGAGCGCGGGAATCGCTCGATATCGAGCCTCATTACCTATGCGCTCTATTCGATTCTGCCGACGCTGGTCGAGATCAGCCTCGTATTGACCATCCTCGCGGCCAGATACGACAGTGGGTTCGTAGTGATCACCATTTTTTCGCTGCTCGCCTACGTCGCTTTTACCATCCTGGTTAGCAATTGGCGCATTGCCCTCAGGCGGCGGGTGAATGAAACCGACTCCGCGGCCAATACACAGGCGATCGACAGTCTTCTAAACTACGAGACGGTCAAGTACTTCAATAACGAAGAGTACGAGGCCGGGCGCTACGACAAGCACATGCGCCAATGGGAAGATGCGGCAACGAAGAGCCAGGTCTCGCTGTCCTGGCTCAACCTTGGGCAACAGATGATCATTGCCGCGGGCGTAACGGCAATGATGTGGCGGGCGGCTGACGGTGTGATCAGCGGAAAAATGACCATCGGCGATCTGGTTCTGGTCAACGCGTTTCTGATTCAGCTCTACATGCCGCTCAATTTTTTGGGAGTGATTTACCGCGAAATCCGCCAGGCTTTAGCCGATATCGAGCGCATGTTCGCCTTGCTCAGTGAAAACTGCGAGATCGCCGACGCTCCCGATGCTCTGCCTCTGCTCGCGCCCGTGCTCGACGTCCGCTTTGAATCGGTCAATTTCTTCTACGATCCGCAACGCCAGATACTGTTTGACGTCAATTTCGAGATTCCGGCAGGCAGCACAGTCGCCGTCGTCGGTGAATCGGGATCGGGAAAATCGACGCTGGCCCGCCTTCTCTATCGTTTTTACGATGTCAACCGCGGGCGGATCTCGATCAACGGGCACGACATCCGCCAACTAACGCAAGCAAGCCTGCGCTCGGCAATAGCGATCGTCCCTCAGGACACCGTGTTGTTCAACGATACGATCTATTACAACATCAACTATGGCCGCCCGGACGCAACGCGCGAGGAAGTGATCGCTGCCGCCGAAGCCGCCCAACTCACCGAGTTCATCAACATCCTGCCGCTCGGCTATGAAACCCGCGTCGGCGAGCGAGGCCTCAAGCTGTCCGGCGGAGAGAAGCAGCGGGTAGCCATCGCCCGAGCCTTGCTCAAGAACCCGGCCATGCTCATCTTCGACGAAGCCACGTCGTCGCTGGACTCGAAAACGGAAAAGGCCATCCAGGCCAGCATCGAGAACGCTGCACGGGGGCGAACAACACTGGTCATTGCCCACCGTCTTTCGACCGTGATGAACGCTGACATGATTCTGGTCATGGACGACGGCCGTGTCGTCGAACGAGGCACCCACACGGCACTCATCGAGCAAGAGGGCCGTTACGCCCAAATGTGGGCGCTTCAACTTCAGGAGGAAGACGCATCCCGCTAAGCAACATACTCCGCAGATCACACACTCATACAAGTCCTTGATCAAAAAAAACCAGGCCTAAGCCTGGTTTTTTTTGAAAGCAGCTTCCCTGGTAATCGCAAATTACGCGGCCTTTTCCTCTTCGGCGGGTGCATCAACCACTTCCGGCTGATCGAGTAACTCGACAAAAGCCATCGGCGCATTATCACCATCGCGGAAGCCACACTTCAGGATACGCAGGTAGCCCCCGTTTCGGGCGGCGTATCGCGGCCCGATTTCGTCGAACAGCTTGACGACGATTTCCCGGTCACGCAGGCGGTCGAACGCCAAGCGGCGATTTGCCAGGCTCGGCTTCTTGCCCAGGGTAATGATCGGTTCGACGACCCGACGCAGTTCCTTTGCCTTGGGCAGAGTCGTCTTGATTGTTTCATGCCGGAGCAGGGAAACGGTCATGTTCCGCAGCATGGCCAGTCGATGGGAACTGGTGCGGTTTAATTTACGAAGACCCAAACGGTGACGCATATCTATTCCTTCCTATTCTTGTCCGGGAGTTTACTTGTCGAGGCCGGCCGGAGGCCAGTTTTCGAGTTTCATGCCCAGCGTCAGGCCACGTGCGGCCAACACTTCCTTGATTTCGTTAAGCGACTTGCGGCCAAGATTCGGCGTCTTGAGAAGTTCATTTTCCGTGCGCTGTATCAGGTCACCGATATAGTAGATATTCTCGGCTTTGAGACAGTTCGCAGAACGCACGGTCAGCTCGAGATCATCGACCGGACGCAGCAGCAACGGATCAACCTGCACAGCTTTCTGGTGCTCGATCGGAAGAGCGGTACCTTCCAGATCGGCGAAGACCGACAGTTGCTCCATCAGAATACGTGCCGCGGTACGGATCGCTTCCTCTGGTTCAATCACACCGTTGGTTTCGATCTCCATGACCAGCTTGTCAAGGTCGGTACGCTGTTCGACACGAGCGCTTTCGACGAAGTAGCTGACACGGCGAACCGGGCTGAACGAAGCATCGAGAATGAGTTTTCCAATGCTCTTGCCTGCATCAGCAAGCTGTCGCAAGTTACCGGGCAAATATCCCCGATTCTTCTCAACTTTGAGTTCGAGCGCCAGCTTTCCGCCCGAAGACAGATGAGCAATGACGTGTTCGGGATTGATGATCTCGACATCGTGTGACACCACAATGTCCCCGGCACGAACCACGCCTTCGCCTTCTTTGCTCAACTGTAGAACAACTTCTTCACGGTTGTGCAGCTTGAAGACCACGCCTTTCAGGTTAAGGAGAATATCAACGACATCTTCCTGAACGCCGTCAATGGTCGAGTACTCGTGCAATACCCCGTCGATGCTCACCTCGGTTGCCGCATATCCTGGCATTGATGAAAGCAGAATGCGACGCAGGGCATTACCCAAGGTATGCCCGAAGCCGCGTTCAAACGGCTCCATGACCACTTTAGCGTGCACCGGCGATAAACTCTGTACGTCAATAATGCGCGGTTTCAATAGTCCACTGCTATGCATGTCTTGTCCTTTGCCTGGTTTCAGTCAAGCGTGAGCCGCGATTACTTCGAGTAAAGTTCGATCACGAGGCCTTCGTTGATCGTCGACGACAACTCGCTGCGCTCCGGACGCGCCTTGTATGTTCCCTTGGCTTCCTTCACATTGACTTCAACCCACTCGGGGAATCCGCGCGACTCCGCCGCCGCGAGGGCAGCCTTGATGCGCAGCTGATTCTTCGCCTTCTCGGCCACTTCAATAACATCACCCGGACGCACCTGGTAAGACGGAATATTGACGCGGCGTCCATTGACCAAAACCGCATTATGCCGAACGACCTGCCGTGATTCGGAACGCGATGCCGCGAACCCCATACGGTAGGCCACCGTGTCAAGGCGCGACTCCAGTAACTGCAGAAGGTTTTCACCGGTCACGCCCTTGCGACGGTCGGCTTCCTTATAAACCTTGCGGAACTGCCCCTCAAGGACGCCATAGATACGACGGATCTTCTGCTTTTCCCGCAGATGAACGCCATAGTCGGACAACCGTTGGCCGGACTTTTGTCCGTGCTGTCCGGGAGCATATGAGCGCCTTTCGATTGCACATTTGTCGGAGAAGCACTTCTCTCCCTTGAGGAACAGCTTCTCGCCTTCCCTGCGGCACTGACGGCATTTCGGATCGAGATTACGAGCCACTTGTCTTTCTCCTTAAATCCGACGCTTCTTCGGCGGACGGCAGCCGTTATGGGGAATCGGGGTGACATCCGTGATGGATGTAATCTTCATCCCGAGAGCATTCAGAGCACGAACCGACGATTCGCGACCGGGGCCGGGGCCCTTGATCCGAACCTCAAGGTTCTTAACTCCGCATTCAACGGCAGCCTTGCCGGCCGCCTCGGCAGCGACCTGCGCGGCGAACGGCGTGCTCTTTCGGGAACCCTTGAAGCCCGCGCCACCCGAAGTAGCCCAGGACAACGCATTGCCCTGACGGTCGGTGATAGTGATGATGGTGTTGTTAAAAGACGCATGTATATGGGCGATGCCCTCAGCCACGTTCTTTTTGACTTTCTTGCGAACTTTCGTTGCGGTCTTGGCCATGATGAGTTCCTATTATTTCTTGCCGGCAATGGCTTTGCGCGGACCTTTGCGGGTACGCGCGTTGGTACGCGTACGCTGGCCACGGCACGGCAGGCCTTTGCGATGACGGAGACCACGATAGCATCCGAGGTCCATGAGCCGCTTGATGCTCATCGTCACTTCGCGACGAAGGTCGCCTTCGACGGTGAACTTGCCGACCTGATCGCGCAGGCGATCCATTTCGGCTTCCGTCAAATCCTTCATCTTCGTTGAACGTACAATCCCGGCAGCATCACAAATCTTTTGTGCGCGGCTGCGGCCAACACCGTAAATCGCGGTAAGCGCGATTTCGGCATGCTGATGGTTGGGTATATTTACCCCTGCGATGCGGGCCATCGATTCACCCCAATAATTCGAAACGTAAATGAATAGTAATCATCCGGATATTCAACTGAATACCGAAGATCAACCCTGACGCTGCTTGTGGCGCGGATCGGTACAGATCACACGCACAATGCCGTGGCGTCGAATGATTTTGCAATTGCGGCAGATGCGCTTAACAGATGCCAGCACTTTCATGATTAACTCCTAATATTTTTTGACGCCAGGCGCAGCCAGCCGTTTGTCAATTTACATCCACTACGTAGAGATTCTTCACTTCGCGCGGAACACAATGCGCGCTCGACTCAGGTCATAAGGTGTCAGCTGCACCGTCACCTTGTCACCAGGCAATATTCTTATGTAATGCATTCGCATCTTCCCAGAGATGAACCCATGCACCACATGTCCATTTTCAAGCTTCACCCTGAACGTCGCATTGGGGAGGTTCTCGATAACCTCCCCCTGCATTTCAATCAAGTCTTCCTTAGCCATCCTATTTCGCCGAAAATCCAGACCCTTTGAAATTGGCCTTCTTCAGCAGTCCTTCGTATTGGTGCGACATAGCATAGGCCTGAACCTGTGTCATGAAGTCCATCGTCACGACAACGATAATCAGCAACGAAGTACCGCCGAAATAAAACGGAACGTTCCACTTCAGAATCAGGAACTCGGGCACCAAACACACCACTGTGATATAGGCAGCTCCGATCAGGGTAAGGCGCACGAGAATTTTGTCAATATAACGCGCCGTCTGGTCGCCAGGACGAATTCCAGGCACAAAAGCGCCACTCTTCTTCAGGTTATCCGCGGTCTCCTTCGAGTTGAACACCAACGCCGTGTAGAAAAAGCAAAAGAAGATGATTGCGGCCGCATACAGCATGACGTAAATAGGTTGGCCGGGAGAAAGAACAGCGGCAACATCCTTCAACCATCGCATCGAGTCATTGGCCCCGAACCATCCCGCGATGGTTGCCGGAAACAGAATAATGGACGATGCAAAAATGGGCGGTATTACACCGGACATATTCAACTTGAGCGGCAAGTG
>CAZCJW010000007.1:0-11880 GCA_964499185.1 uncultured Propionivibrio sp. | reverse complement strand
TGCGTCATCAACTGCATGATGATCGACGACGAAATGTACGGCATGATCCCGAGGGCAAAGATCGTAAACCGCTTCAAGGCGCCCCCGGAAAACATGTTGAACATGCCGAGGATGCCGCCTTGGTTGCGGTTGAAGAACTCGGCAAGCGCCGCCGGATCGATTCCAGGAACCGGGATATGCGAACCAATGCGATAGACGATCAGAGCGCCGAGAAGAAACATCAATCGACGTTTCAGATCGCCATACTTCCCGCCTTTACCTACTTGTCCAGGATTAGTTGCCAAGAAACGCCACCATCTTCTTGTTATTCAGCAACACTGCCGCCAGCCGCTTCGATAGCCGCTTTGGCACCCTTCGTCGCCCCAACCCCCTTAAGGACCACTTTGCGCGTGATCTCTCCGGACAACACGACCTTCGCCGACAGTGCGTGCGACGAAACCAGGTTCGCCTGCACGAGCGTCAACAGGTCGATTTCGTCAACCGGTAGGTCGTTGATTTCGGACAGACGCACTTCTGCATTGCGCCAATTGGTGAGAGATACGAAACCACGTTTCGGGAGTCGTCTTTGCAACGGCATCTGGCCGCCTTCGAAGCCGACTTTGTGAAATCCTCCAGCGCGGGATTTTTGGCCCTTATGACCACGCCCGGCTGTCTTTCCTAGACCGGATCCGATACCGCGGCCGACGCGGCGCCGTGCCCGCTTGGCTCCCTCGGAAGGTTGAATGGTATTAAGCTTCATCTTAACCCTCGCATTTTACAAGGTAAGCCACCTTGTTGATCATTCCGCGTACAGCCGGGGTATCTTCCAACTCGGCCGTGCTGTTCAGACGCCGCAAGCCCAGCCCACGCACCGTCGCGCGATGCGATTGCTTTGTGCCAATCAAGCTTTTGACGAGCGTAATTTTCACTTTTTTATCAGCCATTGCTTACCCCAGAATCTCTTCAATCGTCTTTCCACGCTTGGCAGCGATTTCGGACGGTGTATTCATGGCCTGCAGACCATTGATCGTGGCCCGAACAATGTTGTAGGGATTGGTCGACCCGTGCGCTTTGGCAACCACGTTGGTGACTCCCATCACGTCAAACACTGCCCGCATCGCGCCTCCGGCGATAACACCGGTACCCTCAGGAGCCGGCTGCATCATTACGCTGGACGCACCATGCCGACCTACAACGGTGTGGTGCAAGGTTCCGTTCTTCAGACTGACCCTGACCAGCTTGCGACGCGCCTCTTCCATAGCCTTTTGCACGGCCACCGGTACTTCGCGGGACTTTCCTTTGCCCATTCCGATACGTCCATCGCCATCACCAACGACAGTGAGTGCGGCGAAGCCAAGAATACGCCCGCCCTTCACGACTTTGGTAACACGATTGATCGAAATCATCTTTTCCCGGAGGCCATCATCCGGCTTCTCGGCTTGCTGGGGCTTTTTGCTTTGCGGTTTTGCCATTACTTACTCCAATCCTTTTCCGGAGCGATCAGAACTTGAGGCCGGCTTCGCGCGCGGCTTCGGCGAGCGCCTTGATGCGCCCGTGATACTGAAAGCCGCTACGATCAAACGCCACCTGCTCGATTCCAGCCTTGATGGCACGTTCAGCAATCAGCTTTCCGATCACAGAAGCTGCGCCAACGTTTCCACCATTTCCAAGATCCTTGCGCACTGCAGTCTCCAGCGACGAAGCGGCCGCCAGAACTTTAGAACCACACGAGGAAATAACCTGAGCGTAGATGTGGCAGTTGGTGCGATGCACCGACAAGCGCACTGACTTCAGTTCGGCGATCTTGGCCCGGGTTTTGCGGGCTCTGCGCAAACGCGCCTGTTTCTTGTCAATCATTTAGGCACCCTTATTTCTTCTTCGTTTCCTTGAGGACAATCACTTCGTTTGCATAACGCACACCCTTGCCCTTATATGGCTCTGGCGGACGATAGGCACGAACCTCGGCAGCGACCTGACCAACTTGCTGCTTATCCACGCCCTTGATGACTATCTCGGTCTGTGTCGGCGTCTCGCACTTGACACCGGCCGGCATCTTGTGGGCCACCGGGTGTGAAAAACCGAGCGTAAGGTTGAGAACATCGCCCTGGGCCTGCGCACGATAGCCAACGCCAACAAGGTTCAATTTACGCTCGAACCCCTTGCTCACACCCACCACCATATTGGCGAGAATAGCCCGAATCGTCCCGGACAGCGCGTTGGAGTTCGGAACCCCCTCAACCGGCTTGCAAACCAGCGCCTGCGCTTCTTTTTCGATACGCACTGCGGGGTTAGCGCCGAGCCTAATGGCGCCGAGCGGACCCTTTACGACGATCTCTTCGTTGCCTAGAGCGATATCTACACCTTGGGGCAACACTATCGGATTTTTTGCAACACGGGACATAGCTTCCCCTTACGCGACGACGCAGAGGACTTCGCCACCAACATTGCTGGCGCGCGCCTTGCGATCGGTCATAACACCCTTCGGAGTGGATACGATAGCCACACCAAGCCCATTCATCACCCGCGGAATATCGTTTGCTCCTTTGTAGATACGCAACCCCGGGGTCGAAACACGGTCAATTCTCTCAATTACGGGACGGCCGGCATAATACTTCAAGCCGATCTCCAGGGTGGGTTTTCCATCGTTCTCGCGAACGGCAAAATCTTCAACAAAACCTTCGTCCTTAAGGACCTTCACAATCGCCACTTTGACTTTCGACGACGGCATGGCAACCGTTAATTTGTTGGCCAACTGCGCGTTGCGGATGCGGGTCAGCATATCGCTGATCGGATCGCTCATACTCATATCGTAATCTCCTGCTTACCAGCTAGCCTTGGTCATACCAGGGACTTCGCCGCGCATAACGAAATCGCGCAACTTGCTACGACCCAAACCAAATTTGCGAAAGACTCCACGCGGACGTCCGGTCAATTTGCAGCGGTTACGCAAGCGAACCGGGCTGGCGTCGCGCGGAAGCGCCTGAATCTTCTGCCGCGCCTCAAAACGCTCATCATCAGACCGAGCGACATCGCTAACGATCGCCTGGAGTTCAGCGCGCTTTGCGGCGTATTTCTCGACCATCTTGCGCCGCTTTTCTTCGCGGTTAATTAGTGCAAGTTTCGCCATGTTCGCCTCAGTTCTTGAACGGGAATTTAAAGGCCGCAAGCAACGCGCGAGCCTCGTCGTCGGTCTTGGCCGTTGTCGTGACACTGATATTCATGCCACGCAACGCGTCGATCTTGTCGTACTCGATTTCCGGGAAAATAATCTGCTCCTTGACGCCCATGTTGTAATTTCCACGGCCATCAAAACCTTTTCCGGAAATACCGCGGAAATCTCGAACTCGCGGCAACGCAACCGTAACGAGACGATCGAGAAACTCGAACATCCGCGGGCCGCGCAGCGTAACCATGCACCCGATCGGATACCCTTCCCGGATCTTGAAGCCCGCGATCGACTTGCGAGACTTGGTTACGACAGGCTTTTGCCCGGCAATCTTCGTCATGTCGCCGACGGCATTTTCCAGGACTTTCTTATCGGCTACCGCCTCGCCAACGCCCATGTTCAGAGTAATCTTGGTGATACGAGGAATCTCCATCACCGACTTGTAACCAAATTTCTTGGCCAACTCGGGAGCCACCGTACCCTTGTAATAATCCAGCAAACGTGCCATGCCCGCTCCTTATGCCCCTACCACTTCGCCATTTGACTTGAAGACGCGAACCTTCTTACCGCCCTCAAGCAACTTGAAGCCAACTCGATCGGCCTTTTTGGTAGCCGGGTTATAAAGAGAAACGTTGGAGACATGGAGAGGCATATCCTTATCCACGACCCCACCAACAAGCCCCTTTACCGGATTCGGCTTGACGTGCTTCTTCACGCGGTTCACCCCTTCAACCACCACGTGCTCGGAATCGACGCGCCGCACAACCGATCCGCGCTTCCCCTTGTCTTTGCCGGCGATGACGATTACTTCGTCGCCTTTGCGAATTTTTTCCATTGTCGCCCCTTACAGAACTTCGGGTGCGAGCGAGACGATCTTCATAAACCGTTCGCTACGCAACTCGCGCGTCACCGGCCCGAAAATGCGCGTTCCGATTGGCTCCAGTTTGTTATTCAGGAGCACCGCCGCATTATTATCGAACTTGACTAGAGAACCATCCGGACGACGAACACCCTTTGCCGTCCGCACGACGACAGCATTGTAGACGTCACCCTTCTTCACGCGCCCTCGAGGCGCAGCATCCTTGATGCTCACCTTGATGACGTCACCAACGCTTGCGTAGCGCCGCTTGGAGCCACCAAGCACCTTGATACACATCACCGAACGTGCGCCTGTGTTATCGGCCACGTCCAGAACCGTCTGCATCTGAATCATTTATGTCTCCAACTTATCCCGCTATCGCGGACAGTCTTGGAACCCGTAAGGGCTAAACACCCAGTCTGTTGAAGACTGAGCGCGGAAAAGAGGGGAGATTATACCCTCTTTTTCTTAAATTACAAGACTAAATTGCAACCGCCTTTTCAAGCAGCTTCGTGACAGCCCACGCCTTGGTCTTCGAAACCGGCCGGGATTCCTGGATTTCCACGAGATCACCCTGCTTGGCTTGATTGTCTCCATTGTGCGCATGGTATTTCTTCGAGCGCACAATAATCTTGTCATACATAGGGTGTTTAACGCGACGCTCGACCAGTACCGTAACGGTTTTGTCCATTTTGTCGCTGACAACACGCCCAATCAATGTACGCTTGCTCTTCTCTTCGCTCATTGCTGTGCCGCCTTTTCACGGAGTAGGGTGCGCACGCGCGCGATATCCCGCCTAACCTTGCCAATCTGGCTAAAGTTGCTCAATTGTTGCGTGGCTTTTTGCATACGCAAACTGAACTGCGCTTTCAGGAGCTCCAGGAGCTCCTTGTTCAGTTCGTCGACGCTCTTCGTTCTAAGTTCAGTAGCTTTCATATTCAATCAACCTACGATGCGCGTAACAAAGGTGGTCGGGATGGGGAGCTTGGCAGCAGCAAGCGCGAAAGCTTCGCGTGCAAGAACCTCGCCAACACCGTCCATCTCGTAAAGCACCTTGCCCGGACGGATTTCCGCAACGTAATACTCGGGATTGCCTTTCCCGTTGCCCATCCGAACTTCTGCCGGCTTCTTGGAAATGGGCTTATCGGGGAAAATACGGATCCAGATTCGACCGCCGCGCTTGATATGACGCGTCATTGCACGGCGTGCAGCTTCGATCTGACGTGCAGTAAGCCGGCCACGGCCTGTCGCCTTGAGGCCAAATTCCCCGAAACTGACTTTTGTTCCGCGCGTCGCAAGTCCGGTATTCCGGCCTTTCTGCTCCTTACGGTATTTTCTTCTAGTTGGCTGCAGCATCTGTCGTTCCTGCCTTTCTTACTCGTTTTGCCGGGGCCTTCGTCTCGCCAATCGCTGGCTCGGCTCCACCCCCCTCGGGTACGCCATCCTTGGTTTTGGTCGGACGCCTGGGCCTGTCTCCCGCGTCAGCAACAGGCTTGGCGCCACGACGCGGCTTGCGTGTCTGATCATCAGAAGATGTATCCGACGCAACCTCAGGTTGCTCATCCCGATTGAGAACTTCCCCCTTGAAGACCCAAACCTTTACCCCGATGATTCCGTAGGTGGTCAGCGCTTCCGAAGTTGCATAATCGATATCGGCGCGCAGCGTATGCAGCGGCACTCGGCCTTCACGATACCATTCGCGGCGAGCGATCTCAGCACCATTCAGCCGCCCGGAGCTCATGATCTTGATCCCCTGCGCCCCCAGACGCATCGCGTTCTGCATTGCGCGCTTCATGGCCCTGCGGAACATGATGCGCTTCTCAAGCTGCTGGGTAATGGAGTCAGCAATCAACTGCGCATCAAGCTCAGGCTTACGAATCTCTTCGATGCTCACATGGACCGGAACGCCCATGATCTTCTGCAATGCAGACCTTAGCAGATCGATTTCTTCACCCTTCTTTCCGATCACGACACCGGGTCGTGCGGAGAAAACAGTCACTCTGGCGTTTTTTGCCGGTCGTTCAATGAGAACACGCCCAACAGACGCATGCTTGAGTTTCTCCTTGAGATAGCCCCGAACCTGTACGTCTTCATTCAACATGCTGGGAAAATTCTTGCTGCTAGCATACCAGCGCGACGACCAGTCACGGGTCACTGACAGGCGGAAACCGGTCGGATGTATTTTCTGTCCCATTTTTGTCCCTTAATTTCCGACGGTTAAGAAGATATGGCAGGTCGGCTTGACGATCCTGTTCCCACGCCCCTTGGCACGCGCCGTGAAACGCTTGAGCACCACCCCTTTTTCTACAAAAATGGTCTTGACTTTCAATTCGTCAATATCGGCGCCGTCGTTATGTTCTGCATTGGCAATAGCTGACTCAAGCACCTTCTTGATAATTCCGGCCCCTTTCTTGGGACTGAATGTCAATACGTTTAGCGCCTTGTCAACGGGCAAACCGCGGATCTGGTCAGCAATCAAACGACCTTTCTGGTCAGAAAGCCGAACGCCGCGCAAAATAGCACGAGTTTCCATATCCATTCCTTTACTTCTTGGCTTTCTTGCCAGCAGTGTGACCCTTGAACGTGCGGGTCAGAGAAAATTCGCCCAGCTTGTGGCCGACCATGTTTTCCGTGACGTACACTGGAATATGCTGCTTGCCGTTATGCACAGCGATGGTCAGCCCGACGAAGTCCGGCAAGACGGTCGAACGGCGTGACCAGGTCTTGATTGGTCGCTTGTCACTTGTCGCGCGAACCGCCTCAACCTTCTTGATCAAATGGGCATCGACAAACGGGCCCTTTTTAATGGAACGTCCCATAGTTCTCTATCCCTTAGCGTTTATGACGGCGCTGCACAATCATCGAGGTCGTGCGCTTATTGCTGCGTGTACGATACCCCTTGGTCTTGATGCCCCATGGGCTGACCGGGTGCATACCCGCTGCAGTCCTGCCTTCACCACCGCCGTGCGGGTGATCGACAGGATTCATTACCACACCCCGCACCGTTGGCCGAATTCCGCGCCAACGATTTGCACCGGCCTTGCCAATGGAGCGAAGACTATGCTCTTCGTTCCCAACTTCGCCGATAGTTGCACGGCACTCGACATGAACGCGACGAATTTCACCGGAACGCAAGCGGACTTGGGCGTACACCCCTTCGCGTGCCAGCAATTGCGCGGAAGTTCCAGCCGAACGGGCGATTTGGGCGCCTTTACCAGGGATCATCTCGATACAGTGAATCGTGGTACCCACCGGGATATTACGGATTGGCAACGCATTCCCTGACTTGATTGGAGCTTCCGACCCGCTTACCACCTGCTGCCCGACAACCATACCCTTGGGCGCGATTACATAGCGGCGTTCTCCGTCGGCATAACAGAGCAACGCGATGTTCGCCGTCCGGTTCGGATCGTACTCTATACGCTCGACTTTTGCCGGAATGCCGTCCTTGTTGCGCTTGAAATCAATCAGCCGATAATGCTGTTTGTGGCCGCCACCTTGATGCCGCGTTGTGACATGTCCATTATTATTACGGCCAGCGTTCTTGGACTGCGGCTCCAGCAACCCGGCAAACGGCGCACCCTTGTGCAGATCGGGGTTGACCACCTTGACCACAGCCCGACGACCAGGCGAGGTCGGCTTGACTTTGATGAGTGCCATTATGCAGCCCCTCCATCAACGAAATTGATTTCCTGGCCGGGCTTGAGGCACACATAGGCCTTTTTCCAATTCTTCCGGCTACCCATGTAGCGGCCAAAGCGCTTTTGCTTGCCCTTGACGTTCGCGATCTGCACCGACTCAACAGACACCTTGAACAGCAACTCAACCGCTGCCTTTACTTCAGGCTTGGTGGCGTCGGGCACCACGCGGAAAATCACCTGCTCATTCTTGTCCGCAACGTAAGTCGCTTTCTCAGAAACCTGAGGAGCAAGCAGAACTTGCATCAAACGTTGTTGATTCATCCCAGAATCTCCTCAAACTTGGCGACGGCGTTTTTCGTCATCAGCACCTTAGGGAAGCGAATCAGCGACACCGGATCAGCCTCATTGACCTCAAGAACGAGCACGTTCGGGAGATTGCGCGATGCTAGGAAGACATTCTCGTCAAGACTATCCGTGATTACCAACACCGAGTCATAGCCCATTCCTTTAATCTTCTGGGCGAACAGCTTGGTCTTCGGCGCATCAACAGCAATACTATCTACAACAGCCAAACGGTCTTCTCGGACGAGTTGGGAGAGAATCGACGCGATCCCGGCCCGGTACATTTTTTTGTTCAGTTTTTGGCTGAAATTTTCATCCGGACTATTCGGAAAGATCCGACCACCACCTCTCCATAACGGCGATGACGACATACCGGCACGCGCCCGTCCCGTACCTTTCTGGCGGAACGGCTTGGCGGTGGTATGCTTAACCTGACCGCGGTCTTTTTGCGCACGGTTTCCGCTACGCGAATTTGCCTGGTAAGCGACAACGACCTGATGAATCAGCGCTTCGTTGTATTCCCTGCCAAACAGCACATCCGAAGCCTGCAAGCGACTCGCTTCTTGGCCTTGTTCATTGATAAGCTTGAGTTCCATTATGCCCCCGCCTTGACAGCTGGACGCACAATAAGATCCGAGCCTTTCGACCCAGGAACTGCGCCCTTAACCAACAACAGCTGACGCTCGACATCAATACGGATGATCTCAAGGTTCTGCTGCGTGCGCTTGACGTCGCCCAAGTGCCCCGCCATCCGCTTGCCCGGGAAAACCCGACCCGGGTCCTGGTTCATACCAATCGAACCAGGAGCATTGTGGGAAACCGAGTTACCGTGGCTTGCGCGCTGCGAACTAAAATGGTGACGCTTGATCCCACCGGCGAAGCCTTTACCGATCGTTTGACCGGTAACATCGACTTTCTGCCCAACCGTGAAAATCGCAACGCTAATCTGGTCGCCTGGCTTCAGGTTCGCGAGATCCTCAGACGAAACCGGAAACTCCTTGAGCAACACCCCGGCTTCCACGCCAGCCTTGGCGAGATGACCCGCCAAGGATTTATTGACACGTGAAGAACGGCGCTTGCCGAAAGTAACCTGGACCGCTGTATAGCCATCGCTTTCCGGCGTTTTGATCTGGGCAACACGATTATTCGACACATCGAGCACAGTCACCGGAACGGACAACCCGTCATCGGTAAATATGCGCGTCATGCCAACCTTGCGCCCAACAAGGCCTAGACTCATGGTTATTCTCCTCTTGCCGGCTACGATTGGCCGGCGAGCACAAAAACAAAATGAGTGACATCAGCGCGATGCCACTCGGTGAAAGGCGGCGATTATAGCCGCTTTGTGACGATTACTGCAACTTAATTTCCACGTCGACGCCAGCAGGCAAATCAAGCTTCATCAACGCATCAACCGTCTTGTCGGTTGGATCGATAATATCCATCAGGCGAAGATGTGTGCGGATCTCGAATTGATCGCGCGACGATTTGTTGACATGCGGCGAACGCAACACGTCGAATCGTTGAATCCGGGTCGGAAGCGGCACCGGCCCACGCACGACTGCACCGGTACGCTTCGCGGTTTCCACGATTTCCAGCGCGGACTGGTCGATAAGACGATAATCGAAGGCTTTGAGACGAATACGGATTTTCTGGTTTTGCATTTTTGGTTTCCAAAGAGCGACCGGGCGGAGCAAGGTCCGCCCGGGGAATCAAACATTACTCGATAATTTTGGCGACGACGCCGGCGCCGACGGTACGACCACCCTCGCGAATGGCGAAACGCAGACCTTCTTCCATGGCGATCGGGCAGATCAGCTTGACCGTCATCTGGATGTTGTCCCCCGGCATCACCATCTCGGTACCTTCCGGCAGCGCGATCGCCCCCGTCACGTCCGTCGTCCGGAAATAGAACTGCGGACGGTAGTTGTTGAAGAACGGGGTATGACGACCACCTTCGTCTTTCGACAGAACATACACTTCACCCGTAAAGTGGGTGTGCGGCGTGATCGAGCCTGGCTTGGCCAGCACTTGACCACGCTCGACGTCTTCACGCTTGGTGCCGCGCAGCAACACGCCAACGTTGTCGCCCGCCTGGCCCTGATCGAGCAACTTGCGGAACATTTCAACACCGGTGCAGGTGGTCTTCACCGTGGGCTTGATACCGACGATTTCGATTTCTTCGCCAACCTTGACAATGCCGCGCTCAACACGACCCGTGACCACCGTGCCACGACCCGAAATGGAGAAGACGTCTTCGATCGGCAGCAGGAAGGGCTTGTCCACCGCGCGCTCGGGCGTGGGGATGTAGCTGTCCAGCGCGTCAGCCAGGGCCATGATGGAGACTTCACCAAGCTCGCCCGCATCGCCTTCGAGGGCCTTCAGCGCCGAGCCCTTGATGATCGGAATGTCATCGCCCGGAAATTCGTACTTGGAGAGCAGTTCGCGCACTTCCATTTCAACGAGCTCGAGCAGCTCGGCGTCGTCCACCATGTCGCACTTGTTCATGTACACGATGATGTAGGGAACGCCAACCTGACGGGCCAGAAGAATGTGTTCACGCGTCTGCGGCATCGGGCCGTCGGCCGCCGATACCACCAGGATGGCACCGTCCATCTGTGCCGCGCCGGTAATCATGTTCTTCACGTAGTCCGCGTGACCCGGGCAGTCAACGTGCGCGTAGTGCCGCCCCGCCGTTTCGTATTCCACGTGCGCCGTGTTGATCGTGATGCCGCGAGCCTTCTCTTCCGGCGCCGCATCGATCTGATCGTAGGCCTTCGCCTCACCACCAAACTTCTTCGACAGGATCGTCGTGATCGCCGCCGTCAGTGTGGTCTTCCCATGGTCAACGTGACCAATCGTGCCGACGTTCACGTGCGGCTTCGTACGCTCAAATTTTGCCTTAGCCATTGCCGGTACCTCAAACGTTAGAAGTTAAAAATCCTTGATACTGAATCCGTGGTGCCCATGGGCAGGATTGAACTGCCGGCCTCTCCCTTACCAAGGGAGTGCTCTACCACTGAGCTACATGGGCGTCCTGCTCGCAACTCATACAATCGCCGAATCACAGCGTGGAGCGGGTGAAGGGAATCGAACCCTCGTCTTAAGCTTGGAAGGCTTCAGCTCTACCATTGAGCTACACCCGCAAAACCATACCCGCAGCGTCACCAACTACAACCGCTACAGCAACATCATTTTGGTGGAGGGAGAAGGATTCGAACCTTCGAAGGCAGAGCCGTCAGATTTACAGTCTGATCCCGTTGACCGCTTGGGTATCCCTCCAACCCGGAACCCATAATTTTCACACAACAACAAGAACTGTGTCAACCAGCGTTTCCGGTCAGGCGTGTATGATAGCAGAAATCGTGCCGATATAAGCTGTCTTTTTTATGTTTTCAAGACATATCGGCACGAGAACAAAGGTAAAACACCTTGACCCGTTGGAAGAACACCACGCTTTCCCCCGCCCCTCATGCACGACGATCCCCACCGCTACCGCGAAGGTCACCGCCGTTTCCGTCAAATCGCGCTCCAGCTCGCTGCCGTTCTTATCGTGCTGGGAGTCGCTTGGCCGTATTTTTTTTTCTTTCGCCGACTGCCGTTACCTTGGTTCGAGGTATCGTCTCTGATCGGAGCAACCGCTCTATTGGTCGCCAGCCTGACCCGGCAGCCTTGGTGGTGGAAGGTAATCCACGTTATGTTCGCGCCGGCCTGCTACGCTTTCTTGAGCTTGCCAATTGCTCCTGTCTGGTATTTGGTGGCATTCTCGACGCTTTTTCTCGTTTATCGTGGCGCGCTGTCCGGACAGATTCCGCTATATTTTTCGAATCGACGGACCGCTTCCGCGCTCATTAATTTTTTCGCCGATAAACCTCCCGCCAGGATCATCGATC
>CAZCJW010000006.1:8583-37420 GCA_964499185.1 uncultured Propionivibrio sp. | reverse complement strand
CTCGATGTCAGCGTCCAGGCCCAGGTCCTGAACATCATGAAGGATCTGCAACGCGAGCAGGGGCTGACCTATCTGTTCATCAGCCACAATCTGGCCGTGGTGCGGCACGTGAGTGATCAAGTGGGCGTGATGTATCTCGGAAGGCTGGTCGAACTGGCGTCGAAGCACGATCTCTTCGACCGGCCGCGCCATCCATACACGCGCATGCTGCTCGACGCGATTCCAAAGATGCGCGATACCGGCCGCGCCCGCACGCCGGTCTCCGGAGAAGTGCCCAACCCGCTCAATCCGCCGGCGGGGTGCGCCTTCAATCCGCGCTGTCCGCACGCCAACGAGCGCTGCCGCAGCGAGCGTCCGTTCTTGGTCGCTAAAGCCGGGACGCGCGTGGCCTGTCATGCAGTCGAGGAAGGAAGGATCTGATCGTATCGCTTGACTTCTCGCCGCCACAAACACCGAGGTGGAAATCCGGTTTGGCGTGCCGGGAGGGGGAGTGCTTCATGTGCTATCATCCGCGGTTTTCCTCCCCCGCCGAATCGATCCTCCCGCTGTGCTTGTCGCTGACCTCCATTCACATTCCAGAGCCTCCGACGGCTTGCTCTCTGCTGCCGACGTGGCGCGGCGAGCGGCGGCGAACGGCGTCGACCTGTTTGCGCTTACCGATCACGACGACCTCAGCGGGTTGGCGGCAGCGCGCGAGGTGGCCGCAGCGTTGGGAATGCGCTTTATCGATGGCGTCGAGATTTCCATCGAATGGGGAGGTTTGCAGGTGCATATCGTCGGCCTCAATTTCAATTCGCAGGACGAAGCCTTGAATGCCGGCCTGGCGTGGATTCGTTCCGGGCGTATCGATCGTGCACGGCGCATGTCGGTGGAACTCGAAAAAGTTGGCATAAACGGTTGTTTCGAGGGTGCCATGCGGTATGCCGAGAACCCGAGCCTGATCAGCCGTTCGCATTTTGCTCGCTACCTCGTGGAAATCGGGGTTTGCAAGGATGTGCGCAGTGTCTTCGAGTCGTATCTGGTGCCCGGGAAGCCGGGGTATGTGACGCATCGCTGGGCAACCCTCGACGAAGCTGTCAGGTGGATCTCTGGTGCCAACGGCGTTGCCGTCGTGGCTCACCCTGGTCGATACAAGTTTTCCCGCCTGCAAATGCGGAATCTTCTCGACGAGTTCAAGCGTTGCGGAGGGCAGGCTGTCGAAGTGATTTCGGGCAGCCACTCGCAGGACAACGTTAACCTGTTTTCGCGCCTCGCGAGAGAGTACGGTTTCCTCGCGTCCTGCGGGTCGGACTTTCACGGCCCCGACGAAAGTTACATCGATCTGGGCGGAACGCAACCATTGCCGGAAGGCTTGAAACCGGTCTGGGAAGTCTTCTGATCCAGGCGGGCCATGGCACGTTATCTCTCCATTCATCCGGACGATCCGCAACCGCGCTTCCTGGCCCAGGCGGTGGAGGTGGTGCGCTCCGGCGGTATCGTTGCCTTGCCGACCGATTCCTGTTATTCGCTGGGGTGTCGCCTGGGTGACAAGGATGCGGTCGAGCGCATCCGCCGTATCCGCGGACTCGACGACCGCCATCACCTGACGCTGATGTGCCGCGATCTGTCGGAAATTGCCCAGTTCGCCCGCGTCGATAATGCGCAGTATCGATTGCTCAAGGCGGCGACGCCGGGCAGTTATGTGTTCATTCTCGAAGGCACCAAGGAACTGCCGCGCCGTGTGCTGCACCCGAAGCGCAAGACGATCGGATTGCGCATCCCCGATCACAAGGTCGCGCTGGCCTTGCTCGAAGAGCTCGGCGAACCCTTGCTGACTTCAACCCTGCAGTTACCCGAGGACGAGGAGCCGCTGACCGAAGCCTGGATCATCCAGGACCGGCTCGATGACCATGTGGAGCTAATTCTCGACGGCGGCTTCTGCGGCACAACCCCGACGACCGTGATCGACCTGACCAGCCTGCCGCCGGCCGTGGTGCGCGTCGGGCGCGGGCCGATCGAACCCTTTGGGTTGGAGTAAGGCCGTGGATATTTCCGCCCTGGTCCAGACGATTGCTATTTCCGCATTGCCGGTCATTTTTGCCATCACCCTGCACGAAGCCGCGCACGGCTATGCGGCCCGGCACTTCGGCGACAACACGGCTTGGGTGGCGGGGCGGATCAGTCTTAACCCTTTGAGGCATATTGATCCGTTCGGGACCGTCTTGCTGCCGCTGTTGCTCTTTGTCGTGAACAGCCCATTCATCTTTGGCTGGGCGAAGCCGGTTCCTGTCAATTTCGGGCGCTTGCGCAATCCGAAACGGGACATGCTGTGGGTGGCCGCCGCCGGTCCAGCGGTGAACCTGCTGATGGCGTTCGGTTGGGCGGTGCTGCTCAAGCTGGCCATCGTGATGCCGTTCAACGCCTATACCCGTCCGCTGGCGATGATGAGCGAGATGGGCATCGGAATCAATGTCATGCTCATGGTGCTCAACCTGCTTCCATTGCCGCCGCTGGACGGCGGGCGCATCGCGGTGAGCCTGATGCCGTTCTCGATGGCCATGAAGTTCTCCCAGCTTGAACGATGGGGTATCCCGATTCTCCTGCTGTTGTCATTCACCGGGATGCTCGGAAGCATCTTGTGGCCCTTCGTCGCGGTGGTCAAAAGCCTGATAATTCTTCTTTTTCAATTCAACTGATCCTTTATGTACGCAGAACGAGTCCTTTCCGGCATGCGCCCCACGGGCAGCCTGCACCTTGGCCATTATCACGGCGTGCTCAAGAACTGGGTCAAACTCCAGAGCGAGTATCCCTGTCTGTTCTTCGTTGCCGACTGGCATGCCCTGACCACCCAGTACGACGATCCGCACGGCATCGACAAGGCGACCTGGGACATGGTGATCGACTGGCTGGCCGCCGGCGTCGATCCGCAGCAAGCGACGCTGTTCATCCAATCGCAGGTGCCGGAGCATGCCGAGTTGCACCTGTTGTTCTCGATGATGACTCCGATCGGCTGGCTGGAGCGTGTGCCGACCTACAAGGATCAGCAGGAAAAGCTCTCCAACAAGGATCTTTCCACCTACGGTTTTCTCGGTTACCCGTTGCTCATGAGTTCGGACATCCTCATCTACCGCGCCGACAAGGTGCCGGTCGGCGAGGACCAGATCCCGCACGTCGAGTTCTCGCGCGAACTGGCGCGCCGTTTCAACCACTTGTACGGTCGCGAGCCGGGTTTCGAGGAAAAAGCCAAGGAGGCGGTCGGCAAGTTGGGCAGCAAGAACAAGCGTTCCTTCGAACATTTCCGCACACGCTTCCAACAGGACGGCGATGCCGGTGCGCTGGAGCAGGGCCGTGCCTTGGTGCAGGAAGCGCAGAGCCTGTCGCACGCCGACCGCGAACGACTCATGGGGTATCTGGAAGGTACCGGCAAGATGATCCTCGTCGAACCGGGGTATTTGCTGACCGAGGCGTCGAAGATGCCTGGCCTCGATGGTCAGAAGATGTCCAAGTCGTACAACAACACGATTACCTTGCGCGAGGACGCGGCCTCGGTGACGCAGAAGGTCAAACGCATGCCGACCGATCCGTCGCGTGTGCGCCGCACCGATGCCGGCGATCCGGAAAAATGCCCGGTGTGGCAGCTGCATCAGGTGTACTCGGACGATGTCTGCAAGGACTGGGTCCAGAAAGGATGCCGTAGTGCCGGCATTGGCTGCCTCGAATGCAAGCAACCGGTGATCGACGGCATCCTCAAGGAACAAGCGCCGATGCAGGAGCGCGCGCAGACATACCTGGACAACCCGGCGCTGGTGCGCGACATCATCGCCGACGGCAACGCCAAGGCCGGCAAGTTGGCGCGCGAGACGATGCGCGACGTGCGTGCTGCAATGGGATTGAGCTACCGCTAGGCGTTTCGCCATTCGGTAGTAGGTCGTCTGGTCGGGGGAATGTGGAATCAATGAGCGACAACGCCGTCATCGAAGAGATATCCCCGGCCGAGTCGGCCGCGCCGTTTGCCCGCATCTACGGGCAGCCGATGGAGCAGTTGCCGCTCGACCTGTATATCCCGCCGGATGCCATGGCGGTCATGCTTGATGCCTTCGAGGGGCCGCTGGACCTGTTGCTGTACCTGATCCGCAAGGCCAACGTTAACGTCCTCGATATTCCGATGGCGCCGCTGACCGTGCAGTACCTGACCTACGTTGAAGCCATGCGCTCGCACAATCTTGAACTGGCGGCGGATTACTTGGTCATGGCGGCGATGCTGATCGAAATCAAGTCGCGCATGCTGTTGCCCAAGCTCAAGGCCACGGAAGGCCAGGAAGTTGAAGATCCGCGCGCCGAACTCGTGCGTCGCCTGATCGAGTACGAGCAGATGAAGCAGGCGGGGCGCAAGCTGGACGAGTTGCCTCAGGCCGAACGGGATTTCGACTGGGTCGAGGTATGGGTCGAGAAATCGATGCTGCAACGTCTGCCGGAGGTCAGTCCGGAGGATCTGCGCGAGGCGTGGCGCGCCATTGCGCGGCAGGCCAAGCTGCATACCCGCCACACCATCCAGCGCGAGGAGTTGTCGGTACGCGAGCATATGGGCATGATCCTGCGCACCCTGCGCGACGCCGGAGGGTTTGTCGATTTCGTTGACATGTTCGATGTGACGCTGGGCGCGCAGGTGTTGGTGGTACATTTCCTGGCCATGCTCGAACTGGCACGCGAGCATCTGCTCGAGATGACCCAGGCCGAAGCTTTTGCCCCGATCTACGTGAGGTTGACGGATGGACGACTTGAACACGAAACCGAACAGCCCGACGGAAACGACGATTCCGAGTAATACTGCGCAGTTCAAGCGAATACTCGAGGCGGTGTTGCTCAGTGCACAGCAGCCGTTGACAGTTGGCGACCTGAAAAAGGTGTTCGTCGAGGAAATCGGCAACGATATCCTGCGCGTGCTGCTCGAGGAATTGCGTGCCGACTGGGCCGAGCGGCCGTTGGAACTGGTGCAGGTGGCAAGCGGTTGGCGCTTCCGCACGCGCGCCGAGTTCCTGCCCTATCTGGAGCGGCTCAACCCTGAAAAACCGCCCAAGTATTCGCGTGCGGTGCTGGAAACGCTAGCCATCATCGCCTATCGTCAACCCGTGACGCGTGGCGACATTGAGGAAATTCGCGGGGTTACGGTATCGACACAGGTTATCAAGGCGCTCGAGGAGCGCGGATGGATCGACGTCGTCGGCCATCGCGACACGCCCGGCCGACCGGCTTTGCTGGCGACTACCAAGAAGTTCCTTGACGACCTTGGCCTGCGTAGCGTGACCGAACTGCCGCCGCTTGACATGATCAACCAAACCCTGGACCTGGCCGATGCCCAACAAATCGCGTAACACCCCCTTCCGCCCTGCGGCTTCCGATTCACGCCGGTCACGCGCCGGCCGGCCGGCGATTGCCGAAGCGGAAGCGCCGGAGGCGCAACCGGTTGGCCAGATGCGCCGACCGACGCGTGCGGCCCCGGTCGATCCGTCGAAGCGTGGGCGGCACAAGGAAATTCCCGGCAAGCCGGAGCGCCTGCACAAACTTTTGGCGCAAAGCGGTATTGGTTCGCGCCGTGAGATGGAAGCACTGATCGCCGCGGGGCGCGTCACCGTAAACGGCGAGACCGCGCAAACCGGCCAGTCGGCTACGCCCGGCGACCGCATCAAGGTTAACGGTCGTCTGGTCAACCTGAAATTCTCCAACCGTCTGCCGCGTGTGATCATCTATCACAAGCCGGACGGTGAGATCGTGTCGCGCGACGACCCGGAGCATCGTCCGACCGTATTTACCTCCCTGCCGCGCCTGGCGGGGTCGCGCTGGGTCGCGGTCGGCCGTCTCGACTTCAATACCAGCGGCTTGCTGTTGTTCACTACGTCGGGCGAACTGGCTAACCGGTTAATGCATCCGCGTTACAACCTGGTGCGCGAGTATGCCGTGCGTGTGCTCGGCGAACTGTCGCTCGAGTCGCAGCAACGCTTGTTGCAGGGGATCGAACTGGATGACGGCCCGGCGCAGTTTGCGACTTTCCAGGATGGGGGGGGCGATGGGGCCAATCACTGGTACCGCGTCTCGCTTTTCGAAGGACGAAACCGCGAAGTGCGCCGCATGTTCGAAGCTGTTGGCGTTACCGTCAGTCGCTTGATGCGCGTGCGCTATGGCCCCTTCGTCCTGCCGCCCAATCTCAAACGAGGACAGGTCGTCGAACTTGGCGAGAAGGAAGTGCAGAATCTGCTGGCCGAATTTGGCATGGAGAACCCGGAGCCGGGCAGGGCGCCGCGAAAGCCGCGCGAGCGTTGACGACGGGAAACCGCTGGTCTTTCAGTGTCCTGTCTGCTCGATTGCTGCCGAGAGCGCGTGCAACCGAGTGATCAGAGCGTCGCGCCTGGCAAGCAATTCGCCCAACATTTGTCGCGCCGTTTCGGAATTGCCGCCCGCTGTGAGAGCGAACATCTCCCGGGTGAATTCATGGATCGCTTGGTGCTGTGAACCGAGCGCCGAAAATTCCTCCAGGTGTCCGTAGCGTCGATATCCCTCGTTGAAATACCACTGTCCGAAACGGCACTTTCTCGCGTCGGTCTCCGGCGGGAACGCGTTGGGATTGTCGAGTGTTTCCTCGATGCATTTGATCCAGTGGCGGTGGTCCACCTCGGCATAGGTTAACTGCAGATCGTCCCGGTTGACCGCCATGTTGCGGGGTCCCGACCAGGCCGGGTCCGGACGCCAGGAGTCGATCCAGTCCGGGATGTCAGCGGCTGGCATGGGCCGGGCGATGCCGTATCCCTGGGCTAGGTCGCAGCCCAGACGCAGCAGGAGTTCGCCGTGTTCCGTGGTTTCCACGCCTTCGGCGATGACTGTGCGGCGGAAGGCGGATGCCAGCCCGATGACACCCTCGACGATCGCCAGATCCTCGGAATCCCAGAGCATGTCGCGCACGAAGCTCTGGTCGATCTTGAGGACGTTTGCCGGAAGGCGCCTGAGATAGGTGAGCGATGAATAGCCGGTGCCGAAGTCGTCGAGCGAGAATTTCACTCCGAGTATCTGGCAGGCCTGCATTAGTTGCGAAATCTGGGCGATTCCCTCGAGCGCGGCAGATTCCACGACCTCCAGTTCCAGTTGGTCCGGCTTGACATCGTTGTGAGCAGAAAGTTTTTCCCGAAGGCGTGGCAGGAAACTCTCCTGTTGCAAATGATGTGCAGCGATGTTGACGCTGACGGCAAGATCCAGTCCGCATCGGCGCCACGTGGCCATCTGCGTCAACGCAGTATCCAGCACCCAGTCCCCAATGCGTGTGAGCAACTCGCTTCCCTCGATCAGCGGCAGGAAATCGCCGGGCGGAACCAGTCCGCGCTCCGGGTCACGCCAGCGGATCAGGGCTTCGGCTCCGACGACGGTGCCCGTGCGCATGTTGACCTTCGGCTGGTAATGCAACTCGAATTCGTCCTGATCGAGCGCTTGTTGAATGCGGCTGAGGTTTTTCCGATGTGTCTGTGTCTGACGGTCCTCTTCCGCGTCGAACAGGTGGTAACGGTTCTTTCCGGCCTGTTTGGCGTGATACATGGCCTGGTCGCCATGGCGCAGCAGCGTATCCGGATCGCTGCCGTCTTGAGGGAACAGGGCGACACCGAGACTGGCTGAAAGCTGCAGCGTGTGCTGGCGCACGGTGATCGGCATGGCCGCCGCCTGCAGCATGCGCGACAGGATGGATTCGCACTCGGAGCTGGTGTCGATATCCGTGAGCACGGCAACGAATTCGTCGCCACCCAGACGGGCGAGGGTGTCACCCTCTCTCAGTGTGTCGCGCAGGCGCTGGGCGAGGCTTACAAGCAACTGGTCACCCGTCTCGTGACCATGTACGTCATTGACCTCCTTAAAACCATCGATATCCAGATAAACGAGCGCCAGGCCTCGTTGGTGGCGCCGCGACTGGGCGATGGCCTGCTGCAGACGGTCGGCGAGCAGTACCCTATTGGGAATGCCGGTCAGCGCATCGTAATGCGCCATCTGCTCAAGCTGCTGTTGGTGCTCCTTCAGCTCAGTGATGTCAGAGAAGAGTGCGACATAGTGCAACGATCCGTCGTCGACATTGCTGACTGCGGCGATGCTCAGTTTTTCGGCGTAATAGTCACCGTTCTTGTGCCGGTTCCACAATTCTCCGTGCCAATGTCCGCGTGTGATCAGGTCCTGCCACATGGCGCTGTAGAACTCGGGACTTTGACGCCCTGACTTGAGAATGCGCGCATTCTGTCCGAGCGCCTCTTCCCGCGAGTACCCGGTGATGCGGGTGAACGTGCTGTTGACCTCCATGATGTTCGCGTTCGCATCTGTTATCACGATTCCTTCGTGAGCATGAGAGAAAACACTCGCGGCCAGCTTCAGACGGGTTTCTGCCGCTTTGCGCTCAGTGATGTCGGTGAAGGAGAAAACGCGGCCGATGATCAGTCTGCCTTGGCGTGCCGGACGCGACTTGCGCTCGAGAACCCGGCCGCCGGAGAGGAACAGCGTGTCACAGGTTTCATCATCGCCGTCGGGACGGATCTGCTCCATGCGCAGGCGATACGCCTCGGGGTCGCGCATGCAAGACCCCAGATAGTCGAGTACCGCGGCATCGTTGCGCGCCAGAAGGAGTTCGTCGGGCATTTGCCAGAGTTGCGCGAACCGGCGGTTCATGTTGAGGATGGTCCCCAATCGGTCAACAAGCAAGATGCCGTCAGCGGTGGCTTCGAGCGTGGCGCGCAAACGCGCGCCGGTATCGGCCAACTCGTCTTCGGCGCGGCGCAGTCGCCCCGTCGGGACAGAGCAGATCACCAGCCAGCCTGGGTGGGTTGCCGGGCGGGAGATGGTTTTTGTCGCCGCGAGTAGTTCCCCGTTGGCTCGCAGGTAGGATGTTTCTGCATCATGCACTTCCGGGGCAGTTCCCCGCCGGACGTCTTCCCAGTAAAAGACATCCGTGAGGGATCGCTCGATGTCGGTAATCGGTCGTCCGATCAACTCATTGCGCGCGTAGCCAAGATGCCGAATTGCTGCGGCGTTGGTCGAAAGGATTTCGAGGGTCGACGCGTCGACGAGGAGCAGTATTTCGTTGCCGTGATCGAGCAGTAATTTGCAAAGCTCGGGGGTCATGCGCCTCCCTGTCCCGAGTGAGTGCTGCTGTCGAAAAAATAGCTTACGCGCTTGCGCGGACTCAGATAGGCCGCGATGGCAGGTGGCAAAAATGCGGGGCGTACGGCGTTGGCGATGGTGATGTCGGTTTCGCGTTCGAGGTCAAGCAGAATGGCTTCTTCCTTTGCCACGTTCTCGTCGTAAATCTTGACCCATGGGCGCAGCGGTCTCGCCGGGTTGACCGATATGACCATGGCTATTGCGTCATTGGAGAGCGTTACCACAGAACCCGGCGGATAGACACCCAGGCAGCGTATCAGGCGCTGGAGCGCGATGGCGTCAAATTTGTTGCGTCGTTGCCCGAACAGGAAAGACAGCGCCTCGTGCGGCGTCATGGCCTGGGTGAAGTCCACCGGATTGCACAGCGTGTCGTAGTAGTTCACCAGTGCCACGATACGCGCCGGCAAGGTGATCTTGTCCTGCTTGCTGCCGACAGGATACCCGCTACCATCAATCATCTCGTGGTGCTGGAAGATGATTGCCAGAATATCCGCCGGCAAGCCCAATTGCTTGCCGATGCGCAGGCCGTACTCGCAATGCCGGGCACGCAGATCCCGTTCGGGCCGGGTATATTCGTCCGGCCGCAATTTGAGCAGTCGGTCGGGCACGTCCATCAGGCCGATATCGTGCAACATCGCGCCCAGGCCGAGAATGCGCGCCTGCTCGTGAGAGAACTCGAGCCCTCGCGTGAGCATCATGCATAGCACCGTGACGTTGAGGCTATGCGAATGAATCTCGTCGCTACCGCATTCTTCACCCATCAAGTGCAATGTCGCTTCGGGGTGTTCGAGAAAGGCCAATACCATCTGGTCGACCAGCCCCCCCATTTCTGCGAGCGTATCGGCCGGAGCGTTCATGAGGTTGCGATTCAGGTTTCGTAGCAGGGTGACCGACTTCATGAAAGCCTTGTTGACTTTCTCGATGCGCTGACGATGTTCGCTCAATATACGAATACGCTGTGCTTTACCCGACGGCGTAACAACGGGTTCGGGCGACTCTGGTTCTTCCTGAGCGCGAGAGGGGGGGGCGCCGGAATTGGCCGGCTTTTCACCACACTCCACTTCTGCGAGAGGCTCACTCCTTTCCGGATCGTAACGGAAGCGCGGCTCGCCCAGGGATTTCAGGGCGTGCACCTGTTGTTCATGGGCGATGCGAAAACTGTTGAGTGTGAACGGATGCTGAAACCACGGCAGGTCGATGTAAACATACAGCCCGATTCGCAACTGATCGACAGGTACGTAATGTGCTTGATTCGGAATGCTGTTTTTTGCCACCATCACCTCTCGTTTAGCCGCTTCTTTCTGCCGTGCGTCCGGTGTTCTCCAAAGGATCGCTGTCATGGTCCGGACTCGTTTACCCAATGTAGCTTTTTTGAAGCGGCGCGGTCAATCAACGGTCAATCATTTGACAAGCCCCCATCGGTTGCGACGAACAGCGCGGGTCAAGCTGCCTGAATGGTCTTTCGGAGTGCCGGAATTCGGCTGCATAACGGCGATTTTACGTCGACTACATTTACCGCGAGGCAATTTATCGTTATAATCCAACGGTTTTCCGCTCGCTCCCTAGGGGGCGAATTACTGGGATGGGCATTTCGCCCATTTTTCTTTTGTGCCTATGGATTTGATTACGCTTATCGAAAGAACGGTGACCGGACTCGGTTTCGAGCTGGTTGATGTCGAGCAAAGCCCGCGCGGTCGCGTGCTGCGTGTGTTCATCGACAAACCGGAAAAAGCCGGCGGTATCGATGTCGAGGATTGTGCGCTGGTCAGTAACCAGTTGTCGCGAGTGTTTGCTGTCGAGAATATTGATTACGACCGACTGGAAATCTCCTCGCCGGGTCTCGACAGGGTACTGAAGAAGCCGGTCGATTTCGAGCGTTTCGCTGGATCCGAAATCAATCTGCGGTTGCGGCTCCCGAGCAACGGGCGGAGGAATTTCAATGGTGTCCTCCATGGCGTGAGGGATGGCAAGGTGTTCTTGACGATCGATACCGGCGATGTGGAACTGGAGTTTGGCAATATCGACAAGGCCAGGCTGGTTCCGAAGTTCGATTAACGATTTCAGGCTGTATGAGGGGGTGGTGAGAGTATGAGTCGTGAGATTTTGCTGTTGGTCGATGTGTTGGCGCGCGAGAAGAACGTATCCAAGGAGATCGTTTTCGGTGCTTTGGAACTGGCGCTGGCGTCGGCGACCAAAAAGCGCATTCACGACGATGCCGACGTGCGCGTCGTGGTCGATCGAGAAACCGGCGATTTTGAAACATTCCGCCGCTGGGAGATCGTTCCGGACGAAGAGTTCATCCACGAAGCCCAGCATATTGCTTTCTCGGATGCGCAGAAGCAGGATCCGGAGGTCGAAATCGGCGATTACCTCGAAGAGTCGCTTGAGCCCATCGATTTCGGACGCATCGGGGCACAGGCCGCGAAGCAAGTCATCCTCCAGAAAATCCGTGATGCCGAGCGCGATCAGATCCTCAACGACTTCCTGGAGCGCAAGGAACACCTCGTTACCGGCACCATCAAGCGCATGGAGCGCGGTAACGCCATCGTTGAAGCCGGCAAGATCGAAGCGGTTCTGCCGCGTGACCAGATGATCCCGCGTGAAAACCTGCGTGTAGGCGACCGGGTCAAAGCTTTCCTGTTGCGCGTGGATCGTGCAGCGCGCGGCCCGCAACTGATCCTTTCGCGCACGGCGCCGGAATTCATCATCAAGCTGTTCGAGATGGAAGTGCCCGAAGTCGATGACGGTTTGCTGGAAATCAAGGCGGCTGCCCGCGATGCCGGCATGCGCGCCAAGATCGCCGTCAAGTCCAACGACCCGCGCATCGATCCGATCGGTACGTGTGTCGGCATGCGCGGCATGCGCGTCACCGCGGTGACCAATGAATTGGCAGGCGAGCGCGTCGATATCGTCCTGTGGTCGGCGGATCCGGCGCAGTTCGTGGTCGGTGCGCTGGCGCCGGCAGAGGTCCTGTCCGTGGTAGTTGATGAAGACAAGCACAGCATGGATGTCGTTGTCGACGAGGCCAATCTGGCGATAGCCATTGGCCGAGGCGGGCAGAACGTGCGGCTGGCTTCCGAACTGACTGGCTGGACCATCAACCTGATGACCGAGGAAGAGTCGCAAACCCGGCTCGAGGCGGAGTCCGCTGCCATCCGCGTGCTGTTCATGGAGAAACTGGATGTTGACGAGGATGTGGCAAACATCCTGATCAACGAAGGGTTTTCAACCCTGGAGGAAGTCGCCTACGTGCCTCTCCACGAAATGCTCGAAATCGAGGCCTTTGACGAGGCCGTGGTCCAGGAACTGCGTGAGCGGGCCCGTAACGTTTTGCTGACGGAGGCCATCGTTGCCGAAGAGCAGATCGGTGGTGTCGCCGAGGATATGCTGAACCTGGAAGGCATGGACAAGCAGTTGGCCGGCAAGTTGGCGATGAATGGCATCAAGAACCGTGATGACCTCGCCGATCTGGCGATTGACGAATTGATCGAGATGACCGGCATCGAAGCCGATCGTGCCAAACAACTGATTACCACCGCGCGCGCGCATTGGTTCGAATAAGCTGTATCGAGCAAGCAGAGAAGAGGAATATACATGGCGCAAACAAGCGTTGCCCAATTTGCTACAGATCTGAAAATGCCCGCTGCGGCGCTGCTGGAGCAGTTGCAGAAGGCCGGAGTTGTCAAGAGCAAGGCGGATGACTTGCTGTCCGAGCAAGACAAGTCGAAATTGCTCGAGTATCTGCGCCGATCGCACGGCGAAGCCGAGTCGAAAACGAAGATTACCCTGATGCGCAAGGAAACCAGCGAGATCCGGGCTCAGGACTCGCATGGAAAGTCGCGCACTGTGCAGGTTGAGGTGCGCAAGAAGCGTGTTCTCGTCAAGCGTGATCCGTCCGAACTTCGCTCCGAAGTGCTTGCCGCGAAGGCGCCTGTTGCCCCTCCAGCCCCTGAAGCAGCAGCTGAGGTCGTGGCGTCGCCGGTCGTGGAGCGGGAGCGGGAAACCCCGCCGATTGCCGAAAATGTTCCTGAGCCGGTTGTTGTCGCGTCGCCGCCTGTGGAATCGAGTATGGCCAAGCATCGGGAAGAGCCGAAAGTTCAGGAGAAAGTGGTGCCACCGGCGCAGTCCCAAGCCGCGGAAACCGCTGTGGTCGAGGGCGAGCCCGTAGTTGCTGAAGCAAAGTCCAGGCATTTGGCAAAAGGCAAGAGTGAAGCCGAGCACAAGGGGCCTGGTGGCGCCAAATCGCCTGTAAAGAAGGTGGTTACCCGCGCGTCGATTATTGGCGAGGAGCAGCAACGCCTGAGAGCGGAGGAGGAGCGTCGAAACGCTGAACTGCGAGCCCGCCAGGAAGCCGAGTTTCTCGAGAAGCAGCAGCGCGCAGCCGATCTTGTGCGATTGAAGAAGGAAGCCGAAGAGAAGGCCGTTGCTGCCCGTGCAGCCGAGGCAGCAAAGCAGGTTGCCGCCAAGACAGCGAGCGGAAAGCCGGAAGAAAAAGGCGAGAAGCAGGACCGGCCGGCACGCAAAATTGAGGCGAAACCAGGTGCTACGGACAAGAAACCGGGCGAGAAAAAGGGGCCGTGGAAGAGCGAGGATGGTGGCAAACGCCAGGGACTCAAGACGCGCGGCGCCACAACCGGTTCGGAATGGCGCGACGGTAAGCATGGCAAGCGCGGACGCGGCAATGATTCCGATCAGGCGCATGCTTTCCAGGCGCCGACCGAGGCAGTGGTCCGCGACGTGCAGGTGCCGGAGACCATTTCTGTTTCCGACTTGGCGCACAAGATGGCCGTCAAGGCGACTGAGGTCATCAAGGCGTTGATGAAAATGGGGTCGATGGTGACCATCAATCAGGTGCTCGATCAGGAAACGGCGATGATCCTTGTCGAGGAAATGGGGCATCGCGCCTTCGCCGCCAAGCTTGACGATCCGGATGTCTTCCTTGATGACGCCGAGCACAAGGATGCGGAACAGTTGTCGCGCGCTCCGGTAGTTACCGTCATGGGTCACGTCGACCACGGAAAGACGTCGTTGCTCGACTATATCCGGCGGACCCGCGTGGCTTCCGGCGAGGCAGGCGGCATTACCCAGCATATCGGCGCCTACCACGTGGAGACGGCGCGCGGCATGGTGACCTTCCTGGATACTCCCGGCCACGAGGCCTTTACGGCGATGCGCGCGCGCGGTGCCAAGGCAACGGATATCGTCATTCTGGTGGTTGCAGCCGACGATGGCGTGATGCCGCAGACGCGGGAAGCCATTCACCATGCCAAGGCGGCCGGAGTGCCGATCGTTGTGGCGGTAAACAAGATCGACAAGCCCGAAGCCAACCCGGAACGTGTCAAGCAGGAACTGGTCGCTGAATCCGTGGTGCCGGAAGAATATGGCGGCGATTCTCCGTTTATCAGCGTTTCGGCCAAAACCGGCGTAGGCATAGATGACTTGCTGGAAAACGTACTCCTGCAGGCTGAAGTGCTTGAACTGAAGGCTCCGAAGGAAACACCGGCCAAGGGATTGATCATCGAGGCGCGGCTCGACAAGGGGCGTGGCCCGGTGGCCACCATGCTGGTCCAGTCGGGCACTCTGCGACAGGGCGATGTACTCCTCTCGGGTCAGGTTTTCGGGCGTATCCGCGCCATGCTTGATGAGAATGGAAAATCCATCAAGGAAGCCGGTCCTTCGATTCCGGTAGAAGTCCTGGGTTTGTCGGATGTGCCCGCGGCGGGCCAGGATGCGATGGTTCTCGCCGACGAACGCAAGGCACGTGAAATTGCACTGTTCCGGCAGGGCAAGTTCCGTGACGTGAAACTGGCCAGCAAGCAAGCGGCCAATCTTGAGAATATCCTCGACCAGATGGGTGAATCGGAGGTCAAGACCCTGGCGCTGATCATCAAGGCCGACGTGCAAGGCTCCCAGGAAGCGCTGGTCCAGTCCTTGCAAAAACTGTCGACCGATGAGGTCAAGGTCAACGTCATCCATGCGGCGGTCGGTGCGATCAGCGAATCCGACGTGCATCTGGCACAGGCTTCAAAGGCCGTTATCATCGGCTTCAATACCCGGGCAGACGCGGGTGCGCGCAAGGCCGCCGAAACGGTGGGCGTTGATATTCGTTACTACAACATCATCTATGATGCGGTAGACGAAGTGAAAGCTGCCTTGTCCGGCATGCTCTCGCCCGAGAAACGTGAGGAAGTCACCGGTCTGGTCGAGATCCGCCAGGTTTTCCGGGCCACCAAGATCGGTACGATTGCTGGCTGCTATGTGCTCGAAGGTGTCATCAAGCGCAGCTCGCGTGCCCGTCTGCTTCGGAACAACGTGGTCGTATGGGAAGGCGAACTGGAATCGCTCAAGCGCTTCAAGGATGATGTCAAGGAAGTGCGCGCCGGCTTCGAGTGCGGCCTGTCGCTCAGGAATTACAACAATTATGAAGAAGGCGACCAACTCGAGGTCTACGACCTGACCGAAGTGGCGCGCACTCTTTAAGGTATCTCGAGGTGACAGCGAATAAGGGGTTTTCACGCCGCGACAGGGTGTCCGAGCAGATCCGCCGAGAACTGGCGGATCTGATTCGCACCGAGCTCAAGGATCCTCGCGTGGGCCTGGTCAGTATCACTGATGTCGAGGTGTCGGCCGATTACGCGCACGCCAAGATCTTTTTCAGCAGCATGTCCGGCCGCGAGCACCTGGATTCCGTAATGACCGGCCTGCAGAAAGCATCCGGCTTTCTGCGCCGAGAGCTGGGAAAACGCATCTCCATCCACTCGACACCGCAATTACATTTCGTTTTCGATGAGTCGCTCGAACGCGGGGCGGACTTGTCGAAACTGATCCAGGACGCCGTGTCGATTTCCAAGGCCTCGGATTCTTCCGATTCCACCGAAGACTGATGTGACCACGAACATCCGCCCCAAGCGCACCTGGCGGCGCATTGACGGGGTATTGCTGCTCGACAAGCCGCAAGGCATGACCTCCAATGCGGCCTTGCAGTTTGTCCGGCGACTGTATTCTGCCGCCAAGGCAGGGCATACCGGAACACTCGATCCGATGGCGACCGGCCTGTTGCCGTTGTGCTTCGGCGAAGCCACCAAGTTTTCGGCCGATCTGCTCGAAGCCGACAAGACCTACGAAGCCGATGTTCTGTTCGGCATCACCACAAACACGGGCGATGCCGATGGCGAAGTGCTGGAGCGCTGTATTCCCCAGTTCAGTGCGGCTGAACTTGAAAATGTGCTGCAGCGTTTTCACGGTCCGATCAAGCAGATTCCCCCCATGTATTCGGCTCTCAAGAAGGACGGTCAGCCGCTATACCGGCTCGCACGGCAAGGGCTGGAAATCGAACGCGAATCGCGTGAGGTGGTGATCCATGATCTAAAGCTGCTGGAGTTCTCGGGTGACCGTTGCCGTTTAAGGGTTACGTCTAGCAAAGGAACGTATATCCGTACGCTAGCGGAAGATATCGGTCAGCTACTGGGGTGCGGAGCCCACCTGACAGCCTTGCGCAGGATTGCGGTGGGTGATTTGTCGATCGCGCAGGCTGTTTCGATCGAGTGCCTGAATGAGTTAAGCGAAAACGAGCGGAGTCGTTGGCTCCTGCCACCGGATTCCTTGCTGCAGACTTTGCCGGAGGTCCTTCTTGACTGGCAGGATGCGCAACGATTTTCCCATGGCAATCCAGTCGTTCTGCCGATTGACGCTCAGGGTAAATGTCGGGTCTATTTTGACGGCCAATTGATCGGAGTAGGCGTCGCCGACCGTTCGGGAAAATTGCATCCTAGCCGGCTGGTTGCATCGAACTGACATATGCAAGACCAGACAAGACACGTTGACCTGTTGCCTCCGAATTGCGTTGCCTCCATCTTCATTTCGGCGTGCCGCCTTTCTTGTCGTTGCGCGCGACGCAGGCAACACGTTGCGTAGTAGAGGGCCACTCGGCTATTCAGACAACTGCTCAGAGCTGTTGGGGTTTCGGTTAACCACATGCTAAAATCCTAGGCCAGTTGATGGTGACGGCTGGGTCGCATGTTGGTTCCAGCGAAACTCCCCAGGATGTACGAGATTCCTTGGGAGAGATGGAATTTGAATGTGTATCGTCGGCACCAAGTAAAGTCACCCTGACAGGGTGACTTTGTCATACAACCAACGTTTGCGTGGCGGATCATGCTGGAATCCTACTTCCCGGTGTTTGTCTTTGTCTTGATCGGCGCGGTCTTTGGGATAGCCCCCGTTATTACGGGGCTTGTGGTGGCGCCCCATCGTCCTGATGACGAAAAGCTCTCGCCTTACGAGTGCGGTTTCGAGGCTTTTGAAGACGCGCGCATGAAGTTTGACGTGCGCTATTACCTGATCGCCATTCTCTTCATCCTGTTTGATCTGGAGGTTGCCTTCCTTGTCCCGTGGGCGACGATTTTCAAGGAGATCGTGCAGACGGATTCGGTCAAGTGGTTCGGTTTCATTGAAATGATCGTCTTCATCACGATTCTGGTGGTTGGTTACGTCTATGCATGGGCCAAAGGTGCGCTGGATTGGGAGTGAACAATGGGTATTGACGGCATTCTCCAGGAAGGCTTTATCACCACGACAGCTGACAAGCTGATCAATTACGTACGCACCGGCTCCATGTGGCCGATGACCTTCGGTTTGGCGTGTTGTGCGATCGAAATGATTCATACCGGCTGTTCGCGCTATGACCTGGACCGTTTTGGAATAGTCTTTCGCCCCAGTCCTCGGCAATCTGACGTGATGATCGTTGCCGGTACGCTCACCAACAAGATGGCTCCGGCGATGAGAAAGGTCTATGACCAGATGGCTGAGCCGCGCTGGGTCATCTCGATGGGGTCTTGCGCGAATGGGGGTGGGTATTACCACTACGCCTATTCTGTCGTTCGAGGTTGTGATCGCATCGTGCCGGTGGATATTTACGTTCCTGGTTGCCCACCGACTCCCGAAGCGCTGATTTACGGCCTGCTTCAGTTGCAGAACAAGATTCGCCGTACCAGCACCATCGCCCGCTAACCAGACCGAGAGATCGTCATGTCCGCCAAGCTTGAATTGCTTAGCCAGAACCTGCAAAAGCATCTCGGAGATCGTATCGTCGAACTGCAAGTTGCATTAAGCGAGATCACCATCGATGTCGATGTGGCTACTTATCTGGAAACAATGGTGCAGTTACGTGATGAACCCGAACTCCAATTCGAGCAACTTATCGATCTGTGTGGCGTCGATTACTCGACCTATGCCGATGGTCGCTGGACTGGAAGACGTTTCGCTGCGGTTACCCATCTGACATCGATTGCCCACAACTGGCGGGTTCGGGTTCGCTGCTTCGCGCAAGATGATGATTTTCCATCGGTGCCTTCTGTCGTATCAATCTGGAATTCGGCCAACTGGTTCGAGCGTGAGGCGTTTGATTTGTTCGGAATCGTCTTCCCCGGGCATGCCGATTTGCGCCGCATCCTGACTGATTATGGCTTTGTCGGGCATCCGTTTCGCAAGGATTTTCCCGTTAGCGGCTATGTCGAGATGCGCTATGATCCCGAGCAACGTCGCGTCGTATATCAGCCAATAACGATCGAACCGCGCGAAATAACCCCACGGATTGTGCGGGAAGCGAACTACGGGGATGTCGAAAATGCCTGATATCCAAAACTACACACTGAATTTCGGGCCCCAGCATCCGGCTGCGCACGGGGTGTTGCGCATGGTGCTCGAACTCGACGGTGAAGTCGTACGACGTGCCGATCCGCACATTGGTTTGCTGCATCGCGCAACCGAGAAACTGGCCGAAACCAAGACGTGGATCCAGTCGGTTCCGTACATGGACCGTCTTGACTACATGTCGATGATGGTCAGCGAGCATGCCTATTGCATGGCGATAGAAAAGCTGCTCGGGGTCGAGGTGCCTGTTCGCGCGCAATATATCCGGGTGCTGTTTGACGAAATTACCCGGATTCTGAATCACCTGCTCTGGATTGGTGCGCACGGACTGGACGTCGGCGCAATGACCATGGTGCTTTACGCTTTCCGTGAGCGCGAGGATCTGGTCGATTGCTACGAGGCTGTCTCCGGCGCGCGCATGCATGCGGCCTATTTCCGGCCGGGAGGCGTTTATCGTGATCTTCCGGATTCCATGCCGAAATACAGGGAATCCAAGTGGAAAAGCGCTGCAGAGATCAAGAAGCTCAATGAAGTGCGCAGTGGAACCTTTCTGGATTTCCTGCAAGATTTTGTGACTCGCTTTCCGAAAATTATCGACGAATACGAAACGCTGTTGACCGACAACCGCATCTGGAAGCAACGTTTGGTCAATGTTGGCGTTGTTTCGCCCGAGCGGGCGTTGCAACTCGGATTTACCGGAGCAATGCTGCGTGGTTCCGGCATCGCCTGGGACTTGCGCAAGAAGCAACCCTACGAAATTTACGATCGCCTTGATTTTGATATTCCGGTTGGCGTGACGGGTGACTGTTACGACCGTTATCTGGTGCGGGTGGAGGAAATGCGTCAATCCAACCGCATTCTGCAACAGTGCATCGACTGGTTGCGTGTCAATCCCGGTCCGGTCATTTGCGACAACTACAAGGTTGCATCCCCGCCGCGTGCAAACATGAAGTCGAACATGGAGGAATTGATCCATCACTTCAAGTTGTGCACAGAAGGCATGCATGTTCCGGAAGGCCAGGTTTATTCGGCTGTTGAGCACCCGAAGGGTGAATTCGGTATCTATGCCGTATCGGACGGTGCCAACAAGCCGTACCGGTTGAAGATTCGCTCTCCCGGTTACGTCCATCTCTCGGCCATGGATGAATTGGTACGTGGCCACATGATTGCTGACGTGGTCACCATGGTCGGCACCATCGACATCGTTTTTGGCGAGATTGACCGCTGATGCTGACTACAGAATCCCTGCAGAAAATCGATCGCGAGATCGCCAAGTACCCCCCCGAACAGAAGCAGTCTGCCGTGATGGCCGCGCTGGCCATTGCACAAGAGCAGTTGGGTTGGTTGCCCAGCGCGGCAATAGAGTTTGTTGCCGATTATCTTGGCATGGCGCCGATTGCGGCGTATGAAGTTGCCAGCTTCTACAACATGTACGATCTCAAGCCGGTCGGCAAGCACAAACTGACTGTCTGCACCAACTTGCCGTGCATGCTGTCCGGCGGTGTCGACGCGGGTGAGTATCTGAAGGCAAAACTGGGCATCGATTTCAATGAGACAACGCCCGATGGCAAGTTCACGCTCAAGGAAGGTGAGTGCATGGGAGCCTGCGGCGATGCACCGGTGATGCTGGTCAATAACCGTCGCATGTGCAGCTGCATGCAGCCAGAGCAAATCGATAAATTGCTGGCGGAGCTTAAGTAATGGCAATTCTCGGTGCAATCAATCCGATGCTTACTGCCGGCCTCGATGGCGACAATGCCTGGCGCCTGAATGACTATGTCGCACGCGGCGGTTACGTGGCCCTGAAGAAGATCCTTGCGGAAAAAATCCCGGCTGACCAGATAATCAGTGAAGTCAAGAAATCGGTGTTGCGCGGCCGTGGCGGTGCCGGCTTTCCGACTGGCTTGAAGTGGAGCTTCATGCCGAAGTACTTTATGGGCGACAAGTACATCATCTGCAATTCGGACGAAGGTGAGCCCGGAACATTCAAGGATCGTGACCTTCTGCGTTACAACCCGCATTCGGTCATCGAGGGTATGGCGATTGCAGGCTACGCCGCCGGGGCAGCGCGTGGCTACAACTATATCCATGGTGAGATTTGGGAAGTCTACAAGCGCTTCGAAGAGGCACTCGATGAAGCGCGGGCGGCCGGATTGGTCGGAAAGAATATTCTCGATTCCGGTTTTGACTTCGAGTTGTTTGCCCATCACGGTTACGGCGCTTACATCTGCGGAGAGGAATCCGCGTTGCTCGAATCGATCGAAGGCAAGAAGGGCCAGCCGCGCTTCAAACCTCCGTTCCCTGCCAGTTTCGGTCTTTATGGAAAACCGACGACGATCAACAACACCGAAACGTTTGCGTCAGTACCATTCATTCTGAATCTTGGCGCCGATGCTTATCTCGAGGCCGGAAAACCGAACAATGGCGGAACGAAACTGTTTTCTGTCTCCGGTCACGTCAATCGGCCCGGCAATTACGAGATTCCCCTCGGTACTCCGTTTTCAACCTTGCTCGACATGGCGGGAGGAATGCGTGGCGGGCGCAAGTTGAAGGCGTGTATTCCCGGTGGGTCCTCAGCTCCTGTACTACCCGCTCAGGTCATCATGGATTGCACGATGGATTACGATTCGATCAGCAAGGCTGGTTCAATGCTCGGATCGGGTGCGGTTATCGTGATGGATGAAACCACTTGCATGGTGCGAGCGCTTGAGCGACTGTCGTTTTTCTATTACGAAGAATCGTGCGGACAATGTACGCCGTGCCGCGAAGGCACCAGTTGGCTATACAAGATTGTGCACCGTATTGAGCACGGGCAGGGATGCCCGGATGACCTCGATCTCCTACGCAGCGTAACGTCGAATATCTTGGGGCGTACGATTTGTGCGCTGGGCGATGCTGCATCAATGCCTGTTCAGAGTTTCGTGAAGCATTTTCAGGACGAATTCGCATATCACATAGAACACAAGAAATGCCTCGTTCCGCCGGAGGTGCAACGCGCAGGCAGCGGCTTCTTCAAGGCAACGGTCTAAGGCAGCAATATGCTAGATATTGAAATCGACGGCAAAGTAGTGAAGGTTCCCGCCGGCAGCACGATCATGGATGCCGCGCAACTTGTCGGGACCTACATTCCGCATTTTTGCTACCACAAGAAGCTTTCCATCGCGGCTAACTGTCGGATGTGTCTAGTCCAGGTTGAAAAAGCGCCCAAGCCGTTACCGGCGTGCGCTACTCCCGTGACCAATGGAATGAAGGTGTTTACCCATTCCGAGTTGGCTGTGAAGGCCCAAAAGGGGGTCATGGAATTCCTCCTGATCAATCACCCGCTGGATTGTCCGATTTGCGACCAGGGGGGCGAGTGTCAGTTGCAAGATCTGTCGGTGGGTTACGGTGCGGTGAAGTCGCGCTACCAGGAAGCCAAGCGCGTGGTTTTTCACAAGGAAGCGGGGCCGCTGATTTCCATGCAGGAGATGTCGCGCTGCATTCATTGCACCCGGTGCGTGCGCTTTGGGCAGGAGATTGCCGGTGTAATGGAACTGGGCATGGCTCACCGCAACATGCACTCAGAGATTCAGACGTTCGTGGGGCGAACGATCGACTCCGAGCTTTCGGGCAACATGATCGATCTGTGTCCAGTCGGCGCCTTGACGTCAAAGCCGTTTCGCTACGCCGCCCGCAGTTGGGAATTGTCCCGTCGCAAGTCGGTGAGCCCGCACGACAGCTTGGGGACGAACCTGACGGTTCAAGTCAAGAACAATCGCGTGATGCGTGTATTGGCCCGGGAAAACGAGGACGTTAATGAATGCTGGATTTCCGACAAGGACCGTTTTTCCTATGAAGGGCTGAATTCTCCGGAGCGCCTGCTCAAGCCGATGGTACGCGTTGACGGTGCGCTACGCGAGGTTGAATGGAACGTGGCGCTCGATTACGTATCCCATGCCCTGAAGGATGTCGCGTCAACCCATGGGCCTGAATCGGTGGGCGCTTTGGTATCGCCGCATTCGACGCTCGAGGAGCTTTACCTGATGCAAAAGCTGATTCGGGCGATCGGTTCCGGGAACGTCGATTTTCGCCCGCGTCGGCGCGATTTTTCCATGGATGGAAAGCGGGCCGGGATACCTTGGTTGGGCATGCTCCTCTCCGAGATCAAGGATCTCGATGCCGCCTTGGTGGTTGGCAGTTTCCTGCGCAAGGATCATCCGTTGTTTGCGCAAAGGCTCCGGCAACTGGCCAAGAGGTTCGGAGAGGTCAGTCTTGTCTCGGTATCAGGTGACGATCCATTGATCCGCTTGACGGGGCAGATTGCGGTTCCTCCACAGGACCTTGTCTTGGCGTTGGCGACCATAGTCAAGGCCGTGGCACAACTCAATGGAGTGGAGGGGCCCCCCGGGTTCGAATCCGTCGATCCTTGTGACAAATCCCGTGCGATTGCACAGAGCTTGTTGAACGGCGAGAAGAAGGCCATTTTTCTTGGGAATGTTGCCGAGCAGATTGCACAGGCGGGCCAGTTGCACGCCCTGGCCGTGGAATTGTCCAGATTGACAGGGGCCACGCTCGGTTTCATTGGGGAGGCCGCGAACAGTGTTGGCGGATATGTCGCCAACGCTTTGCCGACGGGTCTTAATGCCTACGAGATGTTCGCCCAGCCGCGCAAGGCTTATGTACTGCTCGGGGTCGAGCCGGAGCTCGATTGTGCAAATCCAGGAATGGCTGTCGCGGCGCTCAAGCAGGCCTCTCTCGTTGTCACGCTGACGCCGTTCAAGAATGCCGCGGCAATGGAGTACGCTGATGTAATGCTTCCGATTGCAGCATTTGCCGAGACATCGGGAACCTTTGTCAATGCCGAGGGACGTGTGCAGTCAGTCGTTGGCGTCTGTCGTCCGCAAGGTGAAGCGAGACCCGGGTGGAAGGTGTTGCGCGTTCTTGGCAATGTCCTTGCGCTGCCCGGTTTTGACTACGAATCCAGCGAGCAGGTCCGGGATGAGGCGATTCCGTCCGGTGCTGTGTTCGTCGACGGCTTGGACAATGGCGTTGATCTCCAGATTCAGTCCGCTAATTCATCCTCGGCCGGGCTCCGGCGTGTTGCCGACGTACCGATTTACTTTGCCGATCCGCTGGTGCGACGCGCTACATCATTGCAACAAACCAAGGATGCAGCAGCTCCGACGGCTCGAATGAATCCTTCAACGCTGGCAGAACTTGGTTTGGCCGACGGGACGCCGGTTCGCGTCCGGCAAGAATCGGGTGAAGCGTTGCTGGTGGCCTTTGCTGATGTGACCGTTCCTGCCCGCTGCGTGCGGGTTGCTGCCGCACATGCAACGACCGCGGCGTTGGGCGAAATGTTCGGACCGATCAACGTGGAGCATGCATGATGGTTGAGACGCTGCAGCAACTGTTGCCGGGCTTCTTGATCCCGCACTTCAACGGGTTGATGCAATTGGGGCAGGACTTCTTTGGCGATCTCTGGCCAGATATTCTGACCGTGGTGTGGACCGTCATCAAGGTGATGCTGATCATTGCGCCGTTGCTTCTGGCGGTGGCGTATACGACCTATGCGGAACGAAAGGTCATCGGCTGGATGCAGGTGCGCATCGGGCCCAATCGCGTTGGTCCGTGGGGTCTGTTTCAGCCGCTTGCCGATGGTCTCAAGGTCTTGATGAAAGAGATCGTCATTCCCGCGAATGCAGACAAGATGGTGTTTCTGTTGGCACCGCTGTTCGCCTTCGCTCCCGCGCTCATAGCGTGGTCAGTAATTCCGTTTAATGAGTTTCTTGTTTTGGCCAACGTCAACGCGAGCCTGCTGTTCGTGATGGCGGTAACATCGGTGAGTGTCTATGGGATCATCCTCGCCGGTTGGTCGCCAAACTCCAAGTACGCGTTTCTCGGGTCCATGCGATCCGCGGCCCAGATGATTTCCTACGAAGTCGCCATGGGATTGGCTCTGGTAGTTGTCCTGATGATATCGAACAGCCTCAATTTGCTGGATATCGTCAAAGTTCAGAACCAGGGCCGGTTTGCCGACATGGGGTTGAAATTCCTGTCATGGAACTGGCTGCCATTGTTCCCCATATTTATTGTTTACATCATCTCGCTATTTGCTGAATGCAACCGCGCTCCCTTCGACTTGGCAGAGGGTGAGTCCGAGATCATCGGCTATCACGTTGAGTATTCGGGGATGAGCTTTGCCGTATTTCAGTTGGCCGAATACTCGGCAATGCTTTTGGGATGCACGCTCGTCAGCCTGCTTTTCCTTGGCGGCTGGCTGTCTCCCGTCGCGTTCTTGCCGGATAGCATTCTGTGGCTATTCCTCAAGATTTTTTCGGTGCTGATGCTGTTTTTCTGGGTTCGGGCAACTTTCCCGCGCTATCGCTACGATCAGGTCATGCGACTTGGCTGGAAGGTGCTTATCCCGGTCTCCCTGATCTGGCTTGCCGTCGTCGCATGTTGGATGATGTCGCCCTGGAATATCTGGAAGTGAGAGGCCGGTCATGGGTTCGATGAAAGAAATTTTCAATAGCCTTTTGCTAAAAGAACTGCTCAAAGGCTTGTCCGTGACCGGGCGTCACGCCTTTTCGCGCAAGATCACCGTGCAGTATCCGGAAGAGAAGACGCCCCAGAGTTTCCGCTTTCGTGGCCTGCACGCCTTGCGTCGCTATCCGAATGGCGAGGAACGCTGCATTGCCTGCAAACTATGCGAGGCGGTGTGTCCGGCCATGGCCATCACGATCGAATCAGCGGAGCGCGAGGATGGTTCGCGGCGAACAACCCGCTACGACATCGATCTGAACAAATGCATTTTCTGCGGCTTTTGCGAAGAAGCCTGCCCGGTGGACGCGATTGTCGAGACACGTGTTTTTGAATACCACGGTGAGAGCCAGGCCGATCTCTACTACACCAAGCCGATGCTTCTGGCCAATGGCGATCGTTATGAAGACCAGATCGCTGCTGACCGCGAACAAGACTCGAAATACCGCTAACAGGCGCCGATACGATGGAATTCAGAACCTTCGTTTTTTACTTTCTCGCCGCGATTCTGGTTTTTGCCAGTTTGCGCGTGGTGACCCTGCGCAATCCTGTCCACGCCGCCCTGCATCTGGTTCTTGCATTCTTCAGCGCGAGCGGAATCTGGATCCTGTTGCAGGCAGAATTTCTCGCCATTGCCCTGATTCTGGTCTATGTCGGTGCCGTCATGGTGCTATTTCTGTTCGTCGTCATGCTGCTCGATATCAACCTCGATCGTTTGCGTGAAGGTTTCTGGAGCTACCTTCCGCTTGGATCGATTGTCGCTTTGCTGATCGTTGCCGAGATGTGCCTGGTTCTGGGCGGCATGTATTGGGGCGTCCTGGAGAGCGATGTGCCGCAGGCCGAGGCTGGCTACAGCAACGTTCAGGCGGTTGGACGCCTGCTATTCACGGAGTATGTGTATCCGTTCGAACTGGCTTCGGTCATTCTGCTGGTTGGCATTATCGCTGCAACTGCGTTGACCTTGCGAGGCAAGCGAAAGAGCAAGTCGGTCAGCCCGTCGCAGCAGGTTTTCGTCAAGGCCAAGGACCGTGTTCGTGTCTTGAAGATGCCGTCCGAGAAGCGTGATTGAGTCCGCCATGGATTCTTGTTTTGTTGTGCGCGATTGAATTGAAGAATGTCGTGCGGTAGCGCGAGCCGCTATCGTTTGCAGAAAGCAACCAGGGAGGCATCTTGCTGACACTGTCCCATTTCTTGATATTAGGTGCGGTTCTATTCGCGATCAGCATCGTCGGTATATTCCTCAACCGGAAGAATCTGATCATCATCCTGATGTCGATCGAGTTGATGCTGCTGGCGGTCAACATCAACTTCATTGCGTTTTCACATTACCTGCAGGATCTGGCCGGGCAGGTCTTCGTCTTCTTCATCCTCACCGTGGCTGCCGCCGAGTCGGCGATCGGTCTGGCGATTCTCGTCGTGCTGTTCCGCAACCTGAAGACCATCCATGTGGATGACCTGGACAGCCTGAAGGGTTGAACATGGAAATGCAAACACTCTATCTGCTCGTCCCCTTGGCTCCGTTGCTCGGGGCGATCGTTGCGGGGCTGTTCTGCCGCGTGATCCCGCGCTGGATGGCGCACACCGTGACGATCGCCGGTGTTGCCTTTGCCTTCGTCGCATCGGTTTTCATCTTCAGGGATGTGGCGGCCGGAAACACGTTCAACGGACCGGTTTATCAATGGCTCACCTCGGGAGACTACACGTTCCAGGTAGGTTTCCTGATTGATTCCTTGACCGTGACCATGATGCTCGTGGTGACCTTCGTTTCGCTGATGGTGCACATATACACCATCGGCTACATGCACGAAGATCCTGGCTATAACCGCTTCTTCAGCTACATCTCGTTGTTTACCTTCTCCATGCTGATGCTGGTGATGAGCAACAACTTCATGCAGCTGTTTTTCGGTTGGGAAGCCGTTGGCCTCGTGTCCTACTTGTTGATCGGCTTCTGGTATACGCGCCCGACGGCAATCTTGGCCAACATGAAAGCATTTCTGGTCAATCGTGTCGGCGACTTCGGCTTCATCCTTGGGATTGGCTTGATTCTGGCGCATTTCGGGACACTGGATTACCAGCCTGTTTTCGACGGGGCGAAGAATCTTGCCGATGTGACGATCGTTCTCGTTCCCCGAACTGACTGGGGAACCGTGTCGCTGGTGAGCGCCACGTGCATCCTCCTGTTCATCGGCGCGATGGGCAAGTCGGCGCAGGTGCCGTTGCATGTCTGGTTGCCGGATTCGATGGAAGGCCCGACACCGATTTCCGCGCTGATCCATGCGGCGACCATGGTGACCGCCGGCATCTTCATGGTGTCGCGCATGTCTCCGCTATTCGAACTGTCTGATACGGCCCTGTCTTTTGTGATCATCGTCGGGGCGATTACTGCGCTATTTATGGGGTTTCTCGGCATCATTCAGAACGACATCAAGCGTGTGGTCGCGTACTCCACTCTGTCCCAGCTTGGCTACATGACCGTGGCGCTAGGCGCCTCTGCCTACTCGGTGGCCATTTTCCATCTGATGACGCACGCCTTCTTCAAGGCTTTGCTGTTCCTGGCCGCCGGCTCGGTGATCATCGGCATGCACCATGATCAGGATATCCGCAATATGGGGGGCCTCCGGAAATACATGCCAGTGACCTGGCTGACGTCGCTGATCGGCTCGCTGGCCTTGATCGGGACGCCATTCTTTGCCGGTTTCTACTCCAAGGATTCGATCATCGAGGCGGTGAAGCTGTCGAACATCTACGGTTCCGGATTTGCCTATTTCTCGGTGATGGCCGGGGTTTTTATCACCGCTTTCTATTCCTTCCGCATGTATTTCCTCGTGTTCCACGGGGAAGAGCGTTTTGGCAAGGCGCATGAAGGTCATGATCATGGCCATGCGGTGCATGACAGCGATCAGGATGATGAAGAGGCATCGCCAGATCATCACCACGGTCTCGCTCCCGGTCAGAAGCCGCACGAGACTCCGTGGGTGGTGACGCTTCCCTTGGTGCTCTTGGCCATTCCGTCCATATTCATTGGTTATATGGTCATAGAGCCGATGCTCTTCGGCGAGTTTTTCAAGGGGGCGATCGTCATAGACACCAAGGCGCATCCGGTGTTGGAAGAACTGGCACGTCACTTCCACGGTGCTTTTGCCATGGCGACCCACGCTGTTTCCACGCCAGTTTTCTGGCTGGCTGCTGCAGGTGTTGTTTCGTCCTGGTTCTTCTATCTCAAGCAACCGGGAATCCCGGCGGCAATCAAGTCGGCCTGCGGCCCGATCTATACCGTGCTTGAAAACAAATATTATTTCGACAGGTTCAACGAGTTGGTGCTTGCCGGTGGCGCGCGTCTTCTCGGAAAGGGATTGTGGAAGGGGGGTGACGCCGGGGTGATCGACGGGCTGATCGTCGGTGGTTCGGTGCGATTGATCGAGTTGATAGCCACGCTGGTGCGCCTGTTCCAGTCCGGACACATCTATCACTATGCCTTTACGATGATCGTTGGTGTCTGCGCGCT
>CAZCJW010000006.1:0-8483 GCA_964499185.1 uncultured Propionivibrio sp. | reverse complement strand
GTGATCCTGAACAGCTTCATCACAATCATTGTCGTGATTGCGGGCTGGAAGGTCATCGAAAGCAAGGTGGCTCAGTACAACGCCGGCTTCCTGATCATGTCAGGTCTGCTCAACGGGATTTTTGCGGCGCTTGACGGGATGCTGTTCTACGTATTCTTTGAAGCGTCGCTGATTCCGCTGTATCTCATCATTGGCGTCTGGGGCGGGCCGAGGAGGGTCTACGCCGCTTTCAAGTTCTTCCTGTTTACCTTGATGGGTTCGCTGCTTTTCCTGATCTCGCTGATTTATCTCTACCGCTATTCGGGCGGAAGCTTCGCCATCCAGGATTGGCAGCAGATGCCGATCCCGATGATTCCGCAACAATGGCTATTCCTCGCTTTCCTGGTGGCGTTTGCGGTAAAGGTTCCCATGTGGCCGGTCCATACCTGGTTGCCGGACGCCCACGTCGAGGCGCCGACTGGCGGCTCCATCGTGCTGGCGGCGATCGCGCTGAAACTCGGCGCGTATGGTTTCCTGCGTTTTTCTCTGCCGATCGCTCCCGATGCTTCGCACGAGTTTTCCTGGCTGATCCTGGGGCTGTCGCTGATCGCAGTCGTGTACATCGGGTTCGTCGCGCTGGTGCAGGAGGATATGAAGAAGCTTGTCGCCTATTCGTCCATCGCGCACATGGGGTTTGTGACGCTTGGTTTCTTCATCTTCAGCCCGTTGGGCATGGAGGGCGCACTGGTCCAGATGGTGTCGCACGGGTTTATCGCAGGCGCCATGTTCTATTGCATCGGGGTGATGTATGACCGTGTTCACTCACGGATGATCGTCGACTACGGCGGGGTTGTGAACACCATGCCCAAGTTCGCGGCCTTTTTCATGCTGTTTGCCATGGCTAACGCCGGATTGCCGGGTACTTCCGGATTCGTCGGCGAGTTCATGGTGATCCTTGCCTCCGTCAAGTTCAACTTCTGGGTGGCGTTTGCGGCGGCTTCGACGATGATACTGGGCGCCGCATATACGCTATGGATGTACAAACGGGTGGTCTTCGGCGCTGTCGGGAATCATCACGTTGAAGAATTGACCGATATCACCTCGCGTGAATTTTTGGTTCTGACCTTGCTCGCTATCGGTGCGTTGGGAATGGGCCTCTACCCGCAGCCATTTACAGAAGTCATGCACAGCTCGGTCGATGAGTTGCTGCGTCACATCTCCGTAAGCAAGATCCAATAATTGGTATTCGCTATGACGCTTGCCGAAATGCAATTTGTTGTTCCCGACCTGCGCATCGCCAGCGCGGAAATCTTCATGCTGGCCATGACGTGTCTGATCCTGATCGTCGACCTCTTCGTCAAGGACAGAAAAAGAACGGTGACGTACGTCCTGACCCAGCTTGCATTGATCGGCACGGCAATTGTCACCGTCGCTACCAGTTCGGGACAGGTTTCGTACACCTTCAGCAACATGTTCGTCAGCGATCTGTTGGCTGATCTGCTCAAGCTCATGGTTTTCATTAGCGTCATGATCGTCCTGTTATATTCCCGGGCATATGTTCTTGATCGTCCACAAATGGCTAAGGGCGAGTTCTACGTACTGAGTCTGTTCGCAACCCTCGGCATGATGGTCATGATTTCGGCGAGCCATTTCCTCACGGTGTATATCGGAATCGAGCTCTTGTCATTGTCGCTTTACGCCATGGTGGCGTTGAATCGCGATTCGATTTCCTCAACCGAGGCTGCAATGAAGTATTTCGTGCTCGGGGCACTGGCATCAGGACTATTGCTCTACGGCATGTCGATGATCTACGGTGCAACGGGTACGCTTCAAATTTCGTCTGTGGCGGAGCAGATGTCTGAAGGGCAGTTCAATACTTATGTTTTTGGGCTCGGTTTGGTGTTCCTGGTTGCCGGTATTGCGTTCAAACTTGGTATAGTTCCTTTTCATATGTGGATTCCGGACGTCTATCATGGAGCACCGACGGCAGTGACGCTGTTCATCGCCAGCGCCCCGAAACTCGCTGCTTTTGCCATCGTTATTCGCGTTCTGGTCAATGGGCTGATCATCGCCTCCCGGGATTGGCAGGCGATGCTGATCATTCTTTCGGTGCTGTCGATGGCGGTCGGCAACTTCGCCGCAATCGCACAGACCAACATCAAGCGGATGTTGGCTTACTCGGCGATCTCGCACATGGGGTTCATGCTGCTTGGTATCGCGACCGGGGTTATTGATGGCGATGCGCGATTCATCTTCAATGCGTACAGTTCGTCAATGTTCTACGTGGTCACCTATGTGCTTACCAGCCTGGGCGCGTTCGGCACGATCCTTCTTCTTTCCCGGGCAGGGTTCGAGTCGGATGAAATCAGCGACTTTGCCGGGCTGAACAAGCGCAACTCGTGGTATGCGGCAATCATGATGATGATGATGTTTTCGATGGCCGGCATTCCGTTCTTCGTAGGTTTCTTTGCCAAGTTCTCCGTGCTGCAGGCGGTTATTGTCGCCGGGCATCTCTGGTTGGCGCTTGCTGCCGTCTTTTTCTCACTGATCGGTGCCTACTACTACCTGCGTGTCGTCAAAGTCATGTACTTCGATCCGCCAGTCAGTACTGTACCCATCAAAGCGACCTTGGACGTAAAGCTGCTCATGTCGGTGAATGGTCTCGCCGTTGCGCTGATTGGCATATTCCCGAACGGCTTGATGATGCTCTGTGGCACAAGCCTGACGAGTTCCATTGCGTTCTAGTCGGCATCGGCAGATTTTTTCGAACACATGACGCCCCGCTTGCCGGGGCGTTCTTTATAAGGGAAAACGACATGAAACCTGATCAGTCGGAACGCCATCCGCATCTTGCCGAAACACGGATCGAGGGCTCGCAGATGTATCGCGGGAAACTTCTTGATGTGCGCCTTGACCGCGTGCGCTTGTCGAATGGCGTAGAGGCAACGCGCGAATATGTCAGGCATCAGGGGGCCGTGGTGGTTATTCCGTTGCTGGACAGCGGAAAGATGATTTTCGAAAGGCAATACCGCTATCCGCTCGGAAAGGTCTTTCTGGAATTTCCGGCGGGGAAAATCGATCCAGGCGAGACGATTGACGCCACTGCCAGGCGAGAATTGCGTGAAGAAACCGGGTTTAACGCCAATGAATGGCGCCATGTCGGGGTAATGCATCCGTGCGTTGGTTACTCCGATGAACGCATAGAGATTTTTTTCGCGCGAGGTTTGGTGCAATGTGGCGAGCAGAATCTCGATCACGGAGAACTCCTTGATGTCTTGGAACTGACCTTGGAAGAAGCCGTGTCAGCTGTACGCGAGGGCGAAATCACCGATGGCAAGACAATCACTGCCCTTTTTTGGGCGGAAAAGATCATGCATTCGGGGTGGTGAATCGCCGCAATGCGTGCCCGAGATGTCGCTTGCCAGATATCAGTTCAATTCAGCGTGACTGACTACCGCGATTAACTCGGATGAAAACATCGGTTCCCAGCCGTTGCTGATGTTTTTGGTTAAGATACGTGCTTCCGTCTTAGTCTCTGGAACCATGTCCCGGTACTCTCGTTTACTCGGTGTCATCCTGTTTTCGTGCCTGATGCTTGGTGCGTGCGGCACACCAAAAATGACTCGTGTTTACGAAGAGGAAGCGTTCGTTCGCGATACGCCTTTCGAGTACTACAGCAGCCGCGTTCCGGAAAGCGCCTGTGAGGTCGGCAAGCGCGCCCTGCTCAGCCAGGGCTATCAGGTCGATGATGGCAAGCCGCTGGCCATCCGCGGCGAAAAATACTTCAAACCCGTTGCTGATCAGGCAACGAAACTGACCATCACTCTGGTTTGTCTGCCCAGCAGCCTGGGAGCGGTAATCTATGCGAATGCGCTGGAAACGCATTTCCAGCTCAAGTCACAAGGAAGCAGTGCCGGCGTGAGTGTTGCCGGGCTCGGGTCGCTGTCCCTGCCATGGTCCATCGATAAGGATACTCTGGTCAAACTCGGAGAAGAAACCGTGACTGCTCCGGAGTTCTACAAGCGCCTGTTCGAACTGATAAAGATGATTGACGGTTAGCGCGGCCAGGCTTGGTGACGAGCAGCGATTATCCCAAGATTATCGCTCTGCTATACTCCGGGCCACTCCTTACGCCGATATCCTTGTAGCCATGGCCCTGAAACTCCAGATCATTCCGGTGACCCCGTTCGAGCAGAATTGCACGCTGCTCTGGTGCGACGAAACCAAGCATGCGGCCGTGGTTGATCCCGGCGGTGATTTACGGCGGATCGTGGCGGCAGTCGAAAAGAACGGCCTGCAGCTCGAGAGAATTCTGGTCACGCATGGCCATATCGATCACGCCGGCGGCGTCGCCGAACTGGCGGAGCGCTTTTCGTTGCCTGTCGAAGGGCCGCACCGTGAAGACCAGTTCTGGATCGACAACATGCCGCAACAGGCGCAGATGTACGGGTTTGCCAATGTCCGTTCCTTTACCCCGGATCGCTGGCTCGAGCAGGGCGACAGTGTCCGTTTCGGCAACATCGAAATGCAGGTGCTGCACTGCCCCGGTCATACGCCGGGCCACATCGTCCTTTTCAACGATCCGGCACGTTTGGCACTTGTCGGCGATGTGCTTTTCAAGGGATCGGTCGGTCGTACGGATTTCCCGAAGGGCGATTTCGATACATTGATCAATTCGATACGCGGGATGCTCTGGCCGCTCGGGGACGATGTGACCTTCATTTCGGGTCACGGGCCGACATCCACTTTTGGCGAAGAACGTCTCAATAACCCGTTCTGCAGTGACTGGTCCTGATACACCGAGAACCTATCAGTTACTGATCGAGATCTCCGGTCCGGTCCGGGTGCGCGTCGGTCGCCTGGGCGAGTTCGAATTTCCGGCAGGGTGTTACACCTACACTGGCAGTGCCTTGCGCAATTTTGAGGCGCGCATCCGCCGACATCTCTCTCCTGTGAAGAAGTTGCACTGGCACGTCGATTACTTGCTCGCCGCTCCCGGAGTCTGCATACGTGAGGTCAGACGATTAAGCGAGGCGGAATGCGTGATCAATAGCCGTACATCAGGCGAGGTCGTCGTGCCTGGGTTCGGTGCCAGTGACTGCCGCGCCGGATGCGGCAGTCATCTGAAGCGGGTAGAGACTTCGCCGTAGTCAGCCGTGGTTGTCGATGTTGATCCGGCTGGCCCAATAGTAGGCCGCTACCTGCGATCTGGCATGAACGTCCGGGGTGATCCCGAGGGCTGACAGAATTTTTCCCGCAGCACCAAAATTCCCAGCTTCGCCTGCAGTAATCGCGGTCAGCATTTGTCCGAGAATACCGTCGTCCCCCGGGTTGCTCAGCGCTTCGACGACTTCGTCCTGAAGCGGAATCTCTTTCAGAATTTCGTTCATCGGCAGGTTGATCAGTACGCCGAGCAGTGAGAACAAGCCGGTCATGAAGGCGTTGTCGCTTAACTCCGGCATGTTCGGGATCGGTTCGATAGCAGCGCTCAGCAGTTCCATCTGGTGTCCGCGTGCGGCGGCCAACTGCATCAGCGGATTCGGTGCGTTGCCGTCGGCCAGGTTGTTGGCGTAAATCAGCAGTTGTAACCAGCGCTGCAGCTGCCGGCGCCCCAGGATGGCAATGGCCTGTGAGAAATTGCTGATCTTGGTGCGTGCACCGACAGCGACAGAGTTGACCAGACGCAATAGGTTGTAGGAGAGCTTGGCTTCTTCGCGGAAAATCGCTTCGATTTCGCGCGTATCACCATCGTGCTTGACCAAGTTGAGCAGCTTGAGCAGTTTGAGCCGAGCCAGATCCGGCTCCTTGCCGAGTTCAGGATTTGCTGTGTTTAAGAAGTGGCTCCCCAACCATTCGACTCCTTTCCCTGTCAGCCAGCTAAACATCTCGTAGGAGTCGACGTTCGTTGCAATCTTCTGGAATCCGGCATCGTTGGCGTAGATCAGGTCCAACGCTGCAAAATCCTGGCGCGCGACGGTGGCGTCGAAGCGTATCGCGCTGAAGGCGGCGAGAGGGATTTTACGCAGAACTTCCGCGTGATCGATGTGCAGAGCCAGCCGCTTACCGCGGCTATTGAGCGCCGTGCATTGCGCGATAACCGTATCGCTTTCCAGAATCGACTCAGGAAGGACGAAGGTGATCTGGTTGCTGCCCAGAGCGCTGAGGAATTCCTCTTGCAACAGGAAATCAGGGTCGATGGGCGCAACCAAAGGCAGCATCTCGGCCAACGGCGTAGCGGATGAATTGACGAAGCACTGCACGAAGGCAGAAGAATCGGTCTTCGCTAGCGACTCGGACTGCCACTCGAGTGCCGCCCAGCTACGGTCGGCGGCAACGATCGGTCGAAAAAAAAAGTAGGGGGCTGGCATGTCGACGTGGAAACCCAAAATTCTCTGGTGTGATCCTCCGGGCGCTCGGGAGGTACTTGTGGCCGGATTCTACCCTATATCGAAGCAACGACCGGAGACTCCTGGTCAGATGGCGATTCCGAAACCGAGTCGGTCAGGCGTCCTTGAAGATATTTCACGGATGGCCGAATGAAAGATAGAATTGCCCGTTTTGTCTCGGGGCTGTGGCATGCCGGTGGGAATCATTGAATCTCTGGACCATGAGGCGCGTGGGATCACGCGGCTTGAAGGAAAAACGATATTTGTCGAGGGGGCCTTGCCCGGCGAGCGTGTCGAGTATTCCAGCTATCGGAAGAAGCCAACCTATGAGATCGCGCGGGTGGATCGCATCCTCAGCGCATCATCCAGCCGTGTCGAGCCGAAGTGTCCGCATTTCGGCGTATGTGGCGGATGCAGCATGCAGCACTTGGCTCCCGCGGCGCAGGTGGCGGCCAAGCAGCGCGTCCTTGAATCGAATCTGTGGCACCTTGGTCGTCTGGTGGCCGAACAACTCTATGCGCCGATTCATGGCGCGCAGTGGGGGTACCGCTTCCGGGCCCGATTGTCGGCGCGCATGGTGCCTAAGAAGGGCGGCATGCTGATCGGCTTCCATGAACGCAAGAGCAGCTTCGTGGCCGACATGCAGGTGTGTCCCAACCTGCCGCAACACGTTTCCGAGCTGTTGATGCCGTTGCGCGAGCTAGTGGCGGGCCTGTCGATCAGCACGGCGATGCCGCAGATCGAGGTCGCCGTCGGTGAGTACGTGACGGCGTTGGTGCTGCGCATTCTCGAACCGATCAATGCCGCCGACGAGGCATCGCTGCGTGCGTTTGCCGACCGGTACGGCGTTGTCTTCTATCTGCAGCCGAAAGGGCCGGCATCGGTCTATCGCTTTTATCCGCTGGAGGGGTCGCCCCTTTCCTATCGCTTGCCCGACTACGACATCGAGCATTTCTTTTCTCCAACGGAGTTCACTCAAGTCAATCATGCGATCAACCGTGTGCTGGTGCGCCGTGCGATGACCCTGCTCGATCCGCGAAAGGGTGAACGCATTGCCGACATGTTCTGCGGCCTCGGGAACTTCACTTTGCCTATCGCTCGTTCCGGTGCGCAGGTCGTGGGGATCGAGGGCAGTGCGGAACTCGTGCGCCGGGCGGGTGAGAATGCCGCCGCCAACGGGTTGCAGGACCGTGTCGAGTACGGGGTGGCCAATCTTTTCGAGGCGACGCCGGAAACCGTCACCGCGCTGGGACATTTTGACAAGATGCTGATCGACCCGCCGCGCGAAGGGGCCGTCGAACTGGTCAAGGCGATTGGCGACGAGAATGGTCCGCGCCGGATCGTCTACGTTTCCTGCAATCCGGCGACGCTGGCGCGCGACGCGTCCATTCTTGTTCATCAAAAAAATTACCGTCTGCTCGGTGCGGGAGTGGTCAATATGTTCCCGAATACGTCTCACGTCGAATCGATCGCTTTGTTCGAGAAAGCCTGATCGGCTTCAAGTGATTTTTTATCAGTGCCCCTGAGCTTGATCAAGCTCGCGGGGCAGATGGCGTTCGTTCCCGTTTCCACGTTTCTCCCTGCGCTTGTAAGCTCCCGGACGGTTTTGGTCAAAAATGGAATAATGTTCCAAAAGGCTTGACACCGTCGGTGCAAGGCTTATGCTCACGCCCGTGGTCAGATGGTCAGGCGGTCTGACCAAAATGAGTTTGGCCTGAGGGAGATCCATCCGCTTCTAGCTGTTGCGGTTCATTGAATTGCCGCTGTTCTGAATGACTCAATAAAAGGAGAAAATGTGATGAAAAAACTGGCTCTTGCAATTTTGATCGCCTTCGGGGCAACCGGTGCCCAGGCAGCCGTTGAACTGAAACTGGGGCATTTCGCGTCGGATACGCACCCCTGCGGGATCGCTGCCAAGGATTTCAAGGCGAATGTCGAAAAGCGCACCAATGGCGAAGTCAAGATTGCTCTCTACGGCAACAACGTTCTCGGTTCGCCGCCCGAAGTGCTTGAGCAGGTGCTGCTCGGGGCCGTTGATATGAGCCTGTCCGGCCAGGATCAATTGGCCAAGCATCTGCCGTTCTACGACGTGATCAGCACGCCCTTCGCTTTCAAGGA
>CAZCJW010000005.1:34924-37647 GCA_964499185.1 uncultured Propionivibrio sp. | reverse complement strand
AACGGGCAGCGCTCGCGCTCGCACATGGCCTGGAACTCGGGCAGGCGGCTCGGCGGAATGGCCAGAACGTAGCGTTCCTGCGATTCGTTGCTCCAGATTTCGGCCGGCGACATGCCCGGTTCCTCGATCTTCACGTCGCGCAGCTCGAAGCGCGCACCGACCCCGGCCCCATGTGCCAGTTCCGGCAGCGCGTTGGAGATACCGCCGGCGCCAACGTCGTGGATCGACAGGATCGGATTGCCATCGCCCGGCGCCGCGATGTCATTCGCCGGAAAGCCCAACTGCCAGCAGCGATCAATGACTTCCTGCGCCCGCCGTTGCATTTCCGGGTTGCCGCGCTGCACCGAGGCAAAATCGAGGTCTTCGGCATTGGTCCCGGTACTCATGGAACTGGCCGCGCCGCCGCCGAGACCGATCAGCATGCCGGGCCCGCCGAGCTGGATGAGCAGCGTGCCGGGCGGGAAGCTCGGCGCCTTGTGCGACTGGTCGGCAGAAATGTTGCCGACGCCGCCCGCCACCATGATCGGCTTGTGGTAGCCGCGCACGACCGCCTCTTCACCCTGCCCCACGGCCTGCTCATACGTGCGGAAATAGCCGGCGAGGTTCGGGCGGCCAAACTCGTTGTTGAAGGCCGCGGCCCCAATCGGGCCTTCAAGCATGATGTCGAGCGCCGAGGAAATGCGCGACGGGCGGCCGTAACCGGCCATTGCCGCTTCCCAAGGCTGCTGCGCCTCGGGCAGGTAGAGATTCGACACCGAGAAGCCGCACAGGCCGGCCTTCGGCTTGGAACCGCGCCCGGTGGCGCCTTCGTCGCGTATTTCGCCGCCGGAACCGGTCGCCGCGCCGGGGAACGGCGAGATCGCCGTCGGGTGGTTGTGCGTCTCGACCTTGGCCAGGATATGCGTCAGTTCTTTGTGGTAGGCGTAGTTGCCGTCGGCTGCGGGATATAAGCGCTCGACCTCGGCGCCTTCGAATACGGAGGAATTGTCGGAATACACGACGACGTTACCTTCCGGATGCGCCGCGTGCGTCTCGCGAATCATGCCAAACAGCGTTTCCTTCTTTGGCTGGCCGTCGATGATCCACGACGCATTGAATATCTTGTGCCGGCAATGTTCCGAGTTGGCTTGCGCAAACATCATCAGCTCGACGTCGGTCGGGTTGCGGCCGGTCTTCACGACGAACAGATCGACGAGGTAATCGATCTCATCCTCGGACAGCGCGAGGCCGAGGCGTGTATTGGCCTCGACCAGCGCGTCGCGGCCGCCGGCCAGCAGATCAACCGAGGTCATCGGCTTCGGCGGAAAGTGGCGGAAAAGTTCGGCAGTTTGCTCGAAGCTCGCAAGGACGGCTTCGATCATGCGGTCATGCAGCAGGGCAGCGACCTGCTCACGCGATTTTCCGCAGCGCTCGATACGCACGGCGATCCCGCGCTCGATGCGTTCAATGGCGTCCAGCCCGCAGTTCCAGGCGATGTCGGTCGCTTTCGAAGACCACGGAGAAATCGTGCCGATGCGCGGGGTGATGAGCAACAGCTCGCCGCTTTGCGCCGCATCCAGCGGACGCTCCTCCAGCAGCGCCGCCAACTGGCGCCTTGCGTCATCGGCCAGCGGCTTGTTCAGCTTGACGAAATGCCAGTATTCGGCGCTGGCGATGCGCGCATCGGGAACGACGGCCTGGAGGCGTTGCTGCAAGCCCTGCAGCCGGAATGCGGAAAAGGCGGGAGCACCGCGCAAGAAGAGGATGTCGGCCATGGTCTACCTGGAAAAGAGCAGAAAAGAGGCAAAATCTGCGTGAAAACAAGGAGAAGGCGGCATTATAGCCGACACCCGCCCCTCCCGGACCCGCCGGAAACCACGCCGTTGGCAGAACCCCCAAACTAACGGTCGGGAGATTTGACAATAATCGGGTTGCCGGACTCGGTGTCCGGCACTGGTGATGCCTCGGGTTCCGCCAAGCAGAGGCTATCCCACGGCCGACCGCAACCAACGCACAGGTTGGTTTTCGGATTCACCCGGCAAATTCCGGCACACACATGGAACGCCACCGGTGACGTCGTTTGTACGCTCACGAGCGAAACTCCTCACGACGCGTTTCAAGCGTTGCCAGGATCAACCGCCGCTCCTGATCCGAGGCGGCACTCCAGATCGTGATCTCATCGAGCGTGCGCAGACACCCCTCGCAGAGCCCGGTACGCGCATCGAGGCGACAACGATTGATGCACGGCGAGGCGACGGAATCGGGCAAAGGCATGGGGCTTCTCTACTTGATCGATTAATTGCCAATCAGAGGATATGGCGTCGAAAAAGTTCGCCTGGTGCCTAGCATCCGCCAGAACATCATTACCGGATACTTTATTTTTTTGGCAGGACATGTCACCGTATGCCCGATCTCGATTTCCAGGCTTGCGCATCGACCATCAGGGCGCACTGCCAAGCCGATGATTAAACATGCAATTTGGAATATCCCCCGAAACCCCATATAACCGCCATGAACACTCCCGTACCTGAACGCCTGCATATCCTGAAAATCGGTCGCCTGTTGCCGGCCCTCGAAGCGTGGCTGCAAGAACGCTACGCCACCCACGCGCTCGACGACGAACCCGATCCGGCCGCTTTCCTGGCGGAACAGGGTGGACGCTTCGTTGGCGTCGCCACCTCGGCGCTCTACGGCATTTCGGCTGACCAGATCGCCGCCCTGCCCAACCTGCGCGTCATTTCCTG
>CAZCJW010000005.1:24306-34824 GCA_964499185.1 uncultured Propionivibrio sp. | reverse complement strand
GCCAGGCTCGGGATCGTCGGCCTCGGCCGCATCGGCCGGACCATCGCCCGCCGCGCCCTCGGCTTCGAGATGGACATCCGCTACCACACGCGCCACCCGGTTGCCGATGTCCCGTGGCCGCACGAACCCTCGCTGGTCGAACTGGCCCGCTGGGCAGATTTCCTGGTGGTGATCACCGCAGGCGGGCCGGGCACGCGCCACCTGATCAATGCCGAGGTACTCGAGGCACTCGGTCCGCGCAGTTTCCTGATCAATGTCTCGCGTGGCTCGGTCGTCGACGAGCAGGCGCTCGTGCGCGCCCTGGAGGGAAAGCGCATCGCCGGTGCCGGGCTGGATGTGTTCGAGGACGAACCCCATGTCCCCGCCGAGTTGCTGACCATGGACAACGTGGTGCTGCTACCGCATATCGCCAGCGCCACCGAGGAAACGCGGCTGGCGATGGCCAGACGCACCGTCGATAACCTCGACCTGTTCTTCGCCGAGGGGAGACTGATAACGGAGGCGTCGTGACGCTTCTTTAGTGCGCGCAAAAAAATTCCGGTGGCGCGTTTTCGAGCCGGTCATACGCTTTGGCTTCACGGTAGAATCAACAACGCCTCGACTCCCGGTCTTCCGCCATGCCACCCGCGCCGATTTATCGAACCGAAGACATCCGCCGGATTGAAGCCGCCGCTTCCGGCCTGCCCCTGATGCAACGAGCCGGCCGCGCTGCTGCCGAACTTGCCGCGGGCATCTGTGCCGACCGCAATGCTCCGATACTGATCCTCGCCGGTCCTGGCAACAATGGTGGCGACGCGTTCGAGGCCGCCCGGCTGCTGCGCGAGCGTTTTTTCGACACCTGTGTCGTCTTTGCCGGAGAGGCGGGCACGCTGCCAGCGGATGCTGCCGCGGCGTTCCGCCGGTTCTCGGATGGCGGCGGGCAGACCAGCACGGCCATCCCAGACGGCAGGCGCTGGTCGCTGATCATCGACGGGCTTTTCGGCATTGGCCTCAAGCGCGAAATCAGCGGCCTCTACGCCAGCCTGATCGAACAGGCCAATACGCTGGCCCGCCGCGACGCCTGCCCGCTCCTGGCACTCGACTGTCCGAGCGGACTCGATGCCGAGACTGGCAAACGCATGGGGGCAACCATCCGGGCCAGCCACACGATCACCTTCATCACCGCCAAACCCGGGCTGTTCACCGCCGACGGGCCCGATTGCTGCGGCGCGGTCGAGATTGTCGCACTCGATCTGGACGCTCAGAATTTTGACGGACAGCCGGGACATTGCGTCACACTTGACGATTTCAGCGGACAACTGCAGCCTCGGAAGCTCAATTCGCACAAGGGCAGTTTCGGCAGCGCCGGTATTCTCGGCGGAACCGCCGGCATGGTCGGCGCCGCCCTGCTGGCCGCGCGCGCCGCGTTGCGCCTGGGCAGCGGCCGAGTCTATTTGGGGCTGATCGACGACAAAGCTCCGCCATTCGACCCCGTGCAGCCGGAACTGATGATTCGCCGCCCCGACCGGCTGCTGGCCACGGATTTGTCGGCGTTGGCCTGCGGGCCGGGCATGGGCAACAACGGCGAGGTGATCGATCTGATCACAATTGCATGCAGCCTCGATGTTCCGCTGGTCCTCGACGCCGATGCCCTGAACCGCATCGCCGAAAACGGCGAGTTGCATGTCGCGGTCAGCGCACGCAACGCCCCGACGTTACTTACGCCGCATCCGGCGGAAGCTGCGCGCCTGCTCGACTGCCACACCTCCGATATCCAGGACGACCGCCTCAACGCAGCACTGGAACTGGCGGCCCGTTTCGACGCTTACGTTGCGCTGAAGGGCTGCGGCACCGTCATAGCGACACCCGACGGCAAATGGTTCATCAACACCACCGGCAATCCGGGCCTGGCCACGGCCGGCAGCGGCGACGTGCTGACCGGTCTCGTTGCCGCCCTGCTGGCCCAGGGGTGGCCGCCGCTGGACGCCCTGCTCGCCGCGGTCCATCTGCACGGTTGCGCCGCCGACCGGCTCGTGGCTACCGGTGTCGGCCCGATCGGCCTGACCGCGGGCGAACTGATCGACAGCGCCCGCGCCTGTTTTAACGAATGGATTTAGCCTTGTAACGTCATCCATCCGGTGATCGCCTCAAACAAGAGAACATCCGGCATTCCGAACGCCTGATATCCGTATAGTCCGCCCCCCCGAACATCCGCCCCCTCCGCCGCGATTCCGAGTCCCGGAGAACACCGACTTTACCGCGGACACCAGGCAGTTACCTCCAGCCATTTCCCAGGCACGGTCCCTGCTAGGAGAAGCGATGCAGCATGGATATGAAAAATGAGAATGCCAAGGAGGGATCATGTGCAACAACCGGTATCGCTATTTCAAAAAAACAGCCGTATCTGCTTTTTTCGTCGCGTTTCTGCTGCTGCCGATTTTTGCCGAGGCCACCGGAACACTCCAGAGAATTACCGAATCGGGAACGGTTTCGATTGGCTTTCGTGAGTCCGCTCCACCTTTTTCCTATCTTGCGGAAGACCGGCAACCGATCGGTTATTCGATTGACCTCTGTGCAAAAGTGGTCGAATCCATCAAACGCGAACTCAAACGCAGCAACCTCACCGTAAAATTCGTCCCGGTGTCATCATCCAGCCGCATAACAGCCTTGACTGCGAACGAGATAGATCTCGAATGTGGAACGACCACCAACACGGCGGAACGCCGCCAGCAGGTCGATTTCACGATCCCCACATTCATGGCCGCCATGCGCCTGTTGGTGCGTGAAAGCAGCGGCATCAAGTCGATTTTCGATCTTTCCGGTAAGACAGTGGCCGTCACGCAAGGCACCAGTAGCGAGCAGTTCTTCAAGGAGCGAAACGAAGCCCGCTCGCTACGTGCGACCATGGTTTTCGGCAAGGATCACGCGGAGTCCTTTTCTCTCGTCGAGACAGGCAAGGCGGACGCCTTCATCATGGACGATGTAATGCTTTACAGCCTTCGATCCACGGCGAAAAACCCCGCCGACTATGCCATCACCCGGGAAGCACTGACCGTGGAACCGCTGGCCATCATGCTGCGCAAGGACGACCCGTCTTTCAAAAAATTGGTGGATACGGAAATCGCCCGGATCATCACGCAAGGGGAAATCCAGACGATCTACCGCAAGTGGTTCGAATCGCCGATCCCTCCGCGCCAGAACAACCTCAAAATGCCCATGAGCTACATGCTGCGCGATTCATTCAAGGTTCCAACTGCCTGGCTACCGAATTAAGGACGTCCAGAGCCTGGATATCGCACTGAGTGGGCACGCCGCCGAAGGGCTTGTTTATCTTGCTATTGTGTCCGTCGGGCGTTTCCGTACCGACGCCAGCCCCATTGCATGTGCTTCCCGCAGATTTTCCGCCATGTAGAACGCGAACGTCGCACTGCAGTTCGTCATGCCCGAAAACTGGGCGCCAGCGGTCTCGGTTCTTGCCATGCGGCAGGGCATCAACTACAGCCGGCGTGATCGTCAGTTCGCTGTCTTCAGGTTGAGATCCAGCTGCCGGGAATCGCCGCCATCGACCACCGTTGAAGCGATTTTTCCCTCCCGTGCCTGTTCGATGGCGTCGAGATACTCCGGCGTCACATCGCCGGTCACGTATTGGCCGTCGAAACACGAACTGTCGAAACAGGTCAGCGTGGGTTTGAGTTCGCGAATCGATGCCTTGAGCTCTTCCAGATCCTGATAGACCAGCGCATCGGCGCCAATTTCACGGGCGATCTCCTCCTCCGAACGGCCGGTGGCAATGAGTTCGCTGCGTGTCGGCATGTCAATACCATAAACATTGGGGAAGCGCACAGGCGGCGCGGCGGAGGCGAAATAGACCTTGAGAGCCCCGGCGGCCCGCGCCATCTCGACGATTTCGTGACTGGTCGTACCACGCACGATCGAATCGTCAACCAGCAGCACGCGCTTGCCCTGGAACTCCTGACCCACCGTATTCAGTTTCTGGCGCACGGATTTCCGGCGGATCGACTGACCCGGCATGATGAAGGTGCGACCGATATAGCGGTTCTTGACGAATCCTTCGCGGTACGGAATACCCAGCCGCTGGGCCAGCTGCATGGCAGACGGACGGCTCGAATCGGGAATCGGGATGACTACGTCGATTTCTTCGACAGGCAGCTTCTCAGCTACCTTATCGGCCAGGTGTTCGCCCATGCGCAGGCGGGTCTCGTACACCGAAACGCCGTCGATGACCGAATCGGGACGCGCCAGATAGACATACTCGAAGATGCACGGGGATAACACCGGCGTTTCGGCACACTGGCGGAAGTGCAACTGGTGCGACATGTCGACGAACAGCGCTTCGCCCGGCGCCACATCACGCAACGCCTGAAAACCGAGCGTGTCAAGCGCGACCGATTCCGATGCCACCAGGTATTCCGGCCCTTGCGGGGTTTGGTTGACTCCAACGACCAGCGGGCGGATGCCGAACGGGTCGCGGAAGGCCAGCAGGCCGTAACCGGCAATCATGACCACCACCGCGTAGGCCCCCTTGCAACGGCGATGGACCCCGGCGACCGCGGCGAAAATCGTATCCAGGTCAAGCTGGAAGCCTTTGGCCGATTCCTGCAGCTCGTGCGCCAACACGTTGAGCAACACTTCCGAGTCGGAGTTGGTGTTGATGTGTCGCAGATCCTGCCGGAACATCTCGTCCTGCAATTGCTGCGTGTTGGTCAGGTTGCCGTTGTGCGCCAACACGATGCCGAAGGGCGAATTGACATAGAACGGTTGCGACTCGGCAGAATCTGCGGATGAGCCGGCGGTCGGGTAGCGGCAGTGGGCGATACCCATGTTGCCCGGCAAGGCGCGCATGTTACGTGTGCGAAAAACGTCGCGCACCATGCCCGAGCCCTTGTGCATGAAAAAAGCATTGCCCTTGCCCGTTGCAATGCCTGCCGCATCCTGACCCCGATGCTGCAGGACCATCAGCCCGTCGTAAAGAAGCTGATTGACTGGCGTGTTCGCCATGACTCCGAGAATACCGCACATAGACTTTCCTACCTGAACCGAATCCGTTTAGCCACGTCCGGTGGCAACCAGGGCTTGCAGGCCAGCACCGCCGTTTCGAGCGGCGCAGAGAAATACGCCTCGCTCCACCATTTTTCCTTGGACAGCGACAACATGCCGCCCAATGCCACCAACGCCATAATGAGCAGCCCTCCGCGCGCCGCACCGAACATAACCCCCAGCGCCCTGTCGCTCAAGCTCAAACCAAGTACCTTGAGAAGTCCGCGAATCGCCAGCCGAATCAGCGCCATGAGCAGAAGCACGATCACGAACACCAGCACCCAGGCCACGACAATGCGCACGGCCGGGTCGACGATGCTGGTCAACAACTGCCGTGCAAGCTCGTCCGCCCACCATTTTGCGGCAAAGAAAGCCAGTACCCACGCAGCCAGGGCAATGATCTCGCCGACAACGCCCCGCCAAGCGCCAAGAAGCATCGAAGCCAGCAGAATGACCATAACCGCATAATCAAAAGGCGTCATTGCTTGACTGCAACCACTCCATTGACCCCAATGCGCTTCATTTTCTCCAGCGCCTTTTCCGCGGCATCCCGATTGGCGAACGGGCCCGCACGAACCCGGGTTTTAACCCCGCCCGGAGAATCAAGAGGTTCGGTATAAACCTTGATGCCGAGTTCTCCGATCTTGGACTGCAGTTGCTTGACATTGGCAGGATTGGAAAACGCTCCAATGAGAATCACGAACTGGCCATTGGCGACGGCCGGCGCCGTTTCGTTCACGGCCTTGCCACTGAGGATGGATGCAGCGCGCTGGGTATCGCGCCCGTTGGCCGCCTTTTCCGGGGCTTTTTCCGGTTTTTTTTCTACCGGCTTCGGAGGCATTTTTTCTGTCGTTGTCTTTTCAGCCGATTTCTCAGGCGCTTTTTCGACAACCTTTTCGGGAGCCTTGCTCACCAGCGACTCGGTCGGCTTGGCAACCACCACGGCCGGAGGAACTGCTTGCGCTGGATGGCTTTCGTCCTTCTTGTCAGCCGTGGGCGGTTTCAGCTTCGGCACAAGTGGTGCTTGATCCTGGCCGGGAATACGAATCTGGATATCCTGCACCTGCTGCTTCGGCTCTTCATCCATGACCATCGGCAGGATCACCGCTGCCAGCCCGGCAAAAGCCACGGCACCAACCAGTCGGCGCCGGGCGCGTTTTTTCAGCTGCAGTTGTGCGTCAGGGGAATCGGACATGTTTGTGAAAAATTCTGTTGCGAGCGGTACGGTTGAATCAGGAATCCTGCCCGAGATCACGCAGAATGGCAGCTACCGTGTAGAACGATCCGAAAACGGCGATTCTATCATTTTCCCCGGCCAGGCCGACAGCACGCCGGAATGCGTCCTCGGGAGAGCCGAAGCACTCCACCCGCCCGCCCAGGCCAGCGGTGTGCTTGCCACCAGCAACCACGGCAGACAGCACTTCGGCTGTAGCGCCGCGCGGCACGTCCAGTCCGGCCAGCAGCCACACATCTACTTTCCCGGATAACGCCTTCAGTGCCCCGGGGATGTCCTTGTCGGCGAGCATACCGACCACGGCGATGGTCTGCTCGAACTCCCCCATCGCGCCGAGACTTTCCGCCAGCCCCTCCACGGCCTGCGGGTTGTGCGCCACGTCAAGGATAATCGCCGGGCGTTCGCGCACCCGTTGGAAACGCCCCGCGAGCCGGACCTCCCGCAGGCCGCGCTGTAGCGCCGGCAACGGCGCAGGAAGTCGATCCTGCAAGGCGTCAACAACGGCCAACACGGCCGCCGCGATTCCCAATTGGTGCTCACCGCGCAGCGCCGGCATAGGCAAGCCATTGCGCGATTCCCCGAGGCGATTCCAGAACGACCATTCCGAAACACCGCCTGCGTAGCCGAAGTCCCGGCCGATCAGGCGTAGATCGGCACCGATGGCCGCCGCATGCCCGACCAAGGATTGCGGCGGCTGCGGATCGGCGCAAATGGCCGGTTTTTCAGGGCGGAAGATTCCGGCTTTCTCGAAACCGATGGATTCCCGCGTCGGTCCCAGCCAGTCGGTGTGATCAAGTGCAATCCCGGTTACAACGGCCACGTCGGGATCATAGACGTTGACCGCATCGAGCCGACCGCCTAACCCGACTTCCAGGATGATCACCTGCGTCTGCCGGGCCGCGAATACTTCCCAGGCCGCGAGCGTACCGAATTCGAAATAGGTCAGCGCGACACCGCCAGCCGCCAGCCGCGCCGCCTCGACCCGCGCGAACGCCGCACACAAGGCCGCATCGTCAATCGACGCGCCGTCGACCCGTACGCGCTCGTTGTAAACCAGGAGATGCGGCGACGTATAGCACCCGACCCGGTAGCCGGCAGCACGGAAAATCGCTTCCAGATAGGCGCAGGTCGAACCCTTGCCGTTGGTGCCACCGACAATGATGACGGGGCAGCTTTGCCGCTGCTGCAATTCTCCCTTGACGCGGGCCACACGCTCGAGGCCGAGTTCGATCCCGCCTTGCCCCTTAGGATGCAATCTTTCGAGGTGTGCCAACCAACCGGAAAGCGTTTCCACTGGCCCGGTGCTTGTCAAGCCGCTGCCGGCAGCTTCTGCAGCATGCCGAGGAGCTGCGCCAGCCGGTCCTTCATCTCGCGGCGATCGACAATCATGTCGATGGCGCCCTTCTCGATCAGAAACTCGGCGCGCTGGAAACCCTCCGGCAGCTTCTGGCGGACCGTCTGTTCGATCACGCGCGGGCCGGCGAACCCGATCAGGGCGCCCGGTTCGGCGATGACGATGTCGCCGATGAAAGCGAACGACGCCGACACCCCGCCCATCGTCGGATCCGTGAGGATCGAGATAAAGGGCAAGCCGGCCTCGGACAGACGCGTCAGCGCCGCGGTCGTCTTGGCCATCTGCATCAGCGAGAACAAGCCCTCCTGCATGCGCGCGCCGCCAGAGGCGGAGACACAGATGAAGGGTGTCTTCAGCTCGACAGCGGCCTGGACGCCACGCACGAAACGTTCCCCGAGAACGGAGCCCATCGAGCCGCCCATGAAATCAAACTCAAAGGCAGCAATGACCACGGGCAACGACTTGAGCGCCCCCTGCATGACCACCAGCGAATCGCTCTCGCCCGTATTTTTCGCTGCCTCGGCAAGACGCTCGGTATAAGGCCTGCTGTCCTTGAACTGCAGCGAGTCGACCGGCAGGACTTCGGCGCCGATCTCGAAACGATCTTCGGCATCCAGCAGCAGGTCAATGCGCGCACGCGCGCCGAGCCGGTTGTGGTGACCGCACTTGGGACACACCTGATCGTTCTTCTGCAGGTCGGCGGCATAGAGCACGGCCTCGCAGGACGGGCATTTACTCCACAGCCCTTCCGGCAGGGTGGTCTTGCGCCCGGCACCGGTGGCACTGCGCTTGATTTTCGGCAGTACCTTGTTCAACCAGCTCATGGCGACACCTCCGCGATCAGGCCTTGCCCGTTTCGTCTATACCGCGGCGCAGGTCGGCGACGAGGTTCTTCACCCTGGCACAAACGTCGTCGGCAGACGATTTCTCGATTTCCTCGATGATGCGGCTACCGACCACTACGGCATCGGCGATACGGGCAATCGCCCCCGCTGTCGCCGCATCGCGGATACCGAATCCCACGCCGACCGGCACGCCGACCGCCGCGTGGATTTCCGGGATACGCTTGGCCACCGCCTCGACATCGAGTTGCGCCGAACCGGTCACGCCTTTGAGCGAGACGTAATACACGTAGCCACTGGCCAGTTCCGCCACCAGGGAAATGCGTTCCTCGGTCGAGGTCGGCGCGAGCAGGAAGATCGGATCAAGTGCGTTGGCCTGCATGGCCTTGGCAAAGTCGGCGCTTTCCTCCGGCGGGTAATCGACGACCAGCACACCATCGACGCCGGCGTCGAAGGCAGCGGCGGCGAAGGACTCGACGCCCATGGCTTCGATCGGATTGGCATAACCCATAAGCACCACCGGCGTCTCGTTGTTGTCGGCGCGGAAGTTGGCGACCATTTCGAGCACCTGGCGCAGGCTAACGCCCTTGGCCAGCGCGCGCTCGGAAGCACGCTGGATGGTCGGCCCATCAGCCATCGGGTCGGAAAACGGGACGCCGAGTTCTATGATGTCGGACCCGGCCTCGACCAGCGCATGCATCAGCGAGACGGTCAGCGCCGGATCGGGATCACCGGCGGTAATGAACGGAATCAGCGCCTTGCGCCCTTGCGCCTGCAGGCGCTCGAATGTTGCTTGAATTTTTGACATGGCGGGACCTCAGAAAGTGATGCCCGATTTTTCGGCAACCGTGTGCATATCCTTGTCGCCACGGCCAGAGAGATTGACCAGCAGGATCTTGTCCTTGGGCAAGTTCGGGGCCAGCTTGATCGCATGAGCGACAGCGTGGCTCGACTCAAGCGCGGGGATGATGCCTTCGAGCCGGCACAGGGTATGGAACGCCTGCAGCGCCTCGGCATCGGTGATGGTCGCGTACTCGGCGCGGCCGGTATCCTTCAGCCATGCATGCTCAGGGCCGACGCCGGGGTAATCCAGCCCTGCCGAGATCGAGTGCGTCTCGATGATCTGCCCGTTCTCGTCCTGCAACAGATAGGTCCGGTTGCCGTGCAGCACGCCAGGGTGCCCGGCGGTTAACGACGCGGCATGATGCCCGGTCTCGATACCGTCACCCGCCGCCTCCACTCCGATCAGGCGTACGTTCTCGTGAGGAATGTACGGATGGAAGATCCCCATGGCGTTCGATCCGCCGCCGACGCAGGCAATTACGGCGTCCGGCTGGCGGCCGCACAGCTCGGGCACCTGTTCGATACATTCCTTTCCGATCACCGACTGGAAATCGCGAACCATCATCGGATATGGATGCGGCCCGGCCACAGTACCGATGATGTAGAACGTCGAGGAAATGTTGGTTACCCAGTCGCGCATGGCTTCGTTCAGCGCGTCCTTGAGCGTCTTCGAGCCGCTTTCCACGGGTACCACCGTCGCCCCAAGTAGCTTCATGCGATAGACGTTGGCCGCTTGCCGCCTAATGTCCTCGGAGCCCATGTACACCACGCACTCCATGCCGTAGCGCGCGGCTACGGTCGCCGACGCGACACCGTGCTGGCCGGCACCGGTTTCGGCGATCACGCGCTTCTTGCCCATGCGGCGGGCCAGCATAGCTTGGCCGATGCAGTTGTTAACCTTGTGCGCGCCGGTGTGATTCAGGTCCTCGCGTTTGAGGTAGATCTGCGCCCCGCCGAGTTCGTCGGACAGGCGCTTGGCATGGTAGACCGGACTCGGTCGGCCGACGTAGTGCTTGAGTTCGTACTCGAATTCGGCGATGAATTCCGGATCGTGCTGGGCCGCGGCGTAGGCATCGTTGAGTTCGGTGAGCGCCGGGATCAGCGTTTCGGCAACAAAAATCCCGCCGTAAGGGCCGAAGTGGCCGCGTGCATCAGGCAAGTCGTAAGTGTTTGCAGTCATGAGTTTTCCTTGAGGCAATTGATGTGAC
>CAZCJW010000005.1:0-24206 GCA_964499185.1 uncultured Propionivibrio sp. | reverse complement strand
ACCGCCGCCGGCCTTACCCGGACGATGGCTTCGCCAACGTTGCCGGGATCAAGCCCGCCGGAGAGAATCAGCGGCTTGGGCAGCGACCGGGGGATCAAGTTCCAGTCGAACACCTTGCCGCCACCGCCATAGCCTTCGACAAAGGCATCGAGAAGAATCGCCTGTGCCGAACTGAAAGCCGAAACGTATTGTAGCAAATCGGTCCCCGGCTTCATTCGCACGGCCTTGACATAGGGCCGATCAAACTGCCGGCAGTAGCTTTCGTCTTCGTCGCCATGGAATTGCAGCAGGTTTATCGGCACCACCGCCAGCGTTTCACGAACGACTTGCGGTTCGACGTTGACGAAAAGGCCAACGGTCGTAACAAAGGGCGGCACCAGCCGCGCCAAGCTTGCCGCCTTCTCGAGGTCCACAAAACGCGGACTGGGCGGATAGAAAACCAGGCCGAGCGCATCGGCTCCGGCGTCGAGCGCCACCACCACATCCTCTGTCCGGGTCAGCCCGCAAATCTTGATCCGTGTACGCAACACCTACGCTCCTCAAAGAACCGCCGCCCCCGGCAGGAAGGGATTGTCTGCAATCGGCAACTGCCAGTGCTTCTCGTAGCGCACACCAACCAGATACAAGCCGGCGGCAGAGAACGTCGGTGCAGCCCTCGTGCGATCGCGAGAGGCCAGCAACTGCGCGATCCATTCCGGCGGGTGCTTGCCTTGTCCGACATAAACCAGACTCCCGACCATGTTGCGTACCATGTGATGCAGAAACGCGCCCGCCTCGAAATCGAAGACGAGCATATCACCGAAGCGGCCAACCTTGGCGTGCCGGATCAGTTTGACCGGCGACTTGGCCTGGCAATCGGCCGCGCGGAAACATGAAAAATCGTGCTCTCCGAGAAGCAGATCGGCAGCCTGCTGCATGGCATTCTCGTCGAGTGGGTGATGGTACCAACCGGCACGTCCATGCCAAACCCCCGGTCGTTGCGGGCGGTTGATCAGCAGGTAACGGTAGCATCGCCCAAAGGCCGAGAAACGGGCGTGGAACCCTTCCGCCACAGGTTGCGCCCAGCGCACCGCAACCGCCGGCGGCAGGAAGGTATTGACGCCGCGTACCCAGGCCGTCAATGGACGGTTAGCGCTCGCCTCGAAATGCACCACCTGGCCGCTGGCGTGAACCCCGGCATCGGTCCGTCCGGCGCAAACCACCGATACGGGCTGCCCGGCGATCCGGCCGAGCGCCGTCTCCAGTTCATCCTGAACCGTTCCGCCACCCGGTTGCGTCTGCCAGCCACGAAACGCATTGCCGTCGTATTCCACGCCCAAGGCAATTTTCATCGCGGCCGTCTAACGGAAATAACACAGCGCAAGCAAAACCGCCATCAGACCGGAAATCAGTACGGCGTCGCCCCAACCGAGCGCCTGATGATCGATCTCGACAACTTCGCTCGTACACACCTCCGGCATGTCAAGCAGGGTTTTCCAGTCGCGGGGACGTGGCAAGGTTTCCACGTAACGCAGGACTAGCATCAGACGCACCACCCCCCGGGTCGAATCCATACCACATCGACGAAAGGGCAGAAGCAAGGCGTGGCTGGCTGAAAGCAGATCGGAAAGAGGCATGAATTCGAGAAAAGCCGCCACGGATACCAGCACCAGAAACATGCGTCCCAGATGCTTTAACGCCTCCAGAAAGCCTTCATGCGTCGGTGCCCATGCGCTGTTCCATACGGTCTCCCCGGCCGTTCCCCACGAGAAAACCGCAAACAGCGAAAGCAAGAGCCAGCGCGTGCGCCATATCAGGCGCCCGCCCCGACGCATCACCCGCGCACCGAATGCAGGCGTTACCACGCAAACGACTGCCAGCGCCATACCGCTCAAAAACTGAACGGCGACCAGTAACACAAGCCAAACAACCAGGCGCGTGGCGGGATGAAGAGTTGGATAGGACATGGAACACTTGATCACGATGAGGTACCAAAAAACAAGGCCGTAACCCGTCGCGGGTTACGGCCCATGATTTTACGTCCTGGATGCTCTATCCGCCGATCTTGCCCAGCAGATTCTGAGCCGCCTCACGCTGGGCGACATCGCCTTCCTTCAAGACCTCTTGCAGGAGTTCACGTGCCCCCTCCAGATCGCCCATCTCCTCATAGGCCTTGGCCAGATCCAGTTTGGTGGCGACTTCCTCACTCGTACTGACATCGAGTTCCGGAAGCAGATCCTGAGAAGCTTCCAAGGACGGGCTGACGATCGTCTCCGCCTGCTGCGCAGAAAAATCTGGATTCACCATCGTGTCGGACTGGGCCGCCGGAGTTGCGGGGATGATCAGAGTCTCCATCTGGCCCGCCGCAACGTCCGGGTTGGCAGCGGTATCGGAGAGAGCGGAAGTGAATCCGGAAGGAACCACCTGCGTCTCCATCTGTTCCATGGCGAAGTCCGGATTGACTGCCGTGTTGACCTGGGCCGACTCAAACGGTACTTCGCCAGGAAGCGCTTCCTGAATCTCCGGGGATTCAGCGGAGTGCACAGCCTCGCCTTCCGCCTTGGGCATTTCAAGCTCCGGCGAGTCGAGGTCGAGATCAATCGATGAAAGATCGAACGACGCCGGTTCGGACTCGGAGCGTCCAAGGAACGTCGACTCCGTCAGATTGACATCGAATTCCACATCATCCGCTGGCCGCACGGCCGTTGCCTCAAGTGTTAAATCCACGTCGGGTGATTTGTCGCCCGCAACCGAAGAAACACCAGTGGTTCCAATATCAAATGCAAGATCAGGTAATTCCGACTTCACCTCCGCCTGATCCAGTTGTCCGACAGCCGGTGCGATCTGCGTTCCAATGTCGAAATCGAGGTCTGGTGCTTCAACCCGGATGGCTGTTTCTTCAAGAGACACCGGCTTTCGCTCTTCCGGCAGGGGCATTTCGGGGAGGCGGAACTCGGAGTCGCCCTGCGCCCCGGTCCCCAGATCGAAGTCGATCGAACCGGATGGTTTGACACCTTCTTCCGTGCTCTCATCAACCGGTGCCGAGACTATCTCGGGCTTGCTTTCCTCGCCCAGATCGAAATCGAGACTTGTCAGGTCAGCAGAATCATCCGCAGCGGAAACCAGCGCGGGCTGTTGCAACGGGTCTTCGACAATGGCTTGTTTTTCCTGCTCAGGCGTCCCGCTCTCAGGCAACATTGCCAGAGAATCCTTCTCCAGCCCCGGCGCGACAACGAGGGTCGCATCGGCATCCTGCCCTCTCTCAACTGCCAGTGGTGAGGAAGTGCCCTGGAAAATTGGATTGCCCGAATCGAGCACGCGTCCCATCGCCGCCGCCTTGTCCCAGTCAGGGCCAACGCCGCCCGTCTCGCCATAGAGGTCGGCGGCCAACGTCTCGAATTGCTTGACATCCTTGCGCCCTGAATAGATCTCGAGCAATTTCATGAGAATAGCCAGGCGCTTCGGATCCTTCTGTCGGGCCTCAAGCAGAATTTCCTCGGCTTGGGCATCCCGCCCATACGCCATATACACGTCGGCCTCGGCGACCGGATCGACTTCATCAGTATCAATGCTTCCCGGACCGGCTTGGCTGAAATCAGTCTGTGCCGGAGTCTGAGACGAGGAGGTATCGACACTTTGACCACCGGTACTGCGGAACACCGAATTGGCCGTCAGACTCGTCGTACTCGGAGGAGTCAACGTACTAACCAGTTCCTGCTCAGACGACTCTCCGGCCGAACGGCGCCGGCGGGCGAAGAAATACGCTGCAATGAGCGCCAGAATTCCGCCGCCGCCTGCCAAGGTCATCGGATTCCCCAACAAGTCATCGAGGAAACTTGGCTCCTCAGGTGGCGGCGGCGGTGACACGACCTTGGGCTTTTCAGCCGGTTTTTGCTCGGCAGGCTTGGCTGCGACCGGCTGAGCGGGAGCCACAACCGGTTTCTCCGCTGCCGGCTCGACCTGTGGAGCTGGCACGGGAACGGTAGGGGCCACAACCACAGGCGCAGGCGCAGGCGTCGCAGCCTGAGGCGGCTCGACCGGTTTGGCGGCCGGCTCGGCAGGCTTCAGCGCGGGCGCAACAGCGTCGGGCTTGGCCGTTGCCTGTTTTTGCAACTCCGCCAGATTCTGGTTACGCAGTTCGAGAAGCTTCTGCAAGTCGGCAACGTTCTTTTCCAGCGCCACCATCCGTTCATTGGCTTCCTTGAGCGCCTTTTCCTTGGCGATCAGGTCTTCATCCGAGCCTTTTTCACCCGTCGCTACACCAGGCTTCGCCGGGGCTTCCGTCTTCGACACCTTCAACTGATCGCGGGGAGCCGCCGATTCCTGTTTGTCGTCGACCTTGGCCGTAATCTTTCCAGCGGATTCCTGCGTGCCCGAATCTTTTTGGGCAGGCGAGCGCGCCGCGACTCCGGCCAGTTTGCTGCGATACGCACTCCAGTCCGACGATTGCGCCAACACGATCTTCCGGGCTTCTCCGGGAGCTACCGCTTCAATAGCGGTCTTTTCCGGAATCGTGAGGATTTTCCCTGCTTTCAGGCGGTTCATGTTACCGCCCTCGAAGGCATCGGGATTGGCGCGGAACAATCCGACCAACATCTGATCGAGAGACACCCCCTCCAGCCTGGTATCAGAGGCGATCCTGTGCAGCGTCTCACCACGTTTTACTTCTCGTTCCCCACCCACCGCGGAAGCCTTCCCGGCCGGCATCTGACCCGGCTGCTGGGCGCGCACCACGGCCGCAGCCCGTGCCCGCACTTCGTTGTCGATACGTGAGGCGCCTTGCCTGGGAGCCGGTCCGACATCAGGCACCCGGGCCACGGTCGCTGGGGCGACGGGCGAGGCAGCCTTGGCGGAATACTCCGGCGGATCGAGCAGGAACGTGTACTCACGCACCAGCCGACCGGACGCCCAGTTCAGTTCCATGAGCATATCAATGAAGGGATCATTGATCGGCCTATCCGAACTGAGCTTGATCACCGCTTGGCCATTAGGCCGTCGTTCCAGATTGAAACGGATGGACAGTAGGGTCGTCGCGTAATCCAGCCCGGCCTGCTTGAAGGTCTCCGGCGACGCCAGTTTCGCCCTCATGTCAGCCAGTTCCTCGCGCGTTGCCGTGACTTCAATCTCTGCCCGCAACGGCTGTCCGAGCGCCGAAAACACGACAAGCCTCCCGAGGCCCGCCGCATGGCCATCCAGCACCACCCCCGACAGTGCCAGGCTAGAAGCCACGGCCATAACAGTTTTCCGCAAACCGGAATGCATTTTGGATTGGTATGTTTTATTTGCCACGGCGCCACCCTGAGCGTCCAAATCGGAAATATTAAAATAACATCATGGAGTTAGCGATGCAAGCTAAACTTGCTTGTGACATGCCGATCAGGAAGAAAAAAAAGCCGAGGCTTGAGCCCCGGCTTTTTCTTCCGAATCAATTACTTGTCAAGAAGGATGCGCAACATGCGGCGCAACGGTTCGGCAGCGCCCCACAACAACTGATCGCCAACCGTAAACGCGCCGAGGTATTCCGATCCCATGGCCAGCTTATGCAAACGCCCGACCGGAACGGTCAGCGTACCGGTAACCGCCGCCGGAGTCAGTTCGCGCTCGCTGATCTCGCGCTCGTTGGGAACAACCTTGGCCCAAGGGTTACCGTTGGCGATGATATCGGAGACTTCGTCGAGCGGCACATCCTTGCGCAGTTTGATGGTCAAACCCTGTGAATGGCAGCGCATGGCACCAATGCGCACGCAGAGGCCATCGACCGGGATGCTGCCCGGCGAACGGAATGCCGGACGGCCGAGAATCTTGTTGCATTCGGCGCCGCCCTTCCACTCCTCCTTCGATTGCCCGCCATCAACCGGGACGTCAATCCACGGAATGAGGCTTCCGGCTAGCGCCGTATTGCGGAAGTTCTTGGTCGGGAAACTGGCAGAGCGCATCGTTTCAGCAACCTTGCGGTCGATATCGAGAATCGCCGAGGCCGGATCGGCCAATTCAGCCTTGACCGCATCGTGCAACGCCCCCATCTGGCACAGCAGTTCGCGCATGTTCTGGGCGCCCGCGCCGGACGCCGCCTGGTAGGTCATCGCGGAGACCCATTCGACGAGATCGTGCTTGAACAGCCCGCCCAGACCCATCAGCATCAGCGATACCGTGCAATTTCCACCGATCCAGTTCTTACCGCCTTTGGCCAGCGCATCCTGGATCACGTTCAGGTTGACCGGATCAAGGATGATGACGGCATCCTTGTCCATGCGTAGGGCCGATGCTGCGTCAATCCAGTGACCATCCCAGCCAGTTGCGCGTAGTTTCGGAAAGACTTCCTTGGTGTAGTCACCGCCCTGACAGGTGATGACGATGTCCATCTGCTTCAGCGCATCGATGGACATTGCATCCAGCAGTGCACCACCTTCCTTGCCTCCGAGCGTAGGCGCCTTGCCACCGATCGACGAGGTCGAGAAATAGACCGGTTCGATAAAGGCAAAATCGCCCTCTTCCACCATGCGCTGCATCAGCACCGAGCCGACCATGCCACGCCAACCTACGAGACCAACCTTCTTCATTGCAATCACCTCGACTTAGAAAAAACCATCATGCGGATTAAAGCGCAGCAAGAACGGCGTCACCCATTTCCACGGTACCGACTTTCTTCGTTCCCGGCTCGTAGATGTCGCCAGTGCGGAACCCTTGTGCCAGTACTTTCTTGACGGCGTTCTCAATGCGCTGCGCTGCTTCTTCCATGGCAAACGTGTACCGGAGCATCATTGCTACCGAGAGAATGGTCGCCAGCGGATTGGCTACGCCCTGGCCGGCGATATCCGGTGCCGAGCCGTGGCACGGCTCATAGAGCCCCTTGCCGGTTTCGTTGAGCGACGCCGAAGGCAGCATGCCGATGGAGCCGGTCAGCATCGACGCTTCATCCGATAGGATGTCACCGAACATATTGCCGGTCACCATCACGTCGAACTGCTTCGGTGCCCGCACAAGCTGCATGGCCGCGTTATCGACCAGCATGTGCGTGAGCTCGACGTCCGGATATTCCGGCGCCAGTTCGTTCATCACGTCGCGCCACAACTGGGTGGTTTCCAGCACGTTCATCTTGTCGACCGAACAGACCTTGCGATTGCGCTTGCGTGCGGCTTCGAAGGCCATCCTGCCAATACGCCGGATTTCATTCTCGCTGTAGATCATGGTGTTCACGCCGACGCGCTGCTGGACCCCGTCAACTTCGCGCGTTTCGATGCCGCGCGGCTGACCGAAGTAGATGTCGCCAGTCAGTTCGCGCAGGATCAGGATATCCAGGCCAGAAACCACTTCGGGTTTGAGGGTCGAGGCATTGGCCAGTTCAGGATAAAGCACCGCCGGACGCAGGTTGGCAAACAGGCCGAGAAGCTTGCGGATTCCAAGCAGGCCGCGCTCCGGACGCTGCTCACGCGGCATGCCATCCCACTTGGGCCCACCCACTGCCCCCAGAAGCACCGCATCAGCCGCCAGCGCCATTTTCTGCGTGGCTTCGGGGAACGGGCTGCCCGTCGCATCGACGGCACAGCCGCCCAGCAAGGCCTCTTCCATCTCGAATTTCAGGTTCAGGACCTTCAGGACACGAACCGCCTGCGCTGTAATTTCTGGGCCGATACCGTCACCTGGCAATACACAAATCTTCACGTTGTATTCCTTAAAGCAGATCAAAAGTGATGCAAATCAACAAAGACTTCCTGCAAAAGCTCAACCGGTTCGCTGGTTCGCGTGCGCAGAAGCTATTTGGCCGCCTTCTCGATGGCCTGGCCGCCTCGTTCGATATCTTTTCCAAGGCCCTGCACCGTGTTGCACGCCATCGATGACAAAGCGGAAACAATGACCAACACGACCAAAGCGATCTTTTTCATGTTTATCTCCTCAATTTTCGGCACGACTATCCGGAAAACCGGACAGTACCGGCGGGCTGATGATTATCTCACGGGCAGAACAGCCTGTCAGCCAGCACAAGCTCATGAAACAAAAGGAAAAGTCAATTATTTCTCTGAGCTGCCCGATAGAGCGGCTTTACCCGGTCCGCGTAGACCCGCAAATCGGACAATCTTGATTCATGCGACGGATGGGTGGACAGCCACTGCGGCGTACCGCTACCTGATACGCGGGCCATTTTCTCCCAGAGGGAAATCGCGGCATGCGGATCGAATCCGGCGCGCGCCGCCAGTTCGACTCCGATGCGATCCGCTTCCTGCTCCATCCCACGCGAATTCGGGCGCATGAACGCCAGTTCCCCGGCCGCACCCAGCACGCTCTTCCCGACATTCGCATCCACCCCGTAAAACGCGCCGATGACTCCGCCAATCGTCGCCGCCAGATCGACCCCCGCTGCCTGCCCCACCTTTTCCCGGCCATGTTCACGCAGGGCGTGTGCAATTTCATGCCCCATGACCGCGGCGAGTTCGTCGTCGGTCAGCGCCAGCTTTTCGATCAATCCTGTGTAAACAGCCATCTTGCCGCCTGGCATGCACCAGGCATTCAGGTCATTCGAACTGATCACATTGGTTTCCCAGCGCCATCCGGGCGCATCCGCACGGAACACCGCAGTCGGCGGAATAAGCCTGCCGGCGATAGATCGAACACGATGAACCTGTCCCGGATCGCGATTCAGCCGGTTCTTGGCGCGGGCCTCTTGCATCGTCTGCGCGTAGGCTTTTTCGGCCGACCGGTTAACCTCGGCGGAAGACACGAGCATGGTCTGTTCGCGATCCACTCCGACAGTACCAGCCGACGTCGTCCGCGTTGGCGCGCAGCCATTCACCGAGACCATCAACAGCGCGACAAAAACAAACCGGGTTCTCATGGCAACATCACTCCACTTGTGAATCACAATTCGCTCGAACAATCGACAACGCATTGCTCACCGTTTTCGCTGACATTTTCGTCAAACACCCACCCAAATATGAGCATGAGACCGATCAGCGCGAACAGAGATCCCAAGGCGAAGGTGATTCCGCTACCCAGTCGATCCCAGGCCCACCCGCTGACCAACCCGCCTACGGCTCCGCCGGCGCCGAAACTCAGGCTGGAATAAAGCGCCTGGCCTCTAGACCGCGTATTACCGGGAAACCAGCGATTGATTGCGGTGATCGCGGCCGAATGAAACGCTCCAAAAGTCAGCCCGTGCAGAAGCTGCGCCAGAATCAGAACGAGTAACTTGTCCACCGCCAGCCCGATGGTCACGAAACGCAGGACAGCCGCCGCGAAGCTGGCCAGCAGGAGTTGCCGCAGGCTGAACCGGCGCAACAGTCTCGCCATGCAGAAGAAGACGGCAATTTCGGCCAGCACCCCTAGCGTCCACAAGCCACCCACCATCGATTTGCTGTAGCCGTGATCGGACAGGAATATTGAATAGAAGACATACAACGCCCCGTGCGCGGCCGACATGGCAAAGCACGCCGCGAGCAGTGCGCGAACGCGGGGTTGGCGAAGTATCCGGCTGATAGGCTGATGCAATTCATGGCCATGACGCACTGGCGCTTCCGGAATGGCGACACCGCACAACACAATTCCAGACAGACAGAGAACGCACATCCACAGGAGACTCGACAAGGGCCAACTATCAAGCAGGACCCCAACCCCGAGTACCGTCGCAATGAATCCGACCGAACCCCACAACCGAATCCGGCTATAGCGCGCGGGTTCGTCCCTGAGATGATCGAAGGTCAGAGTTTCCACGAGCGGCAGTGCGGCCACCCAGAAGAACGCAAAGAAACCCAGAGAAATCAGCAGGATCTCGAAACGGGTGGCCAGAAAGAAAACGCTGAAGATCGCCAGCGTTATCGCGCCCGTCAGACGGATGACCTTCATCCGGTACCCGATGCGGTCGACCAGTGCGCTCCAGAAAAAAGGGCCGACCAAGCGCATGACCTGCATCTGTGTCATCAGTACGCTGATATCCCAGGCCGAGAATCTCAGCGACTGGAGGTAAAGGCCGAAATAGGGAGAAAAGGCGCCGATGAAGGCGAAATAAAAAAGGTAGTAGCCGGAAAGGCGCCAATAAGGAACAGGGAGCATCCGGCGATTCTACCGGACGCTCCGTGGAAGAACTGCAGGATTATTTTACGGACTGCTGCCCGGCACGGAAGGCAAGCATCATGTGATAGAGGTCGTCCTTGAGCTTCACGCGGTGTTTCTTCATGTCTTCGAGCGTGAAATCATCAACGGGCATGTCGTGCTCTTCCAGATCTTCGACCTTCCCGGTCAGTCGATGATACGTTGCATACAAGCGGGCGAACATTGGATTCGCGCTGCGCAACGTATTGATCGCGTCGTGCATCTCGGGAAACTCATGCTGAAGATCATGGTGTTCGACGTGCATTTCAGGTTCCTCCTTTGTAAGAATACCCCGTCAACAAGCGACGGGAATGCGTAAGCGTTTTACGTGATTCTGCCCCCAATTTTCGGCGTTTGGCAATGAACATCCGCACATTGCGCGCGATGCCTCAGCGCATGGTCGATAAGCACCAGCGCCAGCATCGATTCGGCGATCGGCGTGGCGCGGATCCCCACACACGGATCGTGGCGTCCGTGGGTCTCCACGCTGATCGGTTCGCCCTCCCGGTTGATCGAGCGGCGCGCCAGGCGGATACTTGATGTCGGCTTGATGGCCACGCTGACGAGGATGTCCTGGCCGGTTGAAATACCCCCCAGAACCCCCCCCGCGTTGTTGGACAGGAAACCCTCGGGCGTCATCTCGTCGCCATGCTCGCTCCCTTTTTGAGTGACACACGCAAAACCAGCGCCAACCTCGACGCCCTTGACGGCATTGATACCCATCATGGCGTAAGCGATGTCCGCATCCAGACGGTCATAGACCGGCTCCCCCCAGCCCGGCGGCACACCGCGCGCCGCCACGCAGATCTTCGCGCCGACCGAATCGCCGGATTTGCGCAACGCATCCATATACGCTTCCAGTTGCGGAACGACTGCCGCATTCGGCGCGAAAAATGGATTTTCGGCAATCTGCGAGGCATCAACGAACGGGATCTCGATCGGCCCGAGTTGAGCCATCCAGCCCTCGATGTTCACCCCATAGCGTACCCTTAGCCACTTCCGGGCGATCGCCCCGGCCGCCACGCGAACTGCCGTCTCGCGGGCCGACGAACGGCCGCCGCCCCGATAGTCGCGAAAACCGTATTTTTGGGTGTAAACGTAATCCGCATGGCCGGGCCGGAAAGTCTCGGCGATGTTCCCGTAATCCTTGCTGCGCTGGTCCTCGTTGCGGATGAGCAGCGCAATTGGAGTACCGGTTGTTCTGCCCTCAAACACTCCGGAAAGAATCTCCACCGTATCCGGCTCACGACGCTGAGTCACATGCCGCGATGTACCCGGCTTGCGCCGGTCGAGTTCCACCTGAATATCCGCCTCGCAAAGCTCCAGCCCCGGAGGGCAGCCATCGACGACGCAGCCGATCGCCGGGCCGTGGGATTCACCGAAGGACGTAACCGTGAATAGAGTGCCGAATGTATTGCCTGACATGATGTTCCGGGGAGCGATAGAATTTGGGGAGAGTCTAGCACGCCCATTTATCGAACAACGCGTCCTGCCATGCGCAACAAGCCAAAACCGACCGTCAAACATCCTTTACGACCAGACCTGGCGCCGGACAACCAGGCCCATCCGAATCCGCTGCGCCAGGCCGACAATCGCTGGCAGCGAACGGTACGCTACGGCTGGGACAAGGGCGGATCACGCGGCGGGCGTAAATAGACGGGCGCAAAAAAACCGGGGCACTCGGCCCCGGCATACGATCACCCAATCACCCCAGGTCGATCGGCACGAACAGCTTGGCGTCGCGCCGCTGGATGAGCAGGGCGACGCGCTTGGACGCCTTGGCCACGAGGGCACGCAGCTGCTCTACCGTCGTCACGGTTTCCCCGTTGACCGAGAGCACCACGTCACCTGGGCGAATCCCGGCCCGGGCCGCGGCACCGGAAACATTTTCCACCAGCAGACCACCCTTGCCGTCAATCTGGCGACGCTCCTCCGGCGTCAAGGCACGCAAGGCCAAGCCCAGTTTGCTCTGAGCGGTTTCCTTGCTCTCCGCGCTGGCGGTTTTCTCTTCCTTCACGCCGCCAACCTTGACGGAAATTTCACGCATGCCTCCCTTTCGCCAGATCTGCAGCTTGGCCGTATCGCCGGGACGAATGGCAGCGACCAGCGGCGGCAATTCGTTCGAAGACTGGATCTCCTTGCCATTCAGGGACATGATCACGTCGCCGGGTTCAAGACCGGCCTTGGCGGCCGGACTGTCGTTCTCGACCGAACTGATCAGTGCACCGGCTGGCTTGCTCAAGCCGAACGACTCCGCCAGCGACTGGTTCACTTCCTGGATGGAGACGCCGAGCCGACCACGCTGCACTTTGCCGTACTTGACGATCTGGTCCTGCACCGAGATGGCCACGTCGATCGGAATGGCGAAGGACAGCCCCTGATAACCGCCGGTGCGGCTGTAGATTTGCGAGTTGATGCCGATCACCTCACCTGACATGTTGAACAACGGGCCGCCGGAATTGCCGGGGTTGACCGCCACGTCAGTCTGGATGAACGGAACGTAGTTGTCGTCCGGCAGCGAACGCGACACGGCAGAAACGATGCCCGCGCTGGCGCTGCTCTCGAAGCCATAGGGAGAGCCGATGGCCAGTACCCACTCACCCACGCGGAGGTTGGCCGAGCTGCCGATCTTGACTGTCGGCAGGTTGCGCGCTTCGATGCGCAGCACGGCCACATCGGTGGCCTTGTCGGCTCCAAGCACCTTGGCCTTGAACTCGCGCTTGTCGCTAAGGCGGACAATCACTTCGTCCGCGCCCTCGATGACGTGAGCGTTGGTCAGGATGAGACCGTCGTCGCGCACGATGAATCCCGAGCCCTGGCCACGAACTTGCCGCTCGCCGCGCTGCTGGGGAACACGAAAATGCCGGAAGAACTCGTAGAAGGGATCGTTCGGATCAAGCCCCGGAAAATCCGGCAAGTTCGGATTCTTCACTTTCCCGGACATGCTGATATTGACGACCGCCTGGCCGTTGCGGGCGACGATCGCGCTCATGTCGGGCAGCGCCAGGGCGGGGCTTGAGGATGAAGCGCTGACCTGGGCATGCGCCAGCCAGGGTGAAGAACCGGAGATCATCGAATAGGCACCGGTCAGTGCCGCCGTCAGCAGGGCAACGATCACACTCTTTTTCAATGTCTGCAGTCTCATGCTCATTCTCCTTTCCGTTTTGGCAAAGAAATCACTTTGCGATGGATGAAGCATACGACCAGGAGACTTAAAAACGACTTAAGAATTCTTTCCTGAAAGGGTGGCGAATACGGTACGCACCAACAACCCTCCCGAATCCGAGTCGAGCAATTGCACTGCAGCCCCGTGCCGGCGGGCAATAGTTGCCACGATGGCGAGACCGAGTCCGCTGCCGCTTTCTGCATCCGGCTCGACACCTCTACGGTAGAAACGGTCGAAAACACGCCCGCGTTCCTCAACCGGAATCCCCGGCCCCGTATCGGCGACCTCAAGAAAAGCGCATCCATCGACAACACGGCAGGACACATCCACGCGCCCTCCTCGTGGCGTATAGCGCAAGGCATTGCCGATCAGGTTGGAAAGCAGGATCTTCAGCGCGCCGGCATCACCGGCAACCACGGCGGACTCTTCTGCATCGACCACGCCGAGATCGATTCCCCGCGCATCAGCCAGGCGGGAATATTCGATCACCCCTTCGCGCACCAGCAGCGCCAGACCCACCTCGGAAAAACTCGATTCGGTCGCACCTGGCTCCTGGCGGGCGAGCGTCAGCATCTGCTGTACCGTATGCGTCGCCCGCTGCAAGCCGTTCTTCAATTCCCGGAGCGCCGCACTGCGTTGGTCGTCCGAGGGTGCACGTTCCACCAGTTGAGTCTGTAACTGTAACGCCGTCAGCGGCGTACGCAGTTCATGGGCCGCGTCTGCCACAAACGCCCGTTGCGCATCAAGCGCCGCTTTAAGTCGGATCAACAGGTCGTTCAAGGAATCGACCAGTGGGCGAACTTCCTCCGGGACACCGTCCCCCGGCAACGGCTCAAGCGAATCCGCCGTGCGTACCTGAACCGACTCGGCCAGGCGGCCGAGCGGCCGCAACCCGCGCCCAACCATCCACCAGATCAGCAAGGCAAGGGCTGGCAGGAGTACGAGGAAGGGCTTGAGCGTACGCAATGCGGCTCCTGCTGCAAGCCGATCGCGCACGCGCATCGGCTGCGCCACGGCAATCGTCTGACCGTGATACTGGATGGCATACAAGCGCCAGTCCTCCTCGCTGGTTTGAGTCGTCGAAAAACCGAGTCGGGTCAATTCCGGCAGTATGTAGTGTGGTCGCGAGAAAAATACCGTGAGGCCGTTCTGATCCCACACCCGGATCACGTAATCCAGGCTCTCGTCGCTGGCCAGCGCCTCGGCCGACCCCTCGAACCTCTGATCGCGCAACGAAAGGGCAATCTGTTCCAGGTGATAGTCGAACAACATTCCCGCCTCGTCCCGCGCCGCCTTGTAGGTCGCCCAACCACCCAACAGCATGGCCGCGCACATCGTGGCGAGCAAGGCCAGCACGAGGTTACGGCGGATGGAATTCATGATCCGGCCGGAACCATGTAGCCGACGCCGCGCACATTGCGGATACGGTCCATTCCCAGTTTTCGGCGCAAGGAATGGATATACACCTCGACGGCGTTGCTTTCGATTTCCTCGTTCCAGCCGTACAGGCTTTCCTCGATCTGGGCGCGCGAAAGGGGCACGCCGGGTTGCTTCATCAAGGCGTGCAACAGCGAAAACTCGCGCCTCGACAGGGAAACCGGCGCTCCGTCGAGGGTCACGGCATGCGTCGCAGGATCAAGCGAAAGAGGCCCCACCTCGATGACCGGCGTGGCCCGCCCGCCCTGCCTGCGCATCAGTGCCCGGATGCGCGCGGAGAGTTCGTCGAGATCGAACGGTTTGACTAGATAATCGTCGGCGCCCGCATCGAGTCCCTTGACCCGGTCTGCCACCGAATCGCGCGCGGTGATGACCAATACGGGCGTTGCCACGCCCCTCCGGCGCAGGCCGGCCAGCAATTCCAGGCCGCTCTTGCGCGGCAGTCCCAGGTCGAGCAGGATCATCTCATGCACGCCGTCGGCAACCACCAGTTCGGCCGCGGCGCCGTCGCGCACCCAGTCAACGGTATAACCTTCCTGCTTCAGGCCGCGCTGGACGCTGGCACCGATCATCGGATCGTCTTCGACAAGCAACAGGCGCATGCGCCGTACTCCACTTCTTCCGCGAATGTAGCGAAATGATACCCGTCCCGTGCTGTACGCGTCAGGCTGCAAACCAGTTAACCAATCCTCCAGTCACCACGAGATGCACGAACAACCCGGCCCCGAGCAACAACGGCCCCGTTCCCGCCTGACGCATGCGTGCCAGATTGGTGTCAACGCCGAGAGACGCCATGGCGGTTGTCAACAGCAGTGTGCCGATGAGACGCAACGCTTTGACCAGTTCGACCGGCAGGATGTGCCATGAATTCACCCCGGCCAGCACGACGAACATCACGGCGAACCACGGAATCGGCAAGGAACGCCTCTGCTCGGGAGTGCCGCGATCGCCAACGAAGAGTCCGACCATGATCAGGAACGGGACCAGCAACATCACGCGGATCATCTTGACGATGACGGCACTGCCCGCCACGTCTTCGCCGAGAGAGCTGCCGATCGCCACGACCTGCGCGACCTCATGCACCGTGGAACCGACGTAAATGCCGAAGTCGAAAACACCGTCGCCCAGAAAGGCATGGATTGCCGGATAGATGAGCATCGCCAGGGTGCCGAACAGCACGACTGTTGCCACGGCGACGGCGCTTTTCTCCACAACTGCGGTGTCGTCGGAACGCAGCATCGGTACCGTCGCCACCACGGCCGCTGCGCCGCAGATGGCACTGCCGGCGGAGGTCAGCAATACCGTGTCGCGATCCATCCCAAGCAGTCGGCGGCCCAGAAACCAGCCGACCAAAAGGGTCGATACAACCATCACCAGATCGACCAGGACTCCCGTAGTCCCCACCTCAATGATCTGTTGAACACTCAGGTTGAATCCGTAAAGAGCCACACCGACCCGCAGGAATCGGCGCTGGGCAAAGGACAGCCCCGGGCGGAAACGCCCTTTGCTCAGCGTCGGCAGGGTATTCCCCAGGAGCGCACCGATCACGATGGCCAGCGTCAGGGAACTGACGCCGACCTGCCGCAGCCCGTCCCACTGAATAAAGCCCCACGCCGCCGCCGCTATGGCGACAACCAGCAATACACCGGGGATAAAACTGTCGTTCTTGACCATGCCTGACTTTCCTCACTCAACATGGCGAACAGTAACGGTAGCCTATACAATCTGTAAAACAGATAATTTAGATAGTTACCATCTATTATTTTGATGAAAATCACCCTGCGCCAACTGGAAATATTCACTGCTATCGCCAGCCACTGCCACGTCACACGCGCAGCGGAGACCATCGCCATGACCCAGTCGGCGGCCAGTACGGCGCTCGCGGAACTTGAGCAGCAACTGGGAACAACGCTGTTCGACCGCATTGGCCGACAACTGCTGCTCAACGAAGCGGGACGGCAACTGCTGCCGAAAGCGCTTGACGTACTCGACCGCATCCGCGAGATCGAGGCTGCAACGCAAAGCGGCGAAGTCGCCTTCGATCTCCATCTCGGCGCCAGCCTGACGATCGGCAACCACCTGTTGCCTGCCCTGCTCGCGGAGCTGGGCAGACGACATCCCCACGGCCACGTTAGGCTCGCGCTGAAAAACACCGAACAGGTTGCTGCCGACCTGCTGAACTACCGCATCGACCTGGGATTTGTCGAAGGACCGGTACAGGATGAGCGTCTGCGGCGTTTCGTCTGGCATCACGATCAACTTAGCGTATTTGCTCATCCGGACCATCCCCTGGCCTGCCGGATTGCCACCCACGACGCGTTGAAAACGGTGCATTGGATTCTGCGCGAAAAGGGTTCCGGAACGCGCGAGGTGTTCGACCGCGCGCTGACCAATGCCGGCCTGGCTTGTACCGTCGCATTCGAACTGGAACAGCCCGAAGCCATCCGCCAGTGCGTACGTAACGGTCTGGGTTTGGGGTGCCTGTCGACGCTGGAGCTGCGCGACGCTTTCCAGGCCGGATGGCTGGCACCGGTGGCCACGCCGTTTCTGAATCTGGAACGGCAATTCCAGGTCGTCATGCACCGCGACAAGCACCTTAGCCCCGGACTGCGGGCAATTCTCTCTCTTTGCGGAGTAGACGGCTTATGACCTCATAGTGCCTCGCACGCCTTTACCCCGCGACGGACAGTCGGGGATAACGCCTTAGCGCAGCCGGATGGAACCACCGCATTCCATCGGAATTGATTCTGGCTAGCCAGGATGGCATCATCTGTTGAAATTCACGGAGTAGCTCAATGCCCCGCCCGCCTCTCGACGCCGACAATAGCTGGTTCAAGCAACTTTTCGAGCTATCGCCCGATCCGACATGGATCATCGAGAACAACCATTTTATCGCGTGCAACGAAGCGGCCGTCCGCACGCTGGGCTACGCAAATCGCGAGTCGTTGATGAATGTCCATCCTTCCCGGCTTTCCCCGCCCCGGCAGCCGGATGGCCAGGCGTCGTTCTCCAAGGCCGAGCGAATGATGAAAATTGCCAAGGCCAAGGGACTCCATCGCTTCGAGTGGACACACACCAAGGCCGACGGATCGCAGTTCATTGCTGAGGTCACGCTTTCGAGCATCAAACTCGACGGCAGGCAATTGATCTACTGCGGCTGGCGCGATATCACGGAACGCAAGCAGTTGGAGGAACAGATCCGCGCGCTCGCTTTCCTCGACCAGCTTACCAACCTGCCCAACCGCCGCTTGCTCAATGACCGCCTGGGCCAAGCCCTGGCCGCCGGCAAGCGCAGCGGTTACTTTGGCGCGCTGATGCTTCTCGACCTGGACAACTTCAAGCCGCTCAACGACTTACACGGCCACGCCGCCGGGGACGTGTTGCTGGTCGAGGTCGCGCATCGGCTGAAAGCCTGCGTGCGGGACATGGACACGGTAGCGCGCTTCGGCGGCGATGAATTCGTGGTCATGCTCGCAGAGTTGAGCACCGACAGAAACGAATCGGTCGCGCAAGCGCAAAAAATCGCGGAAAAAATCCGCGCTTCACTCTCCAGGCCCTACCGTCTGACACTGAAGCGCCGGGGAAAACCTGCCGCCACCGTCGAGCACTGTTGCACGGCGAGCATCGGCGTGACCTTGTTCCGCGACCATGCGGTGCATCAGGAAGACGTCCTCAAACGCGCTGATGCCGCCATGTACGACGCCAAGGACTCCGGGCGCAATGCGATCCGCATTGCGCCTTCGCTGCCGGAATGGGGCGAGGAACGGGAGAAGACTCCGGACGGCTTCGTTCACCTGACATGGCGCCCGGCCTACCGGTGCGGCAACCCGCTCATCGACGAGCAGCACCGGGCACTGTTCACCGTTGCCAACACCTTGCTCGGATCGATTCTCGCCGAATCCTCGGCGGAACAGGTGGGAACCCTGATCGATACGATCATGCGCGACATCCTCCAGCACTTCGACGACGAAGAAACCATCCTCGCCGCTGCAGGCTTTCCCGGCGCGGCCGAACATGCAGCAACGCATCGGCAACTCGTTGCCAATGCAACAGCCCTGGCTGATCACTTCCGCGCCGGAAACCTGACACCGGGAGAGATGTTCCAGTTCCTGGCTCATGAATTGATCGCCCGGCACATGCTCGGCGCAGACCGGGCATTCTTTCCCTATCTTGGCAAGGCTGAGTAAAGCCGGTTCGCCGAGCGAAGCGCCTCGCCAGCAACGCACTTTCGATAGTAACTGTCCGCAAGAAACTAGCGGACAGATTTCCAGGCATTCCGACGGCAGTCGATCAGGGGTTGAGCAACCTGAATCCTGGCAGTCCTGCTTCAAAACGCCGAACCGCAGTACAGTCGAGCAATTCGACGACGATGACTTCCATCACGTGCCAGACTCTCACTCCCGGACGGACGCACCCCACGACGAGCGAGTCCTTGCGACCACACGCCAGGTGAACGTGCGGGAGGGGATTGCCCGCCTCATCGGGGAAAATCGTCCCAACGCCGGCCACCTCGTGCGCATCGTCGAGCACACGCTCAACGAATTCCAATGGGTCGGCTCGCCCCGCTTCCGTCCCAGCAACCAAGCGGCTTCCCGCATCGGCATCGCCAAGGACGATCAGCCCCGCCGCGCGGATGGCCTGCTCACGGGCAAGCGTTTCCAGACATTCGTGGACAACGTCGCCGTCTTCCAAGCGGACGACAAACACGCGCCCCAGCGATGCTTGCGAATATTTCATGAAGACTCCGTGAAAAGAATGCTAAGTGCTCCGACACAACACCTGAACATATCCGCCCGATCCTATCCTTGTATCTCCGAAATACGAGCTTTCTTCGCTCATTGAGGAGCATCGCGTTCGGCGTCCTTCCTTTTACTTTCAGGCGTTTTTTCATTCGGTGCGAACTGCCATCGCACCTCCCTCATCGCCCCGCAACAACCACGCCGGATTCGACGTCCAGGTCGTCACCCAACCCGGGAATTCGTCGGCAGGCATCGGTCGGGCAATACCATAGCCCTGCGCCAGGACACATCCGAGAGAAATTAACTGCGCGCCGTGCGCCCGTGTTTCCACGCCTTCAGCAATCACCTGGCGACCGAACGCGGAAGCCAGACCGATGACACCGCTGACAATGGCCAAATCGTTCTGATCGTCGAGCATGCCACGCACAAAACTTTGATCGATCTTTAATACGTCAGCCGGCAAGCGACTGAGATAGGTCAGAGAAGAATAGCCGGTACCGAAATCATCCAGCGAAAAACTGATGCCCAGTTGCAGGCAGGCGTACATGATCTCTGAGACCTGAGCCACATCGTCGAGCGCGCTTGTCTCAAGAATTTCCAGTTCAAGATGGTCGTGCGGCACATTCGGATGTCTCGCCAGCAAAACCGACAGGCGCTCCATGAAATCCTTCTGCAACAACTGCAGAGCACCGATGTTGACGCTGACTGGAATGTCCAAGCCAATTTCACGCCAGGCGTCCAGTTGGGAAAGTGCCGTATCGATCACCCATTCGCCCAGTTCCACACTGATTGGATCATCTTCGATGAGAGGCAGAAACTCTGACGGGGGTACGAGGCCGCGCTCAGGGTGCTGCCAGCGAATCAACGCTTCGACGCCAATGACCTTGCCGCTCGTCATATTGACCTTGGGCTGGTAGTGCAAAACGAATTCGTTCCGGTTCAAGGCACCATGAACGTGTTCACGACTTTTGAGCTGGTTTACTGTGGCTGCATCCCGAGCGACATCGAATACGTGATAGCGATTCTTGCCCGATTGTTTGGCCTGATACATAGCCTGATCCGCATGGCGCATGAGCAGATCGGCATCGACGCTGTCCTGGGGATAGTAGGTGACCCCGATGCTGGCCGACACCTGCAATTTGTAGCCATCGACAACAAAAGGTCTCGAAGCAGCCTCCAGAAGTCGCTCCATGACCGCATCACAATCGTGGTCATCCTCCAGGTCGACCAGCACCGCCACGAATTCGTCGCCACCGAAGCGGGAAATGGTATCGCCGTCGCGCAGAACTTCTTTCATGTGCCGGGCGATGGCAACCAGAAGTCTATCGCCAACATCATGGCCGTAATGATCATTCACCGGTTTGAAACCATCGAGATCGAGGTAGAGCACCGCCAGCGAAACGTCGCGCCGAAGGCTCTGGGTCATGGCTTGCCGCAGACGGTCGGCAAACAGCACCCGGTTCGGCAGTCCGGTCAGTGCATCGTAGTGAGCGACGCGCTCGAGCTGCCGCTGATACTCCTTCATCTGCGTGATGTCGGTGTACAAGGCAACGTAGTTCTGGATCACCCTCGTCGCATCGTAAACCGCGGTGATATTGAGCAGCACGGCATAGAGTTCTCCATTCTTGTGCCGGTTCCAGAGTTCGCCGTACCAGTAGCCGTTTTGAATGAGTGACTGCCACATGGCGAGGTAGAACTTGGCGTCCTGGACTTCGGACTTCAAGATACGTGGATTCCGCCCTACTACTTCTTCACGGCTGTAACCCGTGATGCGCGTGAACGTATCGTTCACCTCAACGATGCCGCCTTGAGCGTCCGTAATGATGATGCCTTCGCGAGCATGCGAAAATACCTTGGCTGCCCGCTGCAGGCGTACCTCGTCCTGCTTTCGCTCGGTGATATCCGAGAATGTCACCAAAATGCGCTTGTCCGGCAGTCGTTCGACAACGAGCTCGATATCGCGACAGTGGCCGTCTAGGCGTCGGACCTTGAACAAACCCAGTTCTTGCGGTGGCAGGGTATGGTCATTGACCTGCGCTTGCCAGCGGCGACTTGCGTCGTCGCGACTGCTCGCATCCGGGCAAGTGCGTTCCCACCACGTGGCCAGGTCCGGGATATCCTGCATGGTATAGCCGAACAGGCGTGTATAGGCGGCGTTCACCAGCACGAATTGCCCGTCTTCCTGGATGAGCGCAATGCCGAACGGGGCGCTTTCAACCAGCATCCGGAAGTTCGTCTCGCTCTCGCGCAGTCGAGCTTCTCGTTCGATCACTGCAGCGGCCATCCGGCGCATTTGCTGAGCCAGACTTTCGATTTCGTCGATGCCGGAACGAGGAATCCTCGCGTCGTAATGGCCGTCGGCGACGGCTTGCATGTGCGCGGCGAACTGCCCGAGTTGCAGCATTGTTCGTCGACTGGCGATCAACGCGGCGATCACCGCCATCAACAACGCAATGACGCTTCCGGCCATAAGGGAGAACAAGGTCGAACGAACAATGGCATACGCTTTGTCTAACGGTTGTCCGACCAACGCGGTCCAGCCCGTTTCGCGAATGGGCGTGGTACTTCCAAGATAGTCGATCGAATCGAGTTGGAAATTCGCCGTCCTGGGAGAATCCAAGCCTCCATTCAACAGAGCCAAATGCCTGAGATTTTCCTGACGCAAGGCCCGCTCGGCGTCAGGGTGTCCGACGACATTGCCGCGACGATCGACAATTACGGTCAACACCTCGTCAGAAGTGCTCAGCACGCCTGAAAACTGCGACACTTCGTGCAGGTTCAGTTCGCCAACCAATACCCCATTCAGGGCTTTTTGACCGGGCGATCGCGGCGGGATTGTCAGCGGCACCGCCAGGGCGACGACAATATTTCCCCGCATCGACAGGTAGGTGTCCGACCAGACAGGGTGCTTCGTTTGAAGGGCTGCGTGCGCGAAAGTCCGACCCGAGAAATCGATACCCAGTTGATTGTCACGTTGCGAACGGTTTTCCTTTGGCAACCCCACTTCAATGACACGGTCTTCGCCATCGACAACGTATAGCGACTCGATGCCTCTCTCAGCGTGAGTAAGAGTATCTACCATCGATCGCAGTTGCGCCTCGGACAAGGTTTCCCGGGTAGCGATATCGTCGCTCAGCCGTCCCAGTTGAAAAGAAAAATCTGCGAGGAAGCTGTCAATCTGCGTCGCCGCCGCCTTGCCGAGCATTCGGTTTTGAGTTTCCACTTCCGCATTGAGCCGCGGCACCAGCCCGCCGAGGACAACCAGGATCACCGAAAGCACGGCCAGAACGACCAGCGTCGACAGGCCGAGCGAAAGCCAGAAGCGGAGTGAGCGGGCCATCCGGTATCGTGCCTGTCAATGCACGCGCACGAAGGTGCCGTTGCGGATGATGGTCATGAAAGTCTCACGCATGGCGTCCCCCGTTGCGTCGAAGCGAATCTCCGACTGGGCGCCTGGAAACACTCTCCGCTCGAGAATGGCCTGTTTCAATGTCTGCCCGTTCTTTTTGTCACGCAGCGCATCGAGCACTACGTTGGCTGCATCGAACCCGGTGATGCCGGCAAATCCCGGTTCCAGCCCGAATTGTTCGATATAGGCGTTGCGAAAGGCCATGTAGGCGGGCTCGGTGCTGTTGCGATCCATGAACTGGGCAATGGCCATCCCCTCGACAGCCTTGCCGCCCAGTTCTGTCAGACGCTCCGTAGCCGCCCATTCTGCCGCGGTGATCTGTATCGACGCATCGCGCTTGTGCACTTGCTGCGCAAGCATGGCCGCATCAACCGAGTTGGCAATGACGAGGACTGCATCCGGTTTTTCCTTGAGCAGGCGTTCTGCCATCCGGACAAAATCAATCTCATCCCCAGAAAGAAACGTCTCGGTTGAAACGATCTCTCCGCCATGAGCAACCAAAGCGCTCCGATAATCCTCCAGCCAGCTTTCAGAATAGCCTTGATTTCGCATGTCGTATGCCGCCGCGACACGGCGCAACCCTTGATGCTTGAAGTGGTAATCAGCACTCTTGCGCGCATACTCTGTTGTTGGGGCGATAACCCTTAGGAAGTAATCATCAAGGCCGGATAGCTTCGCTGTCGTTACCGTGGGACTGACCATCGTTATCTTGGCTTCGTTGACCACAGGCAGGCAGGCTATCCCCATCACGCTGGTCATCGGGCCAATGATGGCTTCGACCTTGCGGTCAATCAGGCGTGCAACGGCCTGCCTTGCAACTTCGGGATCCTGTTTATCATCCTCAACGATCAATTCGATTTTCCGACCCCTGATCCCGCCCGACTTGTTGCGCATTTCAATGGCTAGCGCGGCACCATTGCGGCCACCGATACCGAGGTCCGCCACACGACCTGAAATTCCACCGATGAAGCCAATACGCAGAGGCTCCTGCGGCGCACATCCGACGAGAATGGAAGCCAACGCAAACGGAAGAAACAGGCTTTTCGATAGTGCGTCGATCATGGTAGTGACGCTCCCTCGTATTCTTATCGGGTAAAGGGAAGGTTCATGCTACCACTTTTTTCTTTCCATGAACCACGACAACGGGACAACAACCGAACAGGGCGCATCACGCGCATGGCGACCTGATGCGGCTTGCGCATCCGGTGTCAACCGGGCCCTATTTCACACAACTCCGATCACTAGCGCTGTATCTGCAGTCGTCCAGGCCGATCCACACCAGAAATGCACTCGGCGGATTTCGGCATGAAAAACGGGGCGGTCGCCCGCCCCGTCATTGCCTCGTCCCGAGAACCGATCACGCCAGCCCGTGCTTCACCTTGCTGGCCTGCTC
>CAZCJW010000004.1:36787-38257 GCA_964499185.1 uncultured Propionivibrio sp. | reverse complement strand
AAGAACGCCATCCTGATCGTCGAGTACGCCGTCTATAAGCACGGCGAAGGCATGACGGCGGCCGCCGCGGCCATCGAGGCGGCCCGCCTGCGCTTCCGCCCGATCCTGATGACCTCGCTGGCCTTCATCCTCGGCGTGTTGCCGCTGGCCATCTCGCACGGCGCCGGCGCCGGTGCGCGTCAGGCGGTCGGCACCGGCGTCATGGGCGGCATGCTGGCCGCAACCTTCCTCGCAGTGTTCTTTGTTCCCCTGTTCTACCGGCTGATCGCCGATCACAAGTTGCGCGAAGCGCGCTCCACCAGCGAACTATTTGACGAGATCCGGCAGACACACGCCAAAGCCCATGAAAAACTCCTGAAACGCATTCAGCGTGACGAACGCTCGGGAGAAGATGATGAATAAGAGAGCCCCCACGATGACGCGAAGCACCCCTTCCCGGCGCCTGGCCATGCTGCTATCAGCACTGCTGCTGGCCGGCTGCGCTGTCGGACCGGACTATGAGCGACCGGCCTTCGATATTTCTTCGACCTGGTCATCCACAAGAACGCCTGGCCTTGCGACATCCCCCCTGCGCAAAGCCGATACCGCCGGGCAATACTGGTGGTCGCTGTTCTCCGACCCGATACTCGACGCGCTGATCGCCGAATCGCTCGAACACAACGCCGACGCCAGGATCGCTGCCGCACGCGTGCTGGAAGTCCGGGCGCTGACCCGGATAGTGGATGCCGATCTCTACCCGACCGTCTCGGCCGGCGCTACCGGCCGTCGCACCAAGAGTTCGGAACTCGGCACCTACCCGCTCGGCTCGATGCCGCGCATCCAGAACGATCATGTCGCCACGCTCGATGTCAGCTACGAAATCGATTTGTGGGGCAAGTACCGGCGCGCCAGCGAAGCCGCCCGAGCTGAGTTGTTTGCCGCCGAGTCGGCCCGCGAGGCGGTGCGCCTGTCACTCATCGCGCAGGTCGCCCAGCAGTATTTCGCCCTGCTCGCCACCGACGCCCAGCTTGCCGTCACCCGGCGCATGCTGGCGACGCGCAACGAAACGCTGGATCTATTCACACGGCGCTACGAAGCCGGCACGTTGTCGGAATACCTCCTGCATCAAGCGGTCGCCGAGCAGGCTGCCACGCGTTCGCAAGTCGCCGCGCTGCAACAGATTCAGGAACGCAATGAAAGCGCACTGGCCGTACTGCTGGGCCGCTCACCACGCCAGATCATGGAAAGCGGCATGGAGCGCGGCAACCCGCCGCCGATCAAGGATCTGGTCGTCCCGGCCGGCCTGCCCTCGGATCTGCTGCTGCGCCGCCCGGACCTGCAGGAAGCCGAACAGCGCCTGATCGCTGCCAATGCCCGGATCGGCGTTGCGCGCGCCGAATATTTCCCGTCGTTGGGCCTGACGGGTTATTTTGGCAGCGAGAGCGCGTCGTTCTCCAAGCTGTTCTCCGGCCCGGCAGCCACTTTCCAGTT
>CAZCJW010000004.1:7470-36687 GCA_964499185.1 uncultured Propionivibrio sp. | reverse complement strand
CGCAACCTGCTCATCGCCGAACTTGTCCGCATTGACAGCGAACGCGCTCACAAGGCCGCGATGGCCGACATGTTCAAGGCGCTGGGCGGCGGCTGGCCGGTTTCCGCGAAACAGGAGGCGGGGACTGCGGGATAATCTCGCTTTCGGTATCGAAGCTTAGGGCAGATTTTCTGCCCTGAAACAAGGGCGCAACGGATAGCGCTAAAAATACCGTCTTAGATCCGACAGGGAACCGATGAATTCCACGCGATCCGCGATTTCCTCGGGCACCCCTACGCGGTCATGCAGCGAAAACACCTGCATGCCCGCCGCGACCCCGGCCACCAGCCCCGGAAGACTGTCCTCCACAACCGCGCAATGTCTTGGCTCGTGACCCAGGACACGGGCGGCGAGGAGAAACAGGCCGGGATCGGGTTTGAAACTGCCGTGATCGTAGGCGCTGAAGATCCGGTCGCCAACTAGGGGTAACAGCCCTGTCAGATCCAGCGTGAGCTGGACTTTTTCGCGTGGGCCGTTCGTCGCCACGCCGAAGGGAATCTCCAGATTGCTCAGCAGTTCATAGGCACCCGGCATCGGGCTGAGATTTTCCTTGAAGCGCTGCGTGATCGTCGCGCGATACCGCCGGGTGAACTCCGTCTCGAATTCATCGGGCTTGTCCGGAACCTGCGACCCGATCCAGGCGGCAATATCAGCCATGCGGACTCCCCGGAAACGGCCATGCGCCTCTTCACGCGTCAGACGAAGTCCGACCGCGCAGGCCATTTCATGCAGCACATCCATGGCCGGAACTTCGCTATCGACCAACGTCCCGTCACTGTCAAAGATTACCGCGCGTATTTCTCTAGGCATGGATCAACCGCAAAAAACAGAGGACTAGCGCAAGGCGCATCAGACCGGTCTGCAGCCGGCCAATCACCCCGACGCCTCCATGAATGAATCAATACCGCTTGCTGGCAATGGCGTTGCGTGATTTGTTCAGGTTTGAAATCACTTCTTCGCTGCGCAGCAAGGACACGCCGACCGAGAGAACGTCAATCACGCAGAGTTGGGCAATGCGCGAAGCCATTGGTTCGAAGCGGAAACCTGTCTCCGACGATCCGACGAGAAGCGTATGCTTGGCCACCTTCGACAGCGGCGATTTTGCGTAACTCACGATCCCGATAGTAGTCGCGCCCGCCGCCTTGGCGGCTTGCACCGACTCGATAACGTCATGGGTCGATCCGGAATGCGAGATGGCGATGAAAACCTGGCCCGGCTTCATCATGGCCGCCGCCATGATGGCCATGTGCGGATCGCTGTACCACTCGCAAGGGATTCCGATGCGGAAGAACTTGTGATGGGCGTCCATAGCCACGGCCGCAGACCCGGCCAGCCCGTGGAAAATGATTTTATCTGCCGTGCAAAGCTCGTCGATGGCTTTCTGGATAACCGAAAAATCGAGCGTGCCGAAGGTACTGCGAATGGCTTCCTGGTTCGCGTCAAAGACCTTGCGAATGAGTTCAGGTGCCTCTTCCTTTTCGTTCATCGACTCGTGAATGGTGCGAACAGCCGGAATAATGTTCTGCGCTAGGTGTATCTTGAAATCCTGGAACCCCTTGAATCCCAACGCACGGCAGAAACGAATAACCGTGGGATCGCTGACACGGGCCGACTCGGCAAGCTGGCTTACTGAGAAATGAATGACCTCATCCGAGTTTCTCAACACATAATCGGCGACCTTCATCTCCGACTTGCGAAAATCCCCGTACTTATTAGATATAAAGTTTCCGTTTTCTAGCATAAGTGGCACTCATGTCGTCCCTGATGATTCTCTGAAAAACATACCAGGAGTTTTCAAAGGTATGCCAAAACCGAATCCAAGAGCATCATCTTACTGAAATTCCAAGGTTTAAATGTTTTCTCAAGCACGAAGTCAGCTAGACGGCACCGAAATCTTCAATGACGAGACGCGGTTCACGTTGCACCTCTTCGAGCAACGGCTCTGAAAATTCAATCCTCCCAAGCTCGAGCGTGCTTTCTATCCTCACAATTCGGGGCTTATGTGGGTCGACTCCGGGCGTGCAGGTGAGCGCGGCCCTTGTTGCTTCGGCTTCGTCATTCAGTGCAATTGGAATTTTTGCCGCCTCAGGATTGCCCGAAGCGATGCAGTTGGCGTCAGTCGACTCGTGATCGATTCGAGACAGGATATCCTTGATCGTAAAGTCGGCGAGACCGATCCCGATCGCATTGCCTGAAGTGCTCTTGCTCAAACCAAGGACAACGATTCTCTTGATAAGAGGCCCATTGAACCCTTCCAGCGGCCCCTTGGTCGTTCGCCCAACAATATTCGGATCCATTCCAGCACCGGAAACGTCTTTCCCGATCTGTTTGATTATCAGAACATCTATGTTCGACAACAGGATTCGCGGCATCAGCCGCTTGGCCTCAATTAGCAACTCGGATTCACGCTGTAAGAATTGACTCGCTGGAACCGCCTCGATTCGCGCCGTTTCGTCATAGGCGTTTTCGACAATGGCAAGCCCGAATCCGACAGGGGTTTTTTGGATTATTCGAGTCGCGACATCGGGAATGAGATTTCCAAACCGACCGAATCCTTCCCGATGCAACCGGGAGCATCCGACATGCTTGGCCAGACCGATGGCCAGCATCTTGCACAGTCCGCTCTCAACACGGCCTCGGAAATCCGTGTGAGGCTTGATTCTCGCAATTGGAACAATCAGATCAGCAGCAAGCGCATCTTTAGAGACGTGGATTGGAATCCCATCGTCGGTGTGACCCACGACAGAAGTCTCCATCGAGGCCAGCACCGGCACACCCATCGTCTCTTCCGAAATACCGTAACCTGCCAGAAGGCGCAGTTGCCCATCGGCGGTCGCGCCACCATGACTTCCCATTGACGGGACAACAAACGGAGAGGCCCCTGCACTTTTAAGCTCCTTGATTAGCGCAAGGGTAATGCGATCGATGTTGCGAATTCCCCGCGAGCCAACTGCCACGGCAACGCGGGCACCCGGCACCACTCTGCCGCAGATTTCCGGTTTCTCGAATTCAGATTTGATCGTCTGATTCAGATCATCAAGGCGGGCGGAATCGAAGACTTGCTTGGCCGAGAACATCTTGGGGAGCGGCAAGCGAAGCGTTTCTTCTGTAAGCACGGGCACGTTGGTCTCCTACCCAGATATTGCCCTCATGGGCACAGAGATAAGTTGAGGCACCAAGACGAACGCCATCAGGATCGCAATCTGTGCAAGGAGAAATGGCGCCATTCCCTTGATGAGATTACCCAACTTGATATTTGCCATCCCACAGCCAAGGTAAAGAATCGTTCCCACCGGTGGCGTAATGAGTCCCAAGCACAGGTTGTAGATCATGATCACTGCGAATACATACGGATCGACCCCCGCTTGGTTGATGACGGGCAAGAACACCGGGCCAAAGATAAGTAAATTTGGCGTCAAATCCATCACCATGCCCATGCCCATCAAGAACACGTTGATCATGACCAGCAACGCAACCGGCGAGTCTTTCAGGCTACCAAACAGGGTCGCAATCTGATTCGGGATTTGAGCAACGGTAATGAACCATCCGACTGCGGTAGCTGCACCTACGATGAACATCACAACTGCTGTGCTCTTCGCCGCCGTCAAGAATACTTTGGGCAGGGCCGAGAACGACATCTCCCGATACCACAGCATCGAGACAAGAAAGGCATAAACCGCCGCGAACGCGCCCGACTCGGTCGGCGTGAATACTCCAAAACGAATTCCACCAATGATCATGATCGGCATGATCAGTGCGGGTATCGAATCCTTGAGAATCTCGAGCGCCTCTTTCGCCGTATAACGACTCACGTCCTTATACCCGTCGATCCGCACGATCACGAACCAGACTGCCATCAGTACCGCTCCGATCAGAATACCGGGGAAGATACCGCTCATGAACATGCGACTGATCGACAACCCCACGGAGGATCCAAGAACAATCATCGGGATGGATGGCGGAATAATCGGCGCGATGATAGCGCCGGCACAAATCAGGCCAACCGCGCGCTCAGGACGATACCCATTGGCCAGCATCATCGGGACCAGAATGGCGCCAAGCGCAGCTGCATCGGCAACCGCGCTCCCTGAAAGGCCGGCAAAAATCATGCTGGCCACGATCGCCACATAGCCTAATCCACCCCTTACCCGCCCGACGAGCAGATTTGCAAAGTTGACGATCCGTTTGGATAAGCCGCCTTCCGACATGAACTCTCCAGCCAGCATGAAGAACGGAATAGCCATCAACGAGAAGTTGTTGGTGCCCATCACAATATGCTGGCTGATCACTGAGACGTCAGACATCCCCATGTAAAACATGAGAGAAAACGCGCACATGATCAGGATGACAGCTATCGGAATCCCGAAAGGCAACAATCCAAACAACGCTGCAACGAAAACCAGCAGTTCCATCTCACCCCTCCAAACCCGAGATCTCGCTCGCGCCATCGTTGCGAAGCAGCCGAATGCAATTGGCAAAACTCATCACGATGATCGACACAGACACGAAGATGATTGATACCGACACGAAGCCGAACGGAATCTCGGTTGCCGGTCCGGGAGATGCGGCAGACGTCAGGAAGAACTGCCAGCCACCCCAAAGAACAAGGATGAAGGCGGCCATCACCAGTAATTCGCCAATCAGAGCCACTACCTTACGAGGTGTCCCATGCAGCGCTGCCAGAAGAAGGTCGACACCGATATGCTTGCCTTCCCTATAGGCAACGATCGCCCCCAAGGCGCTGACCCACACGAAAAAGTAGCGCGAAAGTTCCTCACCGGCTGGAATGCCCGAGTTAAAGAAATAACGAAGGCAGGCATTCACGAAAACAATCACGACCATCGCTGCCAGTGCAGCAATGAGGACGCCGTTGATCATTTTCCACAACAGGCCACACTTCATCCCCGACATCACTTGACCTCGCGAATCTTGTCGAAATACGGCTTGGCGTCCGGATACTTCCCGAAGAACCATTCATACATGCCCTTTTGCGAATCACGAAGCTTGGCTTTGAACGGCTCGTCGGGCGTCACAATCTTTGTACCCTTCCCTTTCATGAACTCGAGGTCTTCCTTTTCCGCGTCAACAGAGATCTTCCACTGATATTCCGCAGCTTCCTTGGCTGAGTCGTTTACCGCTTTTTGCAAGTCAGGGCTCATCCCTTGGTAGAGCTTTTCATTGATAACCAGCAAACGGGGACTGAACATATGCTTGGAGTCAAGAATCTGCTTCTGTACCTCGTAAAAACGGGATGAACGAATAGTCGCTGCCGGGTTTTCCTGCCCATCAACAACCTTGGTTTCGATGGCAGTAAACACTTCACTGAACGCCAGGGTAATCGGATTGGCACCGAATCCTTTCGCCATTTCTACGTAGACAGGAGTGTTAGGAACGCGGAGCCTCATTCCTTTCAGTTTCTCGAAGCTCGACATATCGGTATTGCTTGAAATAACTCTGAAACCATCCGCAAAGAACGTGAGATTGCGAACACCCGCCTTACTCGGCAGAGGTGCCACCATGTCCTGACCAATCGAACCGAGAAAGACTTTCTTCGCATGATCCCAACCGTCGAAGAGGAATGGCAGTTCGCCTAGATTGATAACGGGAACGTCGCGCCCCATCAGCGTCCCTGTGATACCCATTTCGACGTTACCTTTCTTGACACTGTCGATATAGGTGTCTTCCGGGCCAAGCGTCGCCGATGGGAATATTTGAACCTGGATTTTCCCCCCGCTTTTTGCCTCAAGCAGTTCCTTATATTTGGAAAGGCCTTTGGTGATGGGGTGCTCGGGAGCATGCCACGTCGCAACTTTCAGCTTGTAGGAATCCGCAGCGAATGCCGATCCAAAAGCCATCGACGCAAAGATAAGTGATGCAATGACGCGCTTCATGGTGAACCTCCGAATGTTATCTAGTGCATGGAATTTTACTACCATGTAGTGTTCGTGATACACTACGGTTGTAATACTACTACTCATATGTAGCGAGTCAACAGATATTTTGGCTAGTTTTACAACAGGCAACTAGACTGATAGAGCTTATTGCCCAATTCTCCCAAAGGCATATTTCACCGGCTTCCCCCGAATCAGAAACACATTATTCTCAAATTCATGTTCATGCCCCGAAATGCAACTCGACGTCTCGCTCCATTTTCGAAAAACTGAATGTATTGACAATTTTTTCTGGAGTCTGAAATGAAATCCTTCATGCGCATCTGCACCATCCTTTTCTTGTCCTACCCTACAATTTCACTCGCACACACCGGACTCGGAGAGCATCATTTTGCAGACGGTCTTATCCATCCGTTTCTGGGTATCGACCATTTGATCGCGATGTTGATCGTTGGCATTTGGGGCGTATTGAATGGCCATCGGGTTTGGGTAATGCCAGCCTGTTTCATCACCTTCCTTGGCGTTGGAGCTTTTGCAGGCCAGAGTGGTTACACTGCGCCCGCACTCGAAACTATCGTCGCCGCATCGGTGGTTGCATTCGGTCTTATGCTGGCACTGGGGCAGAAACAGGGAGCACTGGCGACAATGACGCTCATCGGCGTGTCAGCTTATTTCCATGGATTGGCACATGGTGCTGAGTTGGCAACGGGACTCAACGTTCTTGCTGGAATAATTCTCGGATCGGCCCTCCTTCACACCTTGGGAATCATAATCGCCATGCGTTTCCTGATGAAGCGCCCCGAATTCTCACAGCGACTGGGGAAAACGGTTGCGTTACTGGGCAGCTATCTCGTGTTCTCTTCCATCGTGTGACTCATTGATCAACGATTTTCCAGCATCCAACCCTCATCTCGGATCGTATGGTCGGTTCGAGTATGAGTGGTTGCGCCCTGGTTTTGGACTCGACAATTATCGAGAAACACTAACCAAGCCGGGATATACATAGCAGATCAGGCGCGCAGCCTGATCATGCGCAGGACGGCATGCGCCGCACCGTACCCGTTATCAATATTCACCGTAACCACCCCGGGCGAGCACGTGGCGAGGGCCGCCTGCAGGGCCACCCGTCCTTCCTTGCCAACACCGTATCCAACAGACGATGGCACCGCGATCACCGGACAGGAAACAAGCCCGGCAATTACGCTGAAGAGAGCTCCTTCCATTCCAGCGACGGCAATCACGGCTTGGTGCATTCGTATGACGTCGATTTTTTCCAGGAGACGCCACAGCCCGGCCACGCCGACATCGCTGACGAGCGTTGCTGCCTCCCCATGGAAAGCCAGTGTGCGTTCTGCCTCACGAGCCACGGGCATATCGGACGTCCCGCCGCAAACAATGGCCACCCTGGCACATGGAAGAGGGCCTGTACCCCCAAGGATGGCCGTGCGCGAGACGACGTCGAACTCAAGCGACTCACGGACAATCCGGCCTAATGCGAGATACTGTTTTTCATCGAGTCGTGTCAGCAACAGTCTCCGGCCCAATTCGCTGGCGTGCTGGACAATCGCTTCGATCTGCGAAACCGATTTTGACTCGCACAAGACGGCTTCGGTCGCTCCCGTGCGATCTTCCCGCCCCCAGTCAATTTGAAAATCACTCATTTCCAGACTTCTGTATAAACGCAGCGCCGCGACGGTAGGGGCGCAGCCCCGAGAATTTCCGGTTGTGTTCATGGCACGCGCGCTGACCGATTGAATTGGCTAGCGCCACAACGTTCGGGTCCTCGACTGCGGACAGTTCGATGAGCACTCCAAGAGCAGTCACACGGCAGCGAACGACTTCGTCATCCCCGAGTTGTACTCGCAACGCTGATTCGACTTCGTCAATAAACTCGAGATCTGCACGAGACACCACGATCCCCGTCTCGATCCGGCTCGCAAGACACGGTTGCGCAGGAAGACGCCCTAGATCGGAGAACCCGAGCATTCGGGCCAACTCGTAGATTGTCTTTTTGTCCACGCCCGCTTCAACGAAAGGATGGATGACGCCACTCTCTTCCGCAGCGACCAATCCGGGACGGTAGTCCGAAAGATCGTCAGTATTGGTACCTGATGCGATGGGATCCGACGTGAATTGGCGGATACGCGTATAGAGGTTTGTCTTGCAGTAGTAGCATCGATCAACCGGATTCTTCCGATATCGAGAATCTTCCAGTTCCCTTGCATCAATCAGCACCAGATTCCACCCGTGGCGGGATGCATGCTCTTCTACTCGCTCTCGCGCCAACAAGGGAACAGCCGGTCCATGCGCGTGATACATGACGGCTTTCGCGCAGGACAGACGATGCGCGACATGAGCAAGCATCATCGAATCAACTCCGCCACTTACCGCGATTGCCAGGGAACGACGTTGATCGAGACACGCAACCAAGCGTGAGAGCACGCTCTCCGCACTCATTTCGATTCCTTCCCGCTTTCCTGACTCAATACCTTCTTCTCCGACTTCAGTCTGAGCCTTCTCCTGCGTTCCAACGAGGCAAAGGCCGCCACAGCATCATGTTCGGCCTTGGCAGTCTCCGCCCCGTCAGGACGTCGAACCACCTTCACACCGATCGTCGTATCGTCAACGCATGTCACCAAATTGCTGCGCGGCAATATCAATCGTTGCTCGTTGCGAATCCTTAAGCCCAAGGTTGTCGTTTCGAGAAAGCACAATTCAGCGACCGTTCGCGACGACGGGACGGTTGCCAATACACGAAAACTCGAAATCGGCCGGCTTTTCTTTCCAATACCGGAGCCAACCGCAACATCGATCACGCCATTGCCTGCACGAATATGATCTGCCGCAATAGCGACTTCCTCTCCAGTCATGTCATCGACATCAAACTCAAGGACCGCAACCGACGAATATTCTCGCGGCGCGCTCGACTCGAACACCATGGCGCGCACAACGTTGGGAATACCCGGCAATTTCCTCACCCCGGCGCCATACCCCGCCGCAAGCATGCGTCCTTCAGGACGACGAACATCGCAAGCTGCGGGTGGAACGAGATAGCGCAAGATGGCACCGCCTGTCGGGGTGATCCGCTCTCCTTTCACGCCATCATCGAACCACGGATAGCCCATGAGGAGCTCTGCCGTTGCCGGAGCCGGGACGGGAAGCTGACCATGCGCTGTGTTGACTCTTCCGCCGCCTAAGGGGAGTATCGACGCACTCCACTGAGCGCCAGGTAGCATACCCACTATGGCCCCGACCGCCACCACATCCATGAGCGAGTCCCAATCCGCGAGTTCATGGAAGTGCACTTCCTCAATCCCTACCCCATGAACCTTTGCTTCTGCCTGCGCCAAGAGGTGGAGTATCTCGAAAGCGTGTTGTTTGGTCAGTGACGCGAGTGGTGACTCAAGGATCCATTGACGCAACTGCACGTATCCGGACCCAATGCGGTTTACGCCATGACCGCTTTTCCGGAAAGCACGGGGAGATGCTCCTGTCGCCGGACGATAGGATCGCCCTCCCGAGACACCGGGGAGTCCGAATCGCAAAGCGCGAAACCCATTACTCTCGTAAGAAACGAATGTTGGCGATGAACCAGGCTCTTTCCTGACCGCAGCGAGTTCTGACAGAACGACTCCCTCAAGCCATGGGAATGCATCTACCAGGGCCGCGATGAACATATCGCCCGCCAGGCCACCAATAAGATCGAGGTGAATACTCAATGACTGCGCATCTGGCGCGTTTTCAGTTTTACCTTGGCCCCCGCCGCTCATCTCTTTATCCTCCGCTATAAACGCTTCGCCACGAGATTCGCCTTTGATGGGCCGCACCAATAAAGACTCGAAACACAGAAAAACTCGTATTGCAATTGCACCTTGACACTCATTAAAACGGCTTCCTTCATCCCGGAATGACCGCTCCTTAGTGTGCTACTCGTTGACTGGACCAGCGGTCTTCGTTCGCTATTTTTCAGAGATCGCCATCCTTGTCAAATGGTTCAGTTCCCAAATCGACGCGTTCCATGACCGGCGCGGAGTCACACTAAGACTCCGCGCCAAACCGGATTTACAGCCCCGGCGTCTTGAACGTGCCGGTCTCGAACGGCAGGTTCAGTTCGGCAAAACCTTTCTCCAGCACGGTACGGATTTCGCGATATTTCGGACTGTCGAACCCCGGCAGGATCATCGGCTGGCGCGGGAATCCGGCGTCGAAGCCGCGAGCATAAAGAGCCATGTGGGAAGCGATCGTCGAATCGGTGAAATGGAGCTTGGCCGACAGGTCCATCATGACCAGGTAGGCCTTGCGCGCGCGGTCCCATTCGCCGGCGAACGTGGCGCGAACCAGTTCGGTCATGATTTCCGGCGCCCAGTTGTTGATGCCGGCAATGGCGGCCTTGACGCCCATGTGCACCAGCGGCAGCCATCCGGTCGACGTGCCGATGATGAGCTGGAAGTCGCTGCCCGCTTCCTGGGCGCCGTAGGCCACCTGGGAGATCAGGCCGATCGCCAGCGGGCTGTCCTTCATGCCGGCAAGGCCATAGGCCTGGAGAGCCCGTACCGTCTTGAGATTGAACGTGTAGCGTGACGTTTCCGGATTATTGTAGGCATACACCGGGATTTTCACCGCATCGATGATGGCCTTGTAGTATTCCACGATGACTTCATCGGTGTGCTTGTAATAGAAGGGAGGGACCGCACCGACAGCGTCGACGCCGATCTGCTCGGCGGCCTTGGCCAGTTCGACGGCACTCTTGGTATCGATGCAGCCGACATGCGGCAGCAGGATCTTGCCCTTGAATCCGTCGGCGGATTGCCGCGCCAGCTTGTAGACCGAAATCCGTTCTTCGGTCGACATCAGCGGACCCGCACCGTAGGAGCCGGTCAGGAAGAGGCCGTCGACCCCTTTGCCGAATATCCAGTCCATGTGCCAGCGGGTTTTGGCTTCGTCGATGTTGCCGGAAGCGTCGAAAATGGTGATGTTAGGTACGAGCGAACCCTGGATTGTCATGATTCATCCTTTTCAAAAAGACAAGTTGTGGGGGGAAAGAGATCTGGCTAGATCATTTTTTTCTTATCCGGTGCTCCAGAGCACCAGGATTGACGGCGCATCCCAACCGGCCGTGCAGCAGCACGTCGATGAGGTTGCGCGCCACGATTCGTGAAACGTTGCCGGCGGACTCGACCGACGTTGCCGCAAGATGCGGAGTCAGTGTCGCGCCGGATGTCCGCAACGGGGATTCAAGAGGCAACGGCTCGGGATCAAAAACATCGATGGCGGCTCCGGCAATCTGCTTGTCGCGCAACGCCGCACATAACGCCGCCTCTTCAACCAGGCCACCGCGCGCCGTGTTGATCAGGTAGGCGCTGCGCTTCATCAAACCGAGGCGGCGTGCATCGACGAAGCCCTTGGTTTTTTCATTCAGGGAAAGCGCGAGCACGACGAAATCGGCTTCTGCAAAGACTTCGTCGGCAGAGACAGCCAACGCCACCGCGGAACGTTCGGCCCATTCGCGGTCCGGATTGACGTCGAAGCCAATCACACCCACATTGAATCCGGCCAGCAATTCGACGATGCGCTGCCCGATGTTGCCGAGTCCGATGACGCCAACCGTCTTGCCCGAAACCTCGTGCCCGGCGGTACGCTCCCACCGGCCCGATTTCAGGATGTCGATATGCCTGTCGATCGCACGTGCCGAAACGAGCATCAGGGCCACGGTCAGTTCGGCGACCGCATTGCGATTGGCGCCCGGCGCATTGGCCACCAGCACGCCCTTGTCTGTTGCCGAATCGACGTCGATCGCATCCAGCCCGGTCCCGTGCATGTGCACGATCCGCAAACGGTCGGCCGCCGCGAACACGCCGGCGTCGACGGTGTCGTTGCCCACGACAAGGGCATCGGCGCCACCGATTTCGGCGGCGATTTCCGTGGCGGTCATCGATGGTTTCGACCCCCAGACAACCTCTATTCCGTTGGATTTGAGCATCTCCACGGCATCCGGCGCGACCCGGCCGAACGACTTGGAGGTTACGAGGACTTTCACGACGGATTCCTTTCCTGAAGATCGATTTCTTTCAGAGCGGTTACCAGCCGGATGTAATTGCGGTAAACCTGCTCGTAACGTTCGTTGGCGGCGCAATCCGGCAGGTACGACCTGGAAGCGCGCGAGCCGCCGGCAAAGGCGAGACTGTCGATCACGCCCAGGCCACGCAACGCGAGAATGGCCGCCCCGGCAATCGATCCCTCGCCATCCTCCGGAACCCGTATCTCAGTGTTCAGAACGTCGGCCAGCAATTGCGGGATGATTGGGGAGCGTGCAAGCCCGCCGGTTAGCACGGTGTGGGAAGCCAGTGTCATCTTCTTCTGCATGATGCCGACGATGGTCCGCAGGTCGAAGGCGACCGCCTCGAGCATGGCGCGCGCCATGTGTCCGGCCGAATGGTCGGCCGTCAGGCCAAACATCGTTCCCTTGAGGCGGCCGTCCCAATACGGCGAGCGAGCCTTGCGCAGGTAAGGCAGGAAGTACAGGCCGTCGGAACCCGGGGCAATCCCCGCGGCCGCGCGGTCCATGATGTCGTAGGCGTCGCGCTCGGAAAGCCCTGCCGCGCCGAGCACCTTTCCGGCAAACCACTGATACGCGTTGCCCACGTTCGTCACGATCCCGCCGCTCGCCCAGCGCTCGTCGGTCAGGCAGAAACACCACAGGCTGGCGGCGTCATCGACGGTCGGCTCGGAGGCCAGGCAACGCGCAGCACCGGAGGTGCCGAGGTCGATATTCACCGTACCGAGGGCCGACGCCCCGGCCCCCAGATTGGCCAGGGGACCGTCGCCGCCACCAAGAAATACAGCGATGTCGTCCGGAAGTCCGAGACCGGCCAGGGGCGAACCGGAGCGCAAGGCGAAGCGGTTGGTACCGGAAACAGGAGTCGACAGGCGTTCGCGCGCGAGCCCGAGATAGCCCGTCGCTTGGTCGCTCCATCGGTGAGCATGGATATCGAGCATCCCGGTCGATGATGCCATCGAGTAATCGACGGCCCATTCCCTGATCAGCGGGAATGTGACGTACTCCTTGATCGATACGAAACGCGCCGCCGAACCATATATTTCCGTTTCCTGATGCTTCATCCAGGCCAGCTTGGCAAACGGGAAGATCGAGTTCATCGGGCAGCCGGTCTGGGGGTAAAGCCAACGTTCGCCCAGTGACTGCTTGATCGCTTCGGCCTGAGGCTCGGAGCGCCCGTCTGACCAGAGGATATTGCGGGTCAGCGGTTTTCCGTTTCCACCGATGGCGATGACACCGTACATTTGCGAGGAGAAACCGATGGCCCGGACTTCCCCGGGCTCCGCACCCGGTTGCTCCAGGCACTGTGCAATTGCGCGATAGACTTCGGTGCGCACCAGATCCGGATCCTGCTCCTCGAAATACGGCGCGGGACGAATCGTCGAGTACGCGATCTGCGCACGGGCATGTATCTTTCCGGTCGCGTCGTAGACCATCGCCCGCACGGACGAGGTCCCGATATCGACGGCGAGGACCCGGGTTGCCAGCAAACTCATGCTTCCTCCCTCAGCTTCCATAAAGTCCCAGGACGTGCTTGGGCACATACGTGATGATTTCAGGAAAAACGACGACAGCGAACAGGGCCGCGTAGATTGCGATGATGTAGGGAAGCAGTTCCTTCACTACCTCGCTGAGCGGGCTCTGCGACATCGAGCATCCCAGGTAGATCAGGGTGCCGACAGGCGGCGTGACCAGCCCCGCGGTCAGGGTTGCGCAAAAGAAGACACCGAAATAGATCGGATCGACGCCGAAGGCCGCGACCGGCGCCATGAAGATCGGCGTCAGGATGAGGATGGCTGGCGTCAGGTCCATGATCATCCCGACAATGAACAGGATGCCGAACGCCACCGCCATGAAGGCATACGGCCCGTGGATGGTGGCCACCAGCGTTTCGGTGACCTGCTGCGGAACGCGCTCGTAGGTAAGAATCCAGCCGACGGCTGTCGCGGCGCCAACGATGGCCATCACGGCAGCCGAACCTTTCATGGCGGTCGCCATCATCATCGGCAGTTCGCGAATCTTGAATTCCCGGTAAACTACGGCTCCAACGAACCACGCATAGACCACGGCCATCGAGGCCGTTTCGGTCGCCGTCATCATGCCGGAGGTGATGCTGACCATGATCATGACCGGGAAAATCAATGCCCACGCAATCCCCTTGGTGTCGCCGAAATCGATGTCGGGAACGTTGACGCCCCAGCCACGCTTCTTCGACACGATGTAGGCGACGGCGACTTCCATGGAAAGGATGAGCGTTCCGATCAGGAATCCCCCGGCGAACAGCGCCGCCACGGAATCCCCTGTGGTCGAACCATAGACGATCATCGGAATCGACGGCGGGATGATCGGACCGACCACGCCGCCGGCGCCGATGGTTGCCGCGGCGAACGCCGGCGAATACCCCTGCCGCACCATGGCCGGATACATGATCGCGCCGATCGCCAGCATCGTGGCGATGGCCGATCCGTTGATCGCCGCAAACACTCCGCAAGAGACGACCGTCACAATGGCCAGACCGCCCGGGATGTCTTTGACCAGCTTCGACACGGCGGCAATGATGCGCCGGGTCATGCCGCCCCCATTCATGATTTCGCCGGCGAGGATGAAGAAGAACATCGCGGTCAGCCCGAAGTTATCCAGCGACACCATGAACTTCTGGGCGAAGACGATGAGATCCACGCCCTTCATCAGCAGCATGGCCACGGCGGCCGCCGCCAGGGACAGAACAACCGGCGCGCCGACGGCAAAGAGAACGCCGAAAATCGCCAGGTAAAGGAACAGGGTGGTCATGCCGACTCCTTGCGCGCAAAGATCGCGGCGATTTTCACCAGGCCGATGACGACCCATACCGCGCCGGCGATGACTCCCGGCCACATGAACAGGGATGTGGGCAGGTTCGTTGCTGGCAGCGGCACGTCACCCGTCATCAGGGTGAATCGACCGCCTTCATACGCCAGGAGTCCGCCGACGATGATCAGGCACAAGCCGGTCAACGCCTTGTAGATGAAATTGAACGCCCCGGGGCGCTTTGCCAGGCTGTCGAAACCGATATGCTCGTTGCGAATGAACCCGCCGGTGATGGCGATGAACATCGCGAAAACAAACAGCACGCGAATGATCTCTTCGGACCATATGATCGAGGAATCGAACACGTAGCGCATCACCGCGTTGCTGAACATCAGCAGGGTCATCACAATACCCAGCAAAAGATATACAGCCATTTCGACCCGCCGCCACCCGGAAAGCCCCTTGGGCCTGTCGTTGCTCATTGCTGCCCTCTCCATGAATACATCGCTCGCTGTCCGGGCGCGCCGCCGATATCGCCACGGCGTTCGCCCGGATCAATGGACAAGCTCACTTCGCCGCTTCAAGCACTTCCTTGAGAGTCGTCTCATAGGCTGCGCCGTATTCCTTCTTCGCCCAGGCGAATGCCGGTTCGGCCGCTTTCTGGAATGCTGCCTTTTCGGCGTCGGTCAGGGCGTAGAACTGCGCCTTCTTGGAGATCTCGTCGATATAGGCTTTTTGCTGGTCGCGACCCAGCTTGCGCTGCCACAAACGCATTTCGTAAACGGTATCGCGCACCAGTTTCTGGACATCCAGCGGCAGTTTGTCCCATTTACCCTTGGAGTAATAGACAGGGACCGACGAGTAGACGTGATCGGTCTGGGAGACAAACTTTTGCTGCTCGTAGAACTTGTTGGTGGCAATCAGGGAGAACGGATTTTCCTGACCATCGACCATCTTGGTCGCCAACGCGTTGTAGATCTCGGTGAAAGGCAACGGTGTCGGGTTGGCGCCCAGATCGGAGAAGTACTTCATGTGCAGACGATTCTGCTGCGTGCGCATCTTCAGGCCCTTCAGGTCAGCAGGTGTCTTGATCGGGCGCACGTTGTTCGACATCTGGCGGAAACCGTTTTCCCAGAAAGCCAACCCGACCAGTCCTTTCGCTTCCATCCCTTTCAACAGCTTGGCGCCTGCGGGGCCATCGAGGACCTTGTCCACCTGGGCGTCGTTGATGAATATGTAAGGCGTTTCCAGCACGTAGTAAATCGGATTCTGCTGTCCAAGTGGCCCGGTCGTCGTCATCAGCATATCGGTCATTCCGGTCTGAAGCTGACCGATGATCTCGCCCTCCGAGCCCAGAGCGCCGCCAGGAAATACCTGAACGTCCAGACGGCTGTTGGCACCCTCCAGCCGCTTCTTGAGTTCCAGCGCCCCTTCATGGATCGGTCCGCCAGCGGTTCCATAACCAATCTTGATCACGATCTTGTCGGCCGATTGCGCCAATGCAGATGTAACCCCCACCAAAACCAATGATGCAGCGACTACCAGTTTCTTGAACATGACTACCTCCTGAGTGATATCCGAAACACATCGATACTCCCTAAATCGGGACAAACAATCGCCAATGCACACTTTTTTGTTGTAACGATACGCTTATATCGTTTATGCGTTGTAATACTACTACATACTTTTGGCCTGTCAACCCTTTTTTCTCCAATGGTCAAAAACTGCGTCACCACTAAACCCCTCTTCGTACACCAGTGTGAGACTCTCCTTCTATCCAGCCTTTTACCGGTAAATTTTGTCGAGAAGCACAACACTCACGTTGAAAGATGGCGCAAAGTGACGCGTGTGCTAATTCCCGCTCAGGTTTCGCATAAGCGAAAAAACGAGCGGATCAAAAAAAAAGAATGGCCAAAGGGAACCGCCGGATTGAATCCGCGTCAGCATCACCAGCACAAGCCTGCGTGCTGCATAATCAGGCATCGTTTGTGGGGAACACAGTTAAGGAGTCGCTGATCTATTGCACATTCGTCATTACGGCGAACGCGGGAATCCAGTGTCGGAGAGCAATCACCGAATGGACGCGGACCTCCACCGGGGTAACGAGTTGACAGCATGGTGCCGCATCCCTGACGACAGACAGGTCAGGTAGTCGGCGATCAAAGGAGAAAAAATGACCAATGGTGCTTCGAAAATGTTGATTTCGGCGACGATCAACTTTCTCCAGGCTTTTCCTCCCTTTGACCGTATGGAGCCGGAAGCTCTTGAATTTTTGGCCGAACGCGTAAAGCTCGCGTATTTTTCAAAAGACACGGAAATCGTGTCGCCCGGAACGGGAGTCGTCCGACACTCGTTTATCCTGCAGCGGGGAAAAGTCCAGTCAAGACAGGCGGGCGACGTCGGCATGATGGAGCATTCTTCGCTGATCCTGGGGCCCGGAGAGTTTTTTCCGATCAGTTCGGTCATGGCCCAACGCTCATCGTCGAACACTTACGTAGCGCAGGAAGATGTGTTCTGCTACGAGTTTGAGGCGGATGTCTTTTTTGAGTTGTTGCAGAAGAGCCATGTCTTCAACCTCTATTGCACGAAGTACATCGCCACCCTGCTCGGTCAGTCGCGCCAGCAGTTACAGACGCAGTTCTCACAGCGGGTCGCCGAACAGCAGACGATGAACTCTCCGCTGTCGTCCATCATCACGAAAGAGCCCGTCTGCGTCACCCGTGAATCGACAATCCAGCAAGTTGTCGAGAAGATGAACACGATAAAGATCGGCTCGATGATCATCGTTGATGATGAACACAAGCCAGTCGGAATTTTCACCCTCTCCGACGTACTCAAACGAATCGTGATGCCGGGCACGTCATTGGAGAAACCGATCGTCAGCATCATGACTCCGGATCCGCATACCCTTCCGCTGTCATCAACGGCGTATGAGGCGGCGCTGGCCATGGCCACCTATGGCGTGCGCCACGTGCTTGCCGTTGATGAGGGTGGGCGTCTGAAGGGCGTGGTTTCCGAGAGGGATCTGTTTGCCCTGCAGCGCGTCGGCTTGCGCCAGATCCGACAGTCGATTGATACGGCGAACACGATCGAAATGCTGACCCAGGCGAGTCGCGACGTGCACCAGTTGTCACTCAACATGCTGGCGCAAGGTGTTGGCGCCGAGCAGATTACCCGATTCATCTCGACGCTGAACGACACCTTGACGCGACGCGTTCTACAGATCTGCTCGGAGACTCATGACCTGCACGATATTGAATGGGCCTGGCTATGCTTTGGATCGGAAGGGAGGGACGAACAAACCTTTAACACGGACCAGGACAATGGGATTGTTTTCGTCAGCAAGGACAAGGCAGAGTTGGAGCCGCTACGCCAAAGGCTGGTTTCTTTCGCACAGGACGTGAATGAAGGCCTGGATCAATGCGGATTTCCCTTGTGTGTCGGCAACATCATGGCCAGCAATCCCGAACTGTGTCTTTCCCTGGAAGAGTGGGAGGAGAAGTTTGGCTCATGGATTCGTACCCCAGAGCCCAAAGCTTTGCTGAACGCCACGATATTCTTCGATTTCCGACCTATCTATGGGAAGTTCAGCCTGGCTGACCATATGCGCCTTTCCCTTCTCCAGCAGACAGAGGCGAACCCTCTGTTCCTCCGGATGCTCGCTGAAAATGCGCTCAGCGTGGCACCGCCCCTCGGGAAAATCAGGGATTTCGTCACGGACCTTGATCCGGAGCATCCGGGCGCCATTGATCTGAAGAAGTACGGGGCACGCCTCTTCATCGACGGGGCACGAATTTACGCGCTGGCCCATGGCATTTCGGCGACCAATACCGTGCAGCGGATCAAATTAACGTCGCAGGTGATGAATGTCTCCCAAGAAGACATGTCTGCATCCATTGATGCCTTCAATTTCATCCAACTCATGCGCCTCAGGCATCAATACTTCGAAGAATCACACGGGCGCCAAGCGGACAATCTTATCCAGCCCGATACGCTGAACGAAGTCGAGCGCCGGATTCTTAAAGAAGCGTTCCGTCAGGCACGCAAGGTTCAGCAGCGGCTCAAGCTGGATTACCAGATTTAAGCCATGAAATCCTGGCTCAACGGTTTTCTTGATTTATTCCGGACTCGGGGAGAGGTCCTCCTTTCACCTGATCAAGCGGCTGTGCTGGAGAATTGGCAGCAGCTTGACGCACCCGACATGAAATGCCCGCACCGGCGTTGCCGCTATGTCGTGGTCGATGTCGAGACCAGCGGACTGAATATGAAGAAGGACCGCCTGATTTCCATCGGAGCCGTGGCGGTGTGCAACGGGTTGATTGATTTCAACGATGCGTTCCAGATTGTCTTGCGCCAGGATCATGTCAGCACCGATGAAAACATTCTGATCCATGGTATCGGCGGCGGCGCCCAGATTGCCGGCGAACCCCCGGCAGATGCGTTGTTGGCCTTCTTGCGCTACATCGGCAAAGCACCTCTGGTCGCCTATCACGCGTTTTTTGATCAATCGATGATCAACAAGGCCATGAAAGAGCACCTTGGTTTCGCCCTTGCTCATTCCTGGCTCGATCTTGCCTGGATACTTCCGGAGTTCTACGAATACCGGAAGGAAGGCAGGGTTCCTCTTGACGACTGGCTGCAGCACTTCGGCATCGAGAATATTCTGCGGCACAACGCCGTTTCCGATGCTTATGCCACGGCAAAACTGTTGCAGATAGCCATCGCGGCCGGTGTACACAAGGGCGCGGAGACTCCCGATAGTTTTGCTGAGATCGAGAAGACGCGACGCTGGTTGTACGAAATTCGCTGAACGTCTCTCTTCCCGCCAATCCATTACGGCACCAGAGATCGCCGCAATCATCCATTCCCCCATTTCAGCAAAGAAACGCTCTATTCCCATTCGCCACGCGTGGCAACCGTAGCCGTTGCATGCGCATCGGCTCCAGCATTTTTTTGCCACAGGAGCAGAAAGACTGAACTTATTGTCTTTTCCGGAATCCGATTGGTGCAAAAAAAAGACGGTCGATTCCAGAAATTGGAGCAACCCTAAAAAGAGCAATAACGGGTCACGAGGTTGCACGTTGAAAAGAACACGCGGTCATGGCTATCGCGAAACGGGTGGGGTTGGGTTTTTCCGGCAGGTCGAAGGTGAGTTGGCCTCCAAGACTAAAGCCGCATTGCAGCGCTGAAGTCAGCCCCGGAAAGACGTATTGCAAGGGTCTCAAGAAATCTGAAAGAGGATCAAGAACACGCGATCCGGCGCGCAATCTGCGACAAGCGTCCGGATCGGTTTTAGATGGCAAGCGCTCTGAAAGCGGGGAATTCATGCAATTCATCGACCAGCATCGCGGGGCAAAACCTGTCGACTCGTGCGCTCAGCGTACAGCTTGCAACGCATATGGCCTTAATCACGCCCGATCTCGACTGCGTGAAATCCTGCGCCCTGAATCCCATCGCCCTCTGCGTGGCATGAACAATCTTCCATTTTTCTTCAGACCAAGTCCGGAATGACGGACGCTGTTCGGCTCATTTGATTCATCGTGACTGGCTACTGGGTTCCCAGTAGCCATTGCTTCCCTGTTTATTCGTGTTTCGTGTAGCTGTTTTCCACTAACAAAGGAGGGGCAGATGCAACTTACCCAGAAGCACAAGGAGTATTGGCAAAGGAACCTGCGCATGACCGGGATCCTCCTGGCCATATGGTTCGTGGTGACGTTCGTCGTCAGTTTTTTCGCCCGGGAACTGAATGAACTTACCGTTCTCGGATTTCCCCTGGGGTTCTACATGGGGGCGCAAGGCTCCCTCGTTTTTTACGTCGTCATTATTTGGTACTACGCCAAGTACATGAATACGCTGGACCAGGAATACGGCGTTCACGAGGGAGATGACTGATGGCGACCATAAGTTCAAACCAAGCTTTTTTTAATAGCCTCAAGCGCTATTACACGTTTTACACCGGTGGCTTTATCGCCTTTGTCATCATGGTTGCCATCCTTGAGCAGATGGGCGTTCCGATCAAGGTCCTCGGCTACATCTTCCTTGCGGCAACCGTACTGCTTTACGCCGGTATCGGATTCATGTCCAAGACGGCGGATGTGGGCGAGTACTACGTTGCCGGCCGCCGTGTTCCTGCAGTATTCAACGGCATGGCCACCGGCGCCGACTGGATGTCAGCGGCATCATTCATCGGGATGGCCGGGACACTATACCTGTCGGGTTATGACGGATTAGCCTTCGTAATGGGCTGGACCGGCGGGTACTGTCTGGTAGCCTTGTTCCTCGCGCCCTATCTGCGCAAGTTCGGCCAGTTCACGATTCCTGATTTTCTGGGTGCGCGCTTCGGCGGGCATATACCGCGATCCCTTGGCGTTCTGGCCGCCATCATGTGTTCGTTTACGTACGTGATCGCCCAGATCTACGGCGTAGGCATCATCACCGCGCGATTCACCGGGCTGGAGTTCTCCATCGGGGTGTTCGTCGGCCTCGCGGGAATCCTCGTCTGCTCGTTCCTCGGCGGGATGAAGGCCGTTACCTGGACACAGGTGGCGCAGTACATCATCCTGATCATTGCCTACATGATCCCGGTAGTCTGGCTGTCGGTAAAGCAGACGGGCATTCCGCTTCCGCAGGTCGTCTATGGCTACCAACTGCAAAAAGTGACCGAGCGCGAGAAGGTGCTGAATGACAAGACCTCGCCGCTGGGTGCCAAGGAAGAATCGGTCCGGGCCATCTTCAGGGAACATTCCGCCAAGGCCGATGCGAATCTGAAAGGGCTGGAAGCCGGCGGAGCGGCGTTTTTAACCGCGGAAAAGGGCAAGCTTGAGGCCAAGGTCGCCGAACTCAAGGCGGCGCCGGTTCCCGATGCAAAAGCCATCGCTGCAGCGGAGAAAGCGGTGGTGGACTATCCGGCAGATGCTGATACCGCGAAAAAAGCCTGGACGGCGGCCAAGGCCGGCAACGCTGGGCGTGCCGCACCGGTCAAGGCGCATGCCGAAGCCTTCTCGGCCAAGGATGATGCAGCACGCGCAGTTGCCAAGAAGAACTTCCTGGCGCTGATCTTCTGCCTAATGGTCGGTACGGCCGCACTGCCGCACATCCTGATGCGTTTCTACACGACACCATCGGTCAAGGAGGCACGGCGCTCGGTGTTCTGGTCGCTGTTCTTCATCTTCCTGCTGTACTTCTCGGCGCCGGCGCTCGCCGTCCTGGCCAAGTACGAGGTGTATCACAACCTTGTCGGGTCGTCGTTTGCCGCATTGCCGGCATGGGTATCGAACTGGGCGGCGGTCGACAAGACGCTGATGAACATCACCGACATCAACATGGACGGCATCGTCCAGTTGGCGGAAATCGTCATCGGTGGCGATCTGATCGTGCTGGCCACGCCGGAAATCGCCGGACTGCCTTACGTGATATCGGGCTTGGTGGCCGCGGGTGGTCTCGCGGCGGCGTTGTCGACGGCTGACGGGTTGCTGCTGACGATTGCCAATGCCCTGTCGCACGACGTCTACTACAAGATGATCGACCAGAACGCGACAACCACCCGCCGTATCGTGGTATCCAAGGCATTGTTGCTGGTGGTGGCGCTGTTGGCGGCGTATGTCACCTCGCTGAAGCCGGGGGATATCCTGTTCCTCGTTGGAGCCGCCTTCTCGCTGGCAGCTTCTGCCTTCTTCCCGGCCTTGGTATGCGGCATATTCTGGCGGCGAGCCAACCAGTTCGGCGCCATCCTGGGCATGGTGCTGGGACTGGGTGTCTGTGCCTACTACATGTACATCACCTATCCGTTCTTCGGCGTCAACGCACCCAAGTGGTGGGATATCAACCCAATCTCAGCCGGCATATTCGGCATCCCGCTCGGATTCATTGGCATCATCGTTGGCTCTCTGATGACTCCAGCACCCTCCAGGGAAGTCCAGGAATTGGTCGATCATGTCCGTTATCCCAACATTGAAGACGGGATGAATACCTCGGCTGCGCACTGATTGGGGGTTCCGCTACCCAAGGAAAGAACCGCGAAAGCGGGTCTTTCCTTGCTGAGACAAAAACACTGGGGCAACGGAAGTGTCAGAACGGCATTTCGGTAAACAGATGCTGAAGGTCGGTCCGGTTTGTATCCCGGATCAGCTGGTTCGCACGTTTCGGCTCGAAACTCTTCAGTTTTTCAATAACCGCAGTGACGCGATCAGGATTTCGGGCAAGATGATGCGCCATGCCAAGGTAATACCAGGCTTCTCCATGCATGGGTTGAAGACGGACGGCTTCCTCAAGAGACTTGGCGGCCTCGGCGTGATTCCCCAGCCGGGCATGGGCCAGACCCAGACCATACCAGGCTCGATCGACGGACGGCCTAAGGCGTACCGACTCGGCAAAGGCGCTTGCGGCTTCCTGTGCCTTCCCGTTGCGCTCGAGGGTGAAGCCAAGATTGAACCAGGTCTCGGCATTTTCCGGATCCTTGCGGGTGGCCTCTTCAAACCAGTAGGCACCATCGGCCAGCCGGTTTCCCTCGGCGGCAATGAAACCGAGAGTGCGGGCCAGCTTCGCGCTCGGACTGAGCGCATACGCTGTTGAATACTCCTTGAACGCCGACTCGTTGCGCCCGACAAAATGAAAAAGCCAGCCACGTAATGAATGACGCCAATAATCAAAACCCATGACCTTTTGTTCTCCGATAAGGCTTTTTCGACTGACCATGCCCGGGAAACCGAATCTTTGAGCCACGCTATATCAATTCATGGTTTTCTGATGCGGTAAATTGAGCAATACGCATCTGTTTATTTATTAATGCGGCACGATAATGTTTGAACTCGTCACCCCGGCGAAGGCCGGGGTCCCGTCGGCGATTACTCTCCGATACTGGATACCGGCCTTCGCCGGTATGACGATAACTTTCTACTTGACCGGGCCGAGGCAATATTCATGGATTCTACCTTCATCACGGAGTTTGCATGACAACGATCGATCTGCACATTGTTTCCATTCTCCGAGCCCTTGTCGAGGTCGCCGGGATGTTCCTTCTGGCCCAGGGGATACTGTTTCTTCTTGCCGGCGGCACCCGTGACAAGAACATCGTCTATCAATTGTTCAAGATAATCACGCGACCCGTTATCCAGATGACAAGGTTCGTCACCCCGCGCGTTATCGTCGACAAGCACATCCCCTTTGTGGCGTTTTTCGTTCTTTTCTGGTTGTGGCTTCTGTTGGCGTACGTGAAACAAATCCTCTGAAAGACAAGAGATCCAACCGGTATTCAGAGGCAGAAAACAGCAGCAGGCCATCGCGACGAATGAATTTATATGGGGCCAATACGCGCAAAAACAAGGACTTGAAAATACGCTCAGAGCACCTTAACTAGGGAACACAAGAAGGCGTGATCAAGCCTTCGCAACCCAGGAAAGGAGCTCTGCATGTACTACCGTTCTCTGTTCCCTCGCGACCTGTTCGCGCAACTTGACCGGCTGCAACGCGAAATGCAGCAGACGGTTGATCCCAACCCCAGCATTCGCGGCCTGACGCGTGGATTCCCGGCGCTCAACGTTGGCGGCACACCAAAGGCGGTCGAGATATACGCTTTCGCTCCGGGCATCGATCCGGCCACGCTGGACGTGCAACTGGTGAAGGGCATGCTCACCATCGCCGGCGAGCGGAAGATCGATCCGGTTCCCGAAAAGGCCACGCTCCACATCGACGAGCGCTTTGCCGGTCGTTTCCGTCGCGTCGTGTCACTGCCCGACGATGTTGACCCGAGTGCCATCGAAGCCAAGTACCGCGACGGCGTACTGCATGTGCGCATCCAGCGCAAGGAAGAAGCGCAACCGCGGCGCATCACCATTCAGTAAGGAGGACACCATGAGCGAAAATTCCGCCGTAACCAAATCCACCGAAATATCCCGTGACGAACCAGCGCTGCTACCGCCGACCGATGTCATCGAGGACGCAGGGGGCATCACCCTGTATGCCGATCTTCCGGGCGTTCCCAAGGACAAGCTCACGCTTCAGGTGGAGGCCGACACGCTGACCATCGAAGGCGAAGTAGCGCTGGTCTTGCCCGAGGGCATGGAATCCAGCCATGCCGAAGTCAGCCTGCCGCGCTACCGCCGGGTGTTCACGCTTTCGCGGGAGCTCGATTCGGGCAAGGTCAGCGCCGAGCTCAACCAGGGCGTGCTCAAGTTGCGCATCCCGAAGGCCGAACACGCTCAACCGCGGCGTATCGAGATCCAGGTCGCCTGATACCGTGGGAGGAGCGTAGCGACCGCCTCCCCTTCGTTCGAGGAGAGTGATCATGAATCTGGAGACATTCAAGGATAGCGTCGGCTCGTTTTGGGACAACCTCGCCGAAGGGTGGAAGCATCTCACCCAATCGGCTTCGGGTGCGCTGACGCGTTTCAAACCGGAAGAAACGACCGACCTCCCGGCCAAGGGCGAGGTTGACGATGTTTTCTACCTGCCCAGCCGCAGTTGGTCGATGCTCGGTGGTGACGTTTTCGAAGACGACAAACGCATTGTCGTGCGCCTGGAAGTGCCCGGCCTCGACAAGCAGGACATGAGCATCGAAGCGCGCGACAACGCGCTGATCATCTCGGGCGAAAAGCGTTTCGAGCGGGAAAGCACGGAAGGCCGCTGGCGGGTGATGCAGTGCGCCTACGGCAGCTTCCGCCGCGTCGTCCCGCTCAACGTTCCCGTCGTCGCCGACAAGGCCAGCGCGTCTTACAAGAACGGCGTGCTTCGCGTCGAACTGCCCAAGGCGGCTCCAGGCGCGCCGAAGTGCGTGACGATCCGGGTGAAATAGCCAGCCAGCTCCTTACCCCGCCGCCCGCCAGTCGAGACGCGGCCAGCCGCGTTCGGCGGCGACGGCGGCGAGGCGTGGGTCGGGGTTGACCACCACCGGCTGATCGACCGATTCGAGCAGCGGAAGGTCGTTGATCGAATCCGAATAGAAGACAGTGGACGAAAAATCGCCGAGTCCGTGCCCGGAGCGTTCGAGCCAGTCGCGCAGACAAGCCATCTTGCGCTCCGCGTAGCAGATCTCACCGGCGATGCGGCCGGTGAAGGCGTCGTCGAGCACTTCCGCCGGTGCGGCCAGCACGTCCAGCCCCAGCAAGCCCCCCGCCCCTTCGGCCAGAAAACTGTGGGTGGCGCTGATGACGAGCATGCAGTCGCCGGCGGCGCGATGGCTCTCGACGGCACGGCGGGCTGCCGCGGAAATCCGCGGGGCAATATGGGTGGCCAGAAAATCCGCGCGACGCCTGCGCCATTCGGTGACAGACGGTCCGACAAGCAAGGACAGCTGGAATTCGATGTACCCCACGATGTCCAGTTTGCCGGCAAGGTAGCGGGAGTGGTCGTCGACCTGCCGCTGCATCGCGTCGGGACCGGCCAGGCCGGCGGCCATCAGGTATTCGATCCAGAGGTGGTTGCTGTCCGCGTCCAGCAGCGTGTGGTCGAGGTCAAACAGGACAAGTTTCATTGAAGCGTCGATCGATGAGGTGGCCGGGGCGGCGCCTTTCAGCACCGCGCCGGCTCCCCGGTATACTGTCTTGCAGCGGATCAGCCGATTTTGAAAGCCAGAGACTCGGCCCCCGAATTAAGCGCCACGCTGATCGGCATCTGATTCGCGACGGTTCCCCACAACTGGCGTGGACCGGGCGAGCAGAACAGGTCCTGCGCCGCCCATTCGGCCCGGCGCGATACGAAGTACTGCATCGCCGGCGAATCCATCCTGACCAGCGCCTTCTCGATCACGAATTCGTCCTTGCCGTGCCGCCGCTCGACGTTGAGCAGCCCGGTCAGCGGGATGGCCCGCGGCACGCCGCCGCGGTCGAGATCGGTCACCGTGGCCATGTAGCCGGTCCGCCCATCAAGGATCAGCGACCCGGCGGTCAGGCCGAGGTTGTAGGTGTAGGCGGCGTCGAACAGGGTCGGCGCACCGCAGCGCCCTTCGTAGCCGAGGAAGTGGGAGTGCGCGGCGAACGGGACCTGGGCGTCGATATCCTCGAGGGCCCGCGCGGTCATGTCGATCAGCAGTTGTTCGGTGGGAATCAGGGAGACTTGCAGGTTGCCGTGGGAATCCCGTTCGGCCAGCAGCATGTTGACGAGGTAGTCGGGCAGCGAGGCGAGCAGCGCGGCATTGTGGGCGGAGAGGAGGTTCTGTACGAACATCGGGCGCGCATGGGTATGCAGGGCTTCGAATTCAGCGGCGTTCTGCGCAAGGACATCGTTGAGTTCGCCAATGAGGTCGCTCATTTCCGGGATGAATTCGATCAGCCCTTCGGGGATCAGTACGACGCCGTGGTTGATGCCCTTGTAGGCGCGCTCGACGACGCTCTGGGCGATCTGGTTGACGATCGCGCTGAGCGATTGCCGCTTGGCGGCGACTTCTTCGGAAATGAGGGTGATGGCGGGCTTGGTCTGCAGCGCGACTTCCATGGTCACGTGCGAGGCCGAGCGGCCCATGAGTTTGATGAAGTGCCAGTATTTGAGCGAGGAGCGGGTGTCCTGCAGGATGTTGCCGACCATTTCGGCGTAGATCTTGGTGGCGGTGTCGAAGCCGAAGGAGATGGGCAGCAGGTCGCCGATCTGCAGGTCGCCGTCGATGGTCTTGGGCACGCCGATAACTTGTACGCCTGAGCCGTCGGGCTTGACGTCCTTGTACAGGTATTCGGCGAGTACGGCGGCATTGGTGTTGGAGTCGTCGCCGCCGATGACGACGATGGCGTCGAGCTTGTGGTTGATGCAGGTGTCGCGTACGTGGTTGAACTGTACTTCGGCCTTGATCTTGGTGCGGTCGGTGCCGAGGAAGTCGAAGCCGCCGGTGTTGAGGATGCTGTCGATGTCGCCGTCGTGGATTTCGAACAGTTGTCCCTTGATCAGTCCCTTGGGGCCGGGCTTGACGCCGAGCAGGGTGTTGCCCGGGCCGAGCACGCGCTTGAGGCCGCAGACCACGTTGTGCCCGCCCGCCGCCGGCCCGCCGGAGAAGAGCACGGCGACACGCTTGCCCTGGGCGACCTTCGGGTTGGGCCCCGCGGATGCCAGGACGGCGTTGCCGGAGGCGCGCACGGAATGCGGGAAACTCTGGGCCACGCTGTCGCTGTCCTGGGTGGCGAGTATCTGCGTCGTCCCGGCAAAGGTCACCGCCTGCGGACGCGCCGCGTCGCCAAACGCCGCACACGCCGGCAGCGGCAACGCGCGCACCGCCGCTTCAAAAATCGAGTTGTGCTTCTCCATCTTCAATAGCTGTTCTGTCAGCGTACTCATGCTTGGGTCCTTCGATGAATTAAGTGGGACAACGACGCAGTTGCAATCACAGCACCGGGGCTGAAAACCTCTCCAACCCGATGACCGTGGAAAGATGCCTCAACGGGCAAAATCGCCCGATTTTACCCTATCCACCCAGCCCGATGCCTCAAAAAGCCATTGCATAACGCGCACTTTGATACCTGAGCATGTGGAAAGCCACAATAGGGCAAAACACGGTTTGCGCTACCATCGCGGATGACTTCGCCTGCGCTCGACAATTGCTGCGAACAGGCAAACGAGTAGTTGGCGAGTCCGTTTTCGCAACAGTTAGTCATGGTTCAGCGAGGGGGCATGGCAATTTTTGCGTCTGGTTTTCCGTTTGCCCGCTGCATTTGTGCAGTCTATAATCCGCCCGGATTTCGGACAGGCCTAGACGCTCGAATCAGCCCTAAGCTTGATTTTGCAGTGCGTTCACGTTTTTTGCCTGTTTTTTTACCTATTACCTGGCGTGGCGGTCTCCGCCGACGCTTGCCTCTTTCTGCAGTATCCATTGGCCATCAACCCGCATTTTTCAGGAGATTATTTAATGAGCGTAGCTGAAACACAAAGAGTCAAGATTGCGATTGCCAACCCGACCGCCCTCGGTCTTTTCGGCTTGGCCATCGTCACGTTCGTGGCCGCTTCGCAGAAGCTCGGCATCACCACCGGCCTGTCCTTCGTCATCGTCTATGCGATCTTTCTGGGCGCCACGGCTCAGCTGGTCGCCTGTATCCTTGACTTCCTCTACGAAAACATCTGGGGTGGAACGGTATTTGGTGCCTATGCTTTCTTCTGGTACGCGGTTGCCGTGGCCTGGATGATGAAGATGGGCGTCTTCGGGCCGGAACTCGCCGCTGCCTGCGACGTGAAGCAGCTCGGGTTCGCATTCCTGGGCTACCTGATCTTCTCGGTCCTCATGACACTCGGCGCCATGGAAGTCAGCAAGCTGATCTTCATCATCATGGTGGTGATCGACGTTCTTCTGGCCGCATTGACCCTGAACGCGTTCGGCGTGGCACCGCACCTCACCCACTCGATCGGCGCCTGGGCGGAAATGGTCACGGCCCTGCTGTCCTTCTACGCATGCGCCGCCGTCGTGCTGAACACCTTCTTCGGAAGAGTCTTCATGCCGGTCGGCAAGCCCTTCGGTATCTTCAAGTAATCCACTCC
>CAZCJW010000004.1:0-7370 GCA_964499185.1 uncultured Propionivibrio sp. | reverse complement strand
TGCGACTGGATCGTTACCTCGTCAATCTGGGCGAGGCCCGATGCGAGATGAGCCGCATTGTCATGATCTTCGGCAAGACGTTCAACGTTGTGCTCGAGCGCATAAAGGCACGCCGCGGCCAAAACACCCGCCTGGCGCATGCCGCCGCCCAAGACCTTGCGCCAGCGGTGGGCAACCTCGATGAGCGACTTGCCGGCCACCAGCACCGATCCGACGGGCGCCCCCAAGCCCTTGGAGAAGCAAATCGAGATCGACTCAAAGGGCGCGCACAGGTCGGCTACGGGCCGCCCTGAGGCGACCGCCGCATTGAAGATGCGCGCGCCGTCCAGGTGGGTTGCGAGTCCCCGTTGCCGTGCGAGAGTTGTCGCCTCGGCGACGTACTGGGCTGGTAGAACCTTGCCGCCCATGGTGTTCTCCAGTGCGAGGAGGCGCGTGCGCGCAAAGTGGTCATCAATCGGCTTGATCGCGGCGGCAATCTTGTCGAGCGGCAATGAGCCGTCCGGCGCGTTCTCAATGGGCTGAGGCTGGATACTGCCAAGTACGGCGGCGCCGCCTCCCTCGTACTTGTAGGTGTGCGCGAGTTGTCCAACGATGTATTCATCGCCGCGCGCGCAATGCGCCATTAACGCGGCGAGGTTGGATTGCGTGCCGCTGGGGAAGAAAAGTCCCGCTTCCTTGCCCGTGCGCTCGGCGACAGCGTCTTGCAGACGCTTGACCGTCGGGTCGTCCCCCCAGACGTCATCACCCACTTCGGCTGCCGCCATTGCCGCGCGCATTGCCTGGCTCGGACGCGTTACGGTGTCGCTACGTAGATCGATCATGTTTTTTTTCCTTAGTGGTAATTTTCGCTCGCTTCATTGTTGTTGGTGGCACAAAGCTCTTCATTCCTACGACAGATCCGGTCAGTGGTAGAGGAAAGGCCTTGGGTGAGGGTAAACTCCACGACAATCCTCACGCCCTCCGTTGCCATGTCGCTATCCCAGCTAGTAGATCTTCGCACACTGTTGGTAATCAACATCATCAACCTGGGCCTTTGTGTCGGGGCGATGTGCATTGCCTGGCACTTCAACCGGCACAAATTCCCCGCAACGGAGTTCTGGGTCCGTTCATTGGCATTCCAGTTTGTCTCGTTTTTGTTGTTCCTGTTGCGTGGCCACGTTCCCGATTTCTTCTCGATCCTGTTAGCCGCCGGATTGGTCACCGCGGGCTTCATGCAACTCATTGCCGGCCTGGCTGTGCATTTCGATCTCGCGGCCCCAAGCCGGCGCCTGTACGTTGTACAAGCCCTTTTTCTTGGAATCCATGCGTTCTTTACGTATATCGAACCCAGTTTCTATTGGCGTTGTATCAATTACTCCGTGGTGCTGGCATGGTTCTGCCTGGAGGCTCTACGCCTTGTGGTTATTGCGCCCCCCAACAAGAGGCACGGGACCTTGCTCTTTTCAGTCGCGATGACGATGTATGTCGTGCTCTTTGCCGGACGTGCCGCTTACTATTTTCACGTTGTGCCGACGGATGCGGATTTTTTCTATCCAAACGATTACGACTTGATGATGTATCTCGTCATTCAGATGTTGGCCATCGCTCTGGTTTTCAGCCTGATTGTGATCGTCAATCGTAGCCTTCACCGAAACCTGGAAGATGACATCGCCCATCGGCTCGAGGTGGAGTCGTTGATGCAGCTCAATCTCGACCGCCTTGCGCGTGCTGAATTGATCTCAAAGACCGGCAACTGGGAACTCCATCTCGATTCGCAAGAGATCGTTGCTTCCGCCGGGGCCGCCATGATCTATGAGATGGAGGGAGAGCGGTTCGCACTTGAGCAGATCAAGCGCGTGGCGATGCCCGAGTATCGTCCGGCACTCGACACTGCAATGAAGAGACTGATCGAGGAGGGGGCACCTTATGATGTCGAGTTCCGTATTCATGCCCCTCGCAGCGGTCAGGTCAAGGATCTTCATTCCATCGCCGTCTATAACCCGGTACACAACGCGGTATTTGGCGTTCTGCAGGATGTAACGCAGCAAAAGAACGTCGAGCGGGAATTGGAGCGCATGGTGCAGACCGATCCACTCACGCAAGTTTTCAGTCGGCGATTTTTCATGGAACTTGCCGAGCGTGAACTGGCCAATGCCGTACGATACGGCCGCGAATTGTCCGTATTGATGCTTGACGTCGATCATTTCAAGGCGATCAACGACGTGCACGGACACCAGACGGGTGATCTTGTTCTGCGGACCCTCGGCCAGGCATTTGGCGACATTCTTCGCGGAGTGGATATCGTGGGTCGGATCGGCGGCGAGGAATTCGCCGTGGTCTTGCCGGAAACAGGCGTGCTTCGCGCGTTCGATGTTGCAGAGCGGTTGCGTGGCGCCATCGAGTGCAAGGATATCCCGTTGCCGCGCGGGTTGCCGATTAGGATCACTGTCTCGATCGGGATTGCGGCAGCGAGCAAGTCTCAGGAAAATATCGACACCCTTCTGGCACGCGCCGATCAAGCGCTTTACGACGCAAAACACCTGGGCCGTAATCAGGTACGCGTTTATGAGATTCGTGCTGACGGAATTGCTACCCGCCATCACTGACGACTTTACGCGCGAATGATCGTGCTGCATTCACATAGACAGCCCCCCGTTTTGCCAAGCTACGAGAGCGAGGATTCCGCCAAGGTCGATAATGACTCCCAAAGCAAACTTAACGGGATGCCTAGAAAACGTGTTCGCGACCACCTGACCCATGGCAACCTCCTGACCAATCAGACTATGTGGTCTTTAGGCACGATCACCCTGAATCAAGTTCCAATTTTGATGACAATGGGCGTATGCACAGCAGACTCATTTCTCGGCAAATCAAGCTGGGACACGTGCTGTGCCAGGTCTCGCTGTGGGACGATAACTGTCTCATGCGAATCATCGCTGTCCGCTGGAACTGGTTTCAGGTCGGAAAACATCCGAGCGGGCTCGTTCACCCGATAATCCGGATACCCACGAAATATTATTAATTCCCGGGGAACCCCGAACAGCCTTCACACTCTACAAAGGCGCGGCAACAAAAAGAAATGCCATTAACGAACAAGGGGAGGAATGATGTCTTTCTTTGGCAAGCGCAAGGAACCCGAGGCCAAAACGGGAGTGCTGGACAAGTCTACGCTCGATCAACTTCGGACGCATTTCGAGAAAATTCAGAACCCCGTCGAACTCACCGCTTTCCTCGACGAGCAACCCAAGGCGAACGAAATGCGCCTGTTGCTGGACGAGATCAGCACGCTCTCTGACAAGATCAGTGTGGTCCATGCGACCGGGAGAACCGGGCGGACACCCTCGTTTTCGGTCGCATTAAAGGGGGAAGACGCACGAATACGCTTCGCGGGACTTCCCCTCGGCCATGAACTGACGTCACTGGTTCTCGCGATCCTGCACACCAGCGGCTATCCCCCCAAGGTGGAACCCGAACTCATCGGCCGTATTCAGCGAATCGAAGGGGAATTCAGCCTCGAAACCTACATCACGCTGTCCTGCCACAACTGCCCGGATGTCGTGCAGGCATTCAATCTGATGGCAGCTGTCAATCCCCGGATCACGCATACGATGATCGACGGCAAACTGTTCATGAGTGAAATCAATCAGCACAAGATCGACGCCGTGCCGACAATTTTCCTGAATGGCAAGCCTTTTGCACGCGGCAAGAAACCACTGAACGAATTCATAGACATGCTGGCGTCCGCAAACCACGGACCAGCTTAGTTTCTGAATAAAAAAAAGAGCCAAAACCGTTACGGGTTTTGGCTCTTTCTCGAATTTATCGGTGCCCCCTGGATATGGGTATCCGGAAAAACATGACCCGGAGCTACTTTTCCTCCGGACACTCCTCACCAAAAGCGCAAATGTTTTGCGTGGGTTTCTTTTCCTCGCATTCCTCGCCGAAGGCACAAATTTCTTCTTCCGGCTTCTTTTCCTCGCACTCTTCGCCAAAAGCGCAGATGTTCTCATCCGGCTTCTTGTCCTCGCATTCCTCACCGAAGGCACAAATTTCTTCTTCCGGCTTCTTTTCCTCGCACTCCTCGCCAAAAGCGCAGATGTTCTCTTCCGGCTTCTTGTCCTCGCTAATTTCTCCGAAATCACCAATCTTTACCATGCCGAACTCCTTTGGGATGAACAATTTCTGTTCGACAATGGTAGCCCAAAACCCGGCGTCCGCGCTGCGGTAACGTGCTGACTGCGGATAACCGTAATTCGCTGAGCAAAGCGGGCGAAGGGATGCTCCGCAACCGCTTTAGCCTTGACGGCGAGCAACCTCAGCCGGGAAACTGCGCGAAATTTTGTCCGGTCGATGCCAACACACCGAGCCAGGCCGGGCTGTTGAGATCCAGTTGCTTCTTCTGCCGCGTGAGCAGATCGATGGGCACATGCGTGAATACTCCATGATGCTGCCCGATCACCAATCCGGTCTTGCCCGCCATGGCGGCGTGCACCGCGTTGCGGGCGTAGAAGTCGCACAGCACCGCATCCTCGGCGCAGGCCGGAACACTGCGGATCATGTAGCTCGGATCGAAATAGCGCAGGGCGAACGGAATGTTCTGCGCCTTGAAATACGATTCGATGCGATCGCGCATGAACAGTCCGATATCCTTGAGCTTGACGTTGCCGGAAGCGTCCCGCTGCTCTTCGCCGCCGGCCAGCAGGTGTTGACCGGCACCTTCGGCAACCAGGATGACGGCATGGGCGCGCTTGAGGATCCGCTGCTTGAGCGCCTCGAGAAAACCATCCTCACCTTCAAGCACGAAAGGCACTTCGGGAACCAGCGTGAAATTGACGTCCTGGCTGGCGATGGTGGCGCCGGCCGCGATGAACCCCGCGTGGCGGCCCATGATCTTGACCACCGAAATGCCGTTGAGCACGCTGTGCGCCTCGGTATGGGCGCAGGCGATGGCCTTGGCCGCCTCATCGACCGCCGTGACGTAACCGAACGTCCGCGTGACGAAGGCCACGTCGTTGTCGATCGTCTTGGGAATGCCGACAACCGCCAGTGCGTGACCGCGTGACTTGGCCTCCTTGTAGATTTCCGCCCCACCGCGCTGCGTTCCATCGCCGCCAACGACAAACAGGATGTCGACCTTGCGCCGGATCAGGTTATCGACTGCCACGCTGACATCCACCGGCCCGCGCGAGGTATTGAGTACGGTACCGCCTTCCTTGTGGATATCCTCGACGAACTCGGGGGTCAGAGGAATGGGCTCCGAACCACGCCAGGGATCGAGGCCCTGATAGCCGTTGGTGAAACCGAGAATCTCGCGCACCCCGTAACCATGGTGCAATTGCAGGACCAGAGAACGGATGACGTTGTTCAGGCCGGGACACAGGCCACCACAGGTCACCACACCCGCCCGCGTTTTCTTGGGATCGAAGAACAATTTTTCACGCGGCCCGGCCACTTCGAACAACAATTCCTCTGCCGGGGGCACATCGGGGTCGATGATGACACTGAAGGGCACTCTCGCCTTATCGCTGACGTGATAATCGAGTGGAGAGGGGTAACGGGCTTCGCCGAGAACGGTAATATCCATGGTTCTGATCCAAGAAAGAGGCGTTTAGAACAAGGCGGGAGTATCCACGACAGGTGCCGCAGCGGTCAAATGGAACAGGGTTCCAAAAGAACCTTTTCCCATGCCAGGCTGTCTGTCCTTCGAGTTGTTTGATTCCCGCAAGGAGCCGCGCCAGCAGGAGGCCAGCGCAACCGTCCGAATTGCGGGCTTCGAATTGCGGGTTGCAACCCGGGGAACCAGGGCGTAATACTGAATAGGCGTCATCGTTCTTTTCCCGGCCCCATCGCCACGCCCCGACCCTCCAACGCAATGGCTCCGAGAATCGGGCGCTTCCCACACGCCCCATCCCCGAACGGGCCAGTACGCAAGGGAGAACTTCCATGGAAAGAAGAGACCAAGCTTCGCCCCATCCCGACACTTCGTGGTACGACGACCCTCTCTGGTACAAGGATGCCATCGTTTATGAGCTGCACATCAAAGCGTTCTTCGACAGCAATGGCGACGGCCTCGGCGATTTCAAGGGGCTCACCGAAAAGCTCGACTACCTGCAGGACCTCGGCGTCAACACCCTCTGGCTGCTGCCTTTCTACCCTTCCCCGTTGAAGGACGACGGGTACGACATCGCCGACTACCGAAACGTCCATCCGCAATACGGATCGCTCGCCGACATACGCCAGTTCGTGCGCGAAGCCCATCGCCGCGGGCTGAAAGTCATTACCGAACTGGTCATCAACCATACTTCGGACCAACACCCGTGGTTCCAGGCGGCGCGACGCGCGCCGCACGGATCGAAGAAACGCGACTTCTACGTCTGGAGCGACACCGACAAGAAATTCCCCGAAACCCGCATCATTTTCACGGACACCGAGAAATCGAACTGGACCTGGGACGACGTGGCCGGTGCGTATTACTGGCACCGCTTCTTCTCGCACCAGCCCGACCTCAACCACAACAACCCTGAGGTCGTGAAGGCGGTCATCCGCATCATGCGTTTCTGGTTCGACCTCGGGGTCGACGGATTGCGCCTCGATGCCATTCCCTATCTGTGCGTGCGGGAAGGCAGCAACAACGAGAACCTGCCGGAGACGCACGCAGTCATCAAGCAGATGCGTGCTGTGATCGATTCGCGCTACAGCAACCGCATGCTGCTGGCAGAAGCCAACCAGTGGCCGGAGGACGTGCGCGAGTATTTCGGGGAGGGTGACGAATGCCACATGGCGTACCACTTCCCGCTCATGCCGCGCATCTACATGGCCGTCGCCCAGGAGGACCGGCACCCCATCGTCGAAATCATGCAACAGACGCCGGACATCCCGGCAAACTGCCAGTGGGCCATCTTCCTGCGCAACCACGATGAGCTGACGCTGGAAATGGTCACCAACCGCGAACGCGACTACATGTACGAAATGTATGCAGCAGACAAGCGCATGCGCGTTAACGTCGGAATACGGCGGCGGCTGGCCTCCCTGATGGACAACAACCGCGACAAGATCGAGCTGGTCAATTTCCTGCTCATGACGCTGCCCGGGTCTCCGATCATCTACTACGGAGACGAGATCGGCATGGGCGACAACATCTACCTCGGCGACCGCAACAGCGTCCGCACCCCGATGCAATGGTCGCCGGACCGCAATGCGGGCTTCTCCCGCACCGACCCGCAACGCCTTTACCTGCCCCCGATCATGGACCCGATCTACGGCTACGAGGCGGTCAACGTCGAGGCGCAGAGCCGCAACCCCTCGTCGCTGCTGCACTGGACCCGGCGCATCATCTCCGTGCGCAAGAACTACAAGGCGTTCGGGCGCGGCACGCTGCGCTTCCTCGACCC
>CAZCJW010000003.1:0-39277 GCA_964499185.1 uncultured Propionivibrio sp. | reverse complement strand
CCGACGATGGCGTCGACCGGGCAGGCCTGGATGCACAGCGTGCAGCCGATGCACAACTGCTCGTCGATGATCGCCAGTTGTTTCGGTTTCTCCTCCGCGTCGAGTGGCTTGACTTCGCGTCCGAGCAGGTCGGCCAGCTTGCGCACGCCTTCCATTCCCCCCGGCGGGCACTTGTTGATGTCCGCCTCGCCTTCGGCGATGGCTTCGGCATATGGCTTGCAGCCCGGGTAGCCGCACTGTCCGCACTGGGTTTGCGGCAGGATGGCCTCGATCTTCTCGACGAGCGGGTTGCCTTCGACCTTGAACTTGATCGAGGCGTAGCCCAGTGCCGCGCCAAGAACGACGGCGCCGAGCGCCATGATGAGAATGGCTGTCAGCATGCGTTGCTACTGGTACTTGTCCAGGCCAGCGAAGCCCATGAACGCCAGGCTCATGAGGCCTGCGGTGACCATCGAGATGGCCACGCCGCGGAAGGGCACGGGTACGTCAGCGCCGTCGACGCGTTCGCGGATGCCGGCGAACAGGATCAGGACCAGCGAGAAGCCGATGGCGCTGGCAGCGCCGAAAACCAGCGACTCGATGAAGTTGTACTTGTTGGCAATGTTCAGCAAGGGCACCCCGAGCACGGCGCAGTTGGTGGTGATCAGGGGCAGGTAGATGCCGAGCACCTGATGCAGCAGCGGGCTGGTTTTCTGGATGACCATTTCGGTCAACTGCACGACGGCGGCGATGGTCACGATGAACGACAGGGTGCGCAGGTATTCCAGCCCGAACGGTGAGAGCAGAAGGTGATCGATCACGTAACTGGCGCCGGTGGCCACGGTGAGCACGAACGTGGTGGCCGCGCCCATGCCGAAGGCGGTATCGAGCTTTTTGGAAACGCCCATGAACGGGCACAGTCCGAGGATCTTCACCAGGACGACGTTGTTGACCAGAACAGCGCCGATGATGATGAACAGGTAGTGGGTCATGGTTCCTGTGGAAGGAAGGGGTCGAGCAACAAAGGTGAGAATTATCCTCTTTCGCTTAATGCCATTCAACCATGTTGGCAGTATAAGAATAGACGAGGACGTTATATGGTGGCGATGGCCTTGGCCGCTTCTCCGATCAGTTCGGGGCCGCGATAGATGAAGCCGGTATACAACTGGACCAGGCGGGCTCCGGCCTTGATCTTGGCCGCCGCGTCATCGCCTTGCATGATGCCGCCGACGCCGATGATCGGCACTTCGCCGGCCAGCGCTTCCGCCAGCTTCCGCAACACCGCCGTCGACCGCTCGAACACGGGGGCACCGGAGAGACCGCCGGTTTCTTCGGCGTTCTTCTGGCCTTCGACGCCATCGCGCGACAGCGTGGTGTTGGTGGCGATGACGCCGTCCATGCGGTGTTGCCGCAGGAGGTCGGCGATCGACTGGATCTGCGCGTCTTCGAGATCGGGGGCGATTTTCAGCACAAGCGGGACGTATTTTCCATGCTTGTCGGCGAGCCGGGTCTGTTCGGTTTTGAGACTCCCGAGGAGGGCGTCGAGCGCCTCATCTTTCTGCAGTTCGCGCAGGTTCTTGGTATTCGGGCTGGAGATGTTGACCGCCACATAGCTGGCGGCGCCATAAACCCGCTCGAGGCAGATCAGGTAGTCGCCGGCCGCCTTCTCGATCGGGGTGTCAAAATTCTTGCCGATATTGATGCCGAGAATGCCGCCGCGCCGGGCGAACTGCGATCCCGCGATATTGGCCAGCAATTTGTCCACACCGTCATTGTTGAAGCCCATGCGGTTGATGATGGCCTGCTTCTCGGGGATGCGGAACATGCGTGGTTTCGGGTTGCCGGGTTGAGGCCGCGGGGTGACGGTGCCGATTTCGATGAAGCCGAAGCCGAGACTGGCCAGCGTATCGACGTGTTCCCCGTTCTTGTCCAGCCCGGCAGCCAGGCCGATCGGGTTGGGGAACGTCAGGCCCATGAGTTTGACCGGCTGGTTGGCGGGTGGCTTGGCCAGCAGGCAGGCGATGCCGGCACGGTGCATGAAGTCCATGCCCGACATGCCCAGTCTGTGGGCGGTTTCGGGGTCGAGCGAGAAAAGGACGTGGCGTAGCAGTGGATAGATCATCACGCGATTTTACCGCATTAGACCTCGGCGTCGGCCTTCGGGGGTGCGGTTTCCAGCCAGCGCAGCAGCACGGAATACAGCAGCTTCGGGTCGAACGGTTTGGCGATGAAGTCGTTCATGCCGGCGTCCAGGCAGGTTTTCCGGTCTTCGGCGAAGGCATTCGCGGTCATGGCAAGGATTGGTGTCGCCTGAAGTTGCGGAATCTTGCGCATCAGCCGGGTGGCGTCGACCCCATCGAGGTTCGGCATCTGCATGTCCATCAGGATCACGGCGTAGGACGTTTCGCGCGCCATTTCGATGGCCAGGGCTCCGTCCGTTGCAGTATCGATGAGCAAGCCAGCGTCTTCGAGCAGGAAGCGGGCGACCTCCTGGTTCAGAGGATCGTCGTCGACCACCAGCAAACGGCATCCCCGGTGACGCTGGCGCAAGAGTTTGTCCGGATAGGCTTCGGTCGCCGCCTGCGGCGCAGGATCGGTGATTGCCTTGCGTGTCAGCCGGGCAGTAAACCAGAACAGGCTGCCGACGCCAGGCGCGCTTTCCAGGCCGGTTTCCCCGCCCATCAGTTCGGCCAGGCGGCGGGTAATCGCGAGACCGAGCCCGCTGCCGCCGTACTTGCGTGTGGTCGAGTTGTCCGCTTGCTCGAAGTGGTCGAAGAGGCGCGGTTTGGCGTCTGGAGCGATGCCGATTCCGGTGTCGCTGACTTCGAACCGCGCCAGCAACGATTCGTTGTCTTCTTGTTGCCGGGTGACGCGCACCGTCACCGCGCCTTTTTCGGTGAACTTGACGGCATTCGTCGCATAGTTGAGCAATGCTTGTTGCAAACGGGTCGGATCTCCGTACAGGTCTGGAGGGAAATCATCGACGTCGATTCGCAGTTGAATTCCCTTGGAGCGCACTCGTTCCGAGAGAATCGCTTTGACGGATTCGACCAGTTTGGCGATGTCGACCGGCATGTCCTCAAGAACAATTTTTCCCGCCTCGATCTTGGAAATGTCGAGGATGTCATTGATGATGCCCAGCAAATGCTCGGCTGCCGTGTTGATTTTTTCCAGACGGTCCGTCAGTGCGGGTGAGCGACTGCGACGCCGCAGCAGGTTGGCCATGCCCAGGATGCCGTTGAGCGGTGTGCGGATTTCGTGGCTCATGTTGGCCAGGAAAGTGCTCTTGGCACGATTGGCGGCTTCGGCTGCTTCCTTGGCTTGTGCCAGTTCGGCGGTGCGCTGGTTGACCAGTTCCTGGAGGCCGTGGCGGTGCTGTTCGAGTTCCTGTTCTGCTCTCTTCCGTTCGGTGATGTCGCGCAGGAAGACAAAGTACTCCCGGCCGGTTTCCTTTCGGAAGGTGGCGCTGATCTCCACATTCCACAGACTTTGGTCTTTACGCCGATGAACCGTTTCGAAGATGTCGCTGCCGGATGTCATGACATGTTTCATGTGGCTGGCGATTTCTTCCGGAGTCTCATGCGCCTCCAGTTTGTGGACATGCATCCGTAGCAGTTCTTTGCGGGAGTATCCCGACATTGCGCAGTAGGCCGGATTGACGTCAATAAGATGTCCGTGTGCGTCGAGATGCCAGAAACCATCACGCGTGGTGTCGAGGATGCTGCTCAGGGCCGCGTGGCTGTCGCGCAGAGCTTTCACCGCCTGTTGTCGCTCGGTGATATCGCGGATCTGGGACACAGTGTGCGTCTTGCCTCGCGAATCGATGAAATAGGTTGAAGTGAATTCTGCAGTGAATATCCGGCCGCTCTTGTGTACGCAGCGTAACTCGCCGCAGAAGTGTCCGGTTCGTAGTCGTTCCTCCAGTGCGCTGTGCAGGCGCGGGTCACTGGTGTCCATGACGCCCTCGCGTCCCAGCAGCCGGAGTTCCTCCTCGCTGTATCCGGTGACACGGCAGGCTGCCGGATTGGCCGACTCAATGCGTCCGTCGGGACAGGCAAAAATGATCGCATCGCCGCTGTTTTCAAAGATCAGGCGGAAACGCTCTTCGCTTTCGCGCAGGGCGTGCTCCCTCTTCTTCGCGGCTTCCAGCAGTTGGTTGAAACTGCTGATGAGTCCTCCAATCTCGTCGTTCCTGCCGATGGGCAAATTGGGCGGCAGCTTGCCGTCGTCGGGTACGTGGGTGAGGGCCCGGGTGGTGTCGAGAAGGGGGGAGAGTTGGCGCTTTAGCATCCACCAGGTCAGTGCCGCGGCGATCAGGGTGAGAATAAGTGTGACCAGCAGCACGCGTCTTCGCATGCTTTCGATCGGTGCAAAGGCTTCTTCGGTCGGCAGGGACGCCAGTACGTACCAGCCAGCAGCAGGGACGTTTTTTGCCGACACCAGAATTTCTTCTCCATGGGGATTGACCATGGCCACCGATTCCTCGTGGCCATCGACAAACCGGTCGATGGCCGGGAAGCGGCCCGGTTCGGGGAGCGCTTCCATGATGCGCGTCTTGTCTGTGGCGGTCACGATCAGCCGGTGCTCCCGGGAAACAAGGATGTAACCCCCGGTTTTGCCATAACGGCTGCCGGCGATGCGGTTCAGGAAACTCGGCAGCGCCAGATTGATTGACCCCGCCAGGACTCCCACGACGTGGCCGTGCGAGTCGCGAATCGGCACGGCCATGACCACCACTGGGCTGTGAGCCGTGCGGCCCATCACGGGACGTCCGATCGACTGTCGTTCATCCCGCAGCGCGGCAGTCACATAGTCCCTGTCCCGATAGTTGACACCGATTCGGTCAGCCGAATAGGGATGAAATGCAATTGACACCGCATTGATGCCCGTAACGAATACGCCCACGTTGAACAGGCCGTGCAATTCCCGGTGGCGTTCAAGCGCTGCCTGCAGTGCTTCCGGTCCTTCGGGTAGTACGTGCGACAGGATTTTGGCGATCGAATTCAGCGTGGCAAAACGATGCTCGAGTTCTTCGTCAATCTCTTCTGCGACAAGGGACACGGTTGAAAACTGCTGCTCGCTGAGGAGTAGTTCCATGTCCCGATGCAGGACGTGGCCAGCGAACAGGTAAAGCGACCAGACACCGAGCAGGAAAATTCCCAGGGTGGCCATCGTGATGCGGGTCTTGAGCGAATGCCTGTGGACGACCTTGGAAAGCATTGTATTCTTTGTGGGCAGGATATCGCTGTGCATACTACTCTGGTATTTTTATGCCGGGAAGTTTCTCCCGCGCATGCTGTCTGCGTGCCGGGGGGGCGTGTAGTGAAGTGGATGAAAAAAGGAGAGGGATACCGTGCTGATCAACTGTGTTGCCTACGAAAACGGCTCGCGCGTCGCCGATCTGACGATCGAGGAAATCAGCGAATATCTGGCCCGGCCGGGCTGTTTCGTCTGGGTTGCACTATCCGATGCCACGCCGGAAGAACTGGACAAGATGAAGGTGGAGTTTTCTCTCCACGAACTGGCGGTGGAGGACGCTCGGCATGGGCATCAGCGGCCGAAAATCGAAGACTATGGGGATTCGCTATTCGTTGTTATGCATTTGCTGGAGATGACCTCAGATGGCTTCAGTGTGGGTGAGGTGCACATCTTTGTCGGAGGCAATTACGTATTGTCAGTCCGGAACCATAGCCGGCAGCATTTTATTGCCGTGCGGGAACGTTGCGAACGCGAGCCCCATCTGCTGCGCCAGGGCGCCGGGTTTGTTCTCTATGCCCTGATGGACGCCACCGTGGACCGCTACTTTCCGATCATCGAGCGGCTTGAATCGGATCTGGAGGAAATCGAGGCGCAGATATTCGCCAAAGGCGCGGCGCGGACCAACATCAAACGCCTCTACGAGCTCAAAACGCGCATCATGCAGCTCAAGCACGCTGTCGCCCCGTTGATGGAGGAAACCGGGAAGTTGTTCGGCGGACGGGGACCGGGGATATGCGCCAGCAGCCGGGAGTATTTCCGTGACGTCCATGACCATCTGGCCCGTATCAATACCTCGATCGACAACGTCCGGGATACCATAACCACGGCGATCCAGGTCAATCTGTCGATGGTGGCCATAGAGGAAAGCGAGGACAACAAGAAGCTGGCGGCGTGGGCCGGTATCTTCGCCGTGGCCACCGCATTTGCCGGTATCTGGGGCATGAACTTCAAGGCCATGCCCGAATTGGACTGGGAATTCGGCTATCCAGCGGCACTGGGGGTTATTGTGTTTTCCAGTCTGTTTCTGTATTGGCGTTTCAAGCGGTCGGGGTGGTTGTAGCAGGGTTGATTTCCTGCCAGCGGCCGTCGATGAGTCCTTCGGTCGGGCGGAAATGCGCCTTGTAGCTCATTTTCCGGCAATCACGGATCCAGTAGCCAAGATAGAGATGAGGCAGGTCGTTGGCCAGGCACTGGCGAATCTGCCAGAGGATGTTGTAGGTGCCGAAACTCGCGCCTGCGATGTCGGGGTCGAAAAAGGTATAGACCGACGAGAGTCCGTCATTAAGCACGTCGATGACGCTGACCATGCGCAAGTCTCCGTCATCACGGAATTCGACCAGCCGACTATCGACGTGACTTTGCAGGAGAAACTGCGTGTATTGCTGGCGGTCGTCCAGGTCCATCCCGCCGCCCGCATGCCGTCGGGCCTGGTAGTGACGGTAGAGCTGAAAGTGCTCCGCGGAATACTGCAGCGGTAGTTCCGTAGCGACCAGGTTGCCGTGCGCCTTCAGGCACCGCCGCTGGCTGCGGTCGGGCGCGAAGCGATCCACCGGAACACGTACCGGAACACAGGCGTGGCATCCGGCGCATGCCGGGCGATAGGCAAAGTCTCCGCTGCGGCGAAAGCCCCGGTGCACGAGGTCGCTGTAGATGCTTGCCGTGACCAGCTGAGGGGGAATCGCTACCTGCGATACCGATTGCCGATCCGGCAAGTAGCTGCAGGGGTAAGCCGCCGTGCTGTAGAACTGCAACAGTGCGAGCGGCAGGTCGGAATCGTTCAGGCGGGTCATCGCGATCCCGTTTCAGTCCCATGTGCGCATGGCGGCATCAGCCGGCCAGCGACCGCACAGCGGCGGAATGACGGCCAGCCGCTGCAGGCGGTCAATGAATTCGTCACGCGGTATTTCCCGTGCACCGAGCGAAGCCAGATGCGGCGTATTCATCTGGCAGTCGATCATGCCGAACCCGCGTTCGTCAAGAAAGCGCACCAGATGCGCAATGGCGATTTTCGACGCGTCGGTGGCGTGGGCGAACATGGATTCTCCGTAAAACATCTTGCCGATGGCGATGCCGTAGAGGCCGCCGACGAGCGTTTCATCGACCCACGTTTCGACCGAGTGGGCATAGCCGAGTTCATGCAGTTTGTCGTAGGCGGCCTGTATTTCCGGCGTGATCCACGTTCCCGGTTGGTCCTTGCGGGGTGTCCGGGCGCAGGCCCGGATGACCGTTTTGAATTCGGTGTCCAGGCGAACCCGGTAGTTGCCGTTGCGCAGCGTCTTGCGCAGCGAGCGCGAGATGCGGAATTCGGCGGGGAACAGAACCATGCGCGGATCTGGGCTCCACCAGAGAATGGGTTCGCCCGGCGAATACCAGGGAAAAATGCCGTTGAGGTAAGCCAGTACGAGGCGCTGCGGTGTCAGGTCGCCGCCGGCGCAGAGCAGCCCGCTGGGTTCGCGCAGGGCTAGTTCAAGCGGTGGAAAACTCTCGGCGCTTTCGAGCCAGGGAATCATTGGGGCGGCCGCGGATGATGCTCTTCGTTGCCTCGAAAGGCGACGACGTGATCGATATCGAGACGGATGCCGATTTTTTCCCCAATGGCATGGTTGTGGTGCGAGGGGACCAGTGCCAGCACCTCGGCGCCGCTCGGCAGCCGCAGCGTATAAAGGAACTCGGCGCCGCGAAACGCGCGGTGGACAACCTCCGCCTGAAGCGGGCTGTGGTCGTCGTGGATGATGTCGTCCGGTCGTAACAGCACCTGCACCTGGCACCCCTTGCCACACGCCGCGCACCCCTGGTGGCATTCAAGCGGCAACTGGGGTGCGAGACGGCCCAGTTCGACATCGACCTGCCGATCGCCCCGAACGGTTCCGGCCAGGAATACGCCCTGGCCGATGAAGTCCGCGACAAAGCGGTTGGCCGGGCGATGGTAGAGGTTGTACGGCGTGTCCCACTGCTGGATCCGGCCGTCGGCCATCAGGCCGATCTCGTCGGCCATGGCGAACGCTTCGTGCTGGTCGTGCGTGACCAGTATAGCGGTCATGCCCTCTTTCTTCAGGATGCTGCGCACCTCCAACGACAGGCGTTCGCGCAACTCGACGTCGAGGTTGGAAAACGGTTCGTCGAGCAGCAGCAATTCCGGGCGCGGCGCGAGGGCGCGCGCCAGGGCCACGCGTTGCTGTTGCCCGCCGGATAACTCGTGGGGATATTTGCTTTCCTGGCCGGCCAGCCCGATGGTGGCCAGTAATTCCTGAATGCGCAGATTGCGCTGTTGCTCGGGCAGCGAGGCCAGCCCGAAACCGATATTCCCGGCGATGGTGAGATGCGGGAACAACGAATAATCCTGGAAAACCATGCCGATGCGTCTCTTTTCCGGCGTCACGCTGAATCCGGGACGGCTGACCGGCGTTCCTTCCAGGCGAATCTCGCCCTCGGCGATCGGCTCGAACCCGGCGATGCAGCGCAGCAAGGTGGTCTTGCCGCAACCGGACGGCCCGAGCAGGCAAGCGATGCTGCCCGTAGCGATGCCGAGACTGACACCATCGACGACGGTATGCGAGCCGTAGCGCTGGACGATGCGGTCGAGTTCGAGATGGGCCATCAAGTAAGATCACCGGTTTGTGCGGAGCGCATCCATTTGACTACGCTCGGGAACAGAGGTGCCGATTATAAGGTCCAGTCCTGACGAGCGCGAAAACCCGGGACAATTCCTGCCGAACGGGCGCTTTCATGTCGTAGCATTCGATCCGAGGCGTCGTCCTCGCTTTGTGGGAGAAGTGCGTGGATCCAACTATTCGTATGGCCCCCGGGGAGGGGCTGGGTGATCAAATTGTGTGGCCTGATGCGTGGGGCGATGCAAAAGCTTCCTGCTGTGATCATCCTCCAAGGGATCTGGCTGGCGCGGTGCGACGCCCGAAGCATCGGGTGCGGGATGTTGTATGAGGAAATTATCCACTTCCAGCGCGTTGCTTGGTCTTGCCGCTGTGGTGGCCATGCTGATCGGTCTTCCGGTGGCCAGCGTGCTGACCAACATATTCAGCGGTGGTACTGCAGGGGTGTGGCAGCACCTGGCCTCGACCGTTCTGCCTGAATATGTCGGGAATACCTTCTGGTTGTGCGCCGGGGTTGGCCTGGGAGTGATCGTCGTCGGGGTGGCGACGGCCTGGCTGACGGCGATGCACCAGTTCCCGGGCAGGCGGGTCTTCGAATGGGCGCTGGTTTTGCCGCTGGCGGTTCCGTCGTACGTGTTGGCCTATGTTTACACCGACTTCCTGCAGTTCGTCGGGCCGGTACAAAGTGCCTTGCGCGAGACTTTCGGCTGGACGCGGGCCGACTACTGGTTTCCCGATGTGCGCAGCCTGGGCGGGGCGGTTGTCCTGTTCATCTTCGTTCTCTATCCCTACGTATACCTGACGGCGCGCACGGCGTTCATCGAGCGTGCGAGCGGGATGTTGGAGGCGTCGCGAACGCTGGGGGTCGGGCCATGGCGCAGCTTCTTCAGGGTTTCATTGCCGCTGGCGAGGCCGGCGGTGGCGGCGGGCACGGCGCTAGCACTGATGGAGACGCTGGCCGATTATGGTGCCGTGTCCTATTTCGGTGTGCAGACCTTCACCACCGGTATCTATCGGGCGTGGTTTTCGCTTGGCGATCGCATCGCGGCCGCTCAACTCGCTGCCGCGTTGCTCGGTTTCGTCGCATTGCTGCTGGTGCTCGAGCGTGCTTCGAGAGGCCGTGCCAGATTCCATAACACGACCGGGCGCAATCGGCCGATGGCCGGCCGTGTCCTGCATGGCGTTCCGGCCTTGCTGGCCGTCTTGGCTTGTGCGCTGCCGGTGGTGATCGGTTTTCTACTGCCCGGGGGGTTGTTGTTGCGCTTGGCCTTGATTGATGGCGATGCACAATTCGGTGTCCAGTTCATCCGCCTGGCACGTAATAGCTTCATCCTGGCCGGAGTGACTGCAGCGATTGCGGTATTTCTGGCGTTGCTGTTGGCCTACGGCGCGCGACTGTCGAAAGGCTTCCTGGCCGACGCATTGAACCGCTTGGTCGGGCTCGGGTACGCGGTGCCTGGATCGGTGATCGCCGTCGGCGTCCTGATTCCGGTGACGCGTCTGGACAACTGGCTGGCTGCACAGTGGTTGTCATGGTTCGGCAGCAATCCCGGCCTGCTGCTGACCGGTGGCATTGCGGCACTGGTCTATGCGTACCTCGTGCGCTTTCTCGCTGTCGCCTTGCAGTCGGTGAACGCGAGTCTGTCCAAGGTGACGCCGGCCATGGATGAGGCAGCACGGAGTCTGGGTGAAACGGCGCCGGGGATTCTGCGCCGCGTGCACCTGCCGATGCTGCGCGGCAGCCTGCTGACGGCCGTTCTGCTGGTCTTTGTCGACGTGATGAAGGAGTTGCCGGCGACGCTGGTGATGCGCCCGTTCAATTTTGATACGCTCGCGACACAGGCGTATGTCCTGGCTTCCGACGAGCGACTGGCGGAAGCCTCGACGGCTTCTTTGGCGATCGTTGTCGTCGGTTTGCTGCCGCTGATCGCGTTGTCCCGGCAGATTGCGCGAAAACAGGGCTGATTCGCCGTTCGTAAAAAAAACGGCCGGACATTTCTGCCGGCCGATCGTGTGGGCTTTCTGGTTGCCGGGCTCAGCGATAACCCGCGCGGTCGAAGATCATCTGGGCCTTGGCGCGGTACATGCCCAAGGAACTGACGGGTAACGTGTCAGCCTTGAACTTGCCAAGCTTCTCCAGTGCCGGATTGGCCACCTTGACCGATGAAACGGCCGGCCATTCGTTGTTGCCGTCGGCAAAATGGCGCTGCGCACTGTCGCTGGCCAGGTACTCGAGGAATTTGACGGCGGACTCCTTGTGCGGAGCGTGTTTCAGCATGCCCGCGCCGGAGACGTTGATATGCGTTCCGTTGGCCTTCTGGTCAGGCCAGACGACGCCGATGCTGTCTACAACCTTCTTGTCCTCGACCTTCTCCGAACGCATCAGACGGGCCACATAATACGAGTTCGAAATGGCCACGGCGCATTCGCCGGCAGCCACCGCCTTGATCTGATCGGTATCGCCGCCCTTGGGCGGGCGTGCGAAGTTGGCCACCATGCCGCGAGCCCAGGCTTCAGCCTTGGCTTCACCATGGTGTGCGATGATCGAAGCCATCAGCGAGAGGTTGTACGGGTGCGATCCGGATCGCGTACACACTTTGCCCGTCAGCTTCGGGTCGGCGAGATCAGCGTAGTTCTGCACGTCCTCGGCCTTGACCAAATTCTTGGCATAGACGATGACCCGAGCCCGGGTCGAGAAGGAGAACCAGTCTTCCGCACGCAAATGGGCCGGGATGCGCGATTCAAGAATCTTCGATTGCACTGGCATGAAAAGCCCCAGTTCGTGTGCGGCCGAAAGGCGGGCTGCATCGACGGTGATGAAGACATCGGCTGGACTGTTGGTGCCTTCATTGCGCAAACGCTCGAGCAACTCTTCTTCCTTGCCTTCGATGCGGTTTATGCGGATTCCGGTGGATTTTGTGAAACCGGCGTAAAGCTGTTCGTCCGTCTGGTAATGGCGGGCCGAATAGATATTCAAGACTTTGTCTTCGCCCAGGGCGGTGGTGGAGAGAGTGGTAGCGAAGAGGGTGGCGATAAGTAGAGGGGGTACGCGGAAGCGCATTGTCGGACTCCTTGGTTTGTTGCAACTGATAACCGTTTTCAAGTCATAATTTTAGGCACTTTTCCTGAGTTTGTAAATGATAGTTTTTATCATTGTGTAGGCAAAAAAATGGACGCTTGCGCGTCCTTGAGCCGAGTGGCGGGGGGTCAGTTTTCGACGACCCGCCGTGCGCCGTTATAGCGCTTGACCCAGTAGCTTTGGCTCATGTCTTCGACACGAACTTCCGCGCCGGTGCGTGGAGCGTGCATGAAGCGGTTGTCGCCGAGGTAGATGCCGACATGCGAGAAGGCGCGGCGCATTGTGTTGAAGAAGACGAGATCGCCGGGTTTGAGTTCCTTTTTATCCACGACGTCCCCGACCTGGCTTTGCTCCTTGGCTGTTCTCGGCAGCAACTTGCCAACGGCATCCCTGAATACCACCTGCACGAATCCGCTGCAATCGAGCCCGGTGTCGGGATTGGTCCCTCCCCGGCGGTAGTTGATACCGACGAGTTCCAAGCCCTTGAGAATCAGATCCTGCGCTGTGTTCGTGTAGCGATCGAACAGCGTCTGCTCGTCGCTGAGCTTCGGCATTTGCTCGGTGGCCTGTGCGACATCGAGGCTGCACAGGAAGAAAGCGGCCGCAGAGAGCAGAATTGTGATGGATTTGTTACAAGGCATGGGGCGGGAATCTAAAAGAAAAATCCATGGCTGTAAACCATTTTTACCTTTTGTTTGTAGATTTCCGGAGAAAGATGTTTCGTAACTGATTGTTTTTTTGTCCTTTATGGTTTTGTTGTGGCGATTGTTCCGGTATTGGAAATCCGGATTTATGAGTATCATGCAACTCTTGAATGCCGGTTCAGGTACTTTCTTACCGATTGGAGAACAGGGGTGACGTGGTGAGTTCTTTCAAAGCGTTTCTGATTGAAGAGATAGAAGGTAAGACGCATAGCCGCTTCGTGTCGATGGATGAATCGCAACTTGATCCTGGCCAGGTGACGATCCGGGTTGCCTACTCCAGTGTTAATTTCAAGGACGCCTTGGCAGGTACCGGGGCGGGGAAAATCATTCGCCGCTTCCCGTGCGTTGGCGGTATCGACCTCTCGGGAATCGTTGTAAAAAGTGGGGATTCGCGCTTCAAGCCGGGTGACAAGGTCATCGCCAGCTGTTTCGATATCGGTGTGGCACATCACGGGGGGTACGCCGAACTGGCTCGCGTTCCGGCGGAGTGGGTGGTTCCCCTGCCGGCGGGGCTTTCACTCTTCGACGCCATGGCTATTGGAACGGCGGGTTTTACCGCTGCGTGGGCGATTACCCGGATGGAACAGAATGGATTGGTTTCCGCCAAGGGTCCGGTCGTCGTGACCGGGGCAACTGGCGGCGTCGGCAGCCTGGCGATCGACATGCTGGCGCAGCGTGGCTATAAAGTGACAGCGCTTACCGGCAAGGAATCGGAAGCAAATTATCTCAGGAGCCTCGGTGCATCCGACGTGATGCTTCGCTCCAACCTGGATTTGGCGAATATTCGTCCTCTGAGCAAAGCGATCTGGGCTGGTGCCGTGGATAGCCTCGGAGGCGATGTCCTGGCTTGGTTGGCCAGCACGATGCTGCCCGGTGGTTCGATTGCCAGCATAGGATTGGCGGCGGGCAGTGCGCTGAATACGACCGTGATGCCTTTTATTCTGCGCGGGGTAAACTTGTTGGGCATTGATGCCGTTAGTATAGAGGTGTCGCAGCGAGCCAAGGTGTGGAAGCGCTTGTGTTCCGATTTGCAGCCGGCTCATCTGGAGGAGATGACGCGCATGATTGAATTCGGAGAGTTGCCGCAGGTGTTCGATACCTTCCTGTCCGGTAAATCGCACGGCCGGGTGGTGGTCCGGGTTAACGGCGACTAAACGCTATTGCAGACCCATCGAGTCGAGAATGAGTACTCCAAGCCAGCTGCCACGCATACTAATCGTCGATGAATCGCGAATGGTGCGCGCAATGCTCATCCGGCATATTCGCGATCTCTACGATTTTCGCGAAGAAGGCGATGGGGAGGCGGCATGGCAAGTTCTGGTTCTTGATCACTCCATCGAACTGGTGATTTGTTCACTGTCCTTGCCGGTGCTGGACGGCGACAGCTTGCTGGTACGGGTGCGTTCCTCGCGCCTGGCACGTTTGTGCCAGATTCCGATGTTGATGATCGCTGGTGACAATGACGAGGCGATTGAGCGCGCCAAAGCGCACGGAGCATCCGACTTCATTAGTCGCAATACCGGCGGCGCGGAATTGCTGGTGCGCATCGATTCGTTGCTCAAGCTGGCGCAGGCGCAGAACCAGCTCAAGGAGAATCTCGAGCAGCACGTCCAGAATCCTGAAACCGGTATATTTACCCGCAAATACATCGAGTTGCAGGCTGTTCAGGCCATGTCGCATGCGATGCGCCACAACAGCGAAGTGAGCGCCATCGTCATGGGCTTCGATAATGTGGGCGCGTTGCGCGAAGAACATGGTGTGGAGGTCCTCAAGCAATTGCAGCAGCGCTTCATTTCCATGCTTTCCGGCAAGATCCGCAAGGAAGACAGTCTCGGGCACTATATCGGTAGCCAACTGGTGGTGATCTCGCCGGGAACCTCGTTCGCTGCTTGCGAATCCTTCGGCAACCGCTTGCGCGAGGCCATTCGTGTAGCCAACATCTCGGTGCACGGCCAGAGGCTTAACCTCTCGGTCAGCGTCGGCGTCAGCAATAGCCCTGCGGATGCTGTCAGTTCCGCCGGGGCGCTGATCGAACTGGCTGGTTCGCGCCTGAAGACCGCGCAACAATCGGGGGGGAATCAGGTCATCGCCTGTAATGCGCCTGCGTCGGTGCCGCCTCCCGTACCTGTTTCCGCGCCGACGCTCGAACGCGCCATCGCCCTTATACGCTCGGGCGAGGACAATGCACTCAAGCCCTTTTTGCCGCAACTCGGCAGCCAACTGTTGCCGCTCCTGAAGTTGATGGACAAGGAACTGGCACTCGGTTTGCCGCTCGACGCGCTCCAGAAACGCCTTGTTGCCGGTCAGCGGAGAGCAGGCAGCGAAGGTGATCCGGCCGCGAAATCCGACGAAACTCCAAATCGCGTTGATTGACAAGCGGTTTTCGGATAAAATCTCCGCCTTTTCCACCTTGCCCCACCGTTCGCATGGCGGGGGGCTTTTGCCATAAGGAGTGTTCATGCGCCATTACGAAATTGTTTTTATCGTTCACCCGGACCAAAGCGAACAGGTTCCGGCGATGATCGAGCGTTACAAATCGATCATCACAGCGCAGGGCGGCCAGATTCATCGCCTTGAAGATTGGGGGCGTCGTCAACTGGCTTACCCGATCCAGAAGCTGCACAAGGCCCACTATGTTCTGATGAACATCGAGTGCAATGGCGAGGTGCTGACCGAGCTCGAGCATGGTTTCAAGTTCAACGATGCCGTGCTGCGCCATCTGACCATCAAGATGAAGAAGGCCGTAACCACCCCGTCGCCGATGATGAAGGAAGAAAAGTCCAAGTCGATGATGGAACCGCGCGAGGAGGTTGTCGCAGAGGTTGCGGCGGCTGATTCCGAGGCAGAACAGGCGGGTTGATTGCCGAGGCGAACCTGAACCGCGTTGAACTGACCGGGATCCTGATCGAGCGCAAAGCGCTGCGTTACACACCGGCCGGCGTGCCGGTCATGGAATGCGTGATCGGACATCAGTCGGAACAGGTCGAGGCGGGAAGTCCAAGGCGTGTCGAATGTGAAATACCGGCCATAGCGCTGGGCGAGTCGGCACGATGGATTCAGGAAGCCGCTCCGGGGATGTCGATCCGCGTGACCGGATTCCTGGCAGCCAGGAGCAAAAACAGCAAGCACCCCAGATTGCATGTGACAACGATCGAATTTGTAGAAGGAAATCAAAATGGCTAGGTTCTTCAAGAAAAAGGATGACAAGAACGTCAAGAAGCGTGGCAGCGGCCTGTTCAAGCGTCGCAAGTTCTGCCGCTTCACCGCAGAAAAGATGGAGATGATCGACTACAAGGACGTCGACCTCTTCAAGGAATACATCGCCGAGAACGCCAAGATCATGCCGGCGCGTCTGACCGGCACCAAGGCGGGCTATCAGCGCATGCTGTCGGTGGCCATCAAGCGCGCGCGCTTCCTGGCCCTGCTGCCCTACACCGACAACCACCAATAATTCGAGGACAAGACGATGCAAATTATTCTGATGGAAAAGGTCGTCAATCTCGGCAACCTCGGCGATCTCGTCAAGGTCAAGGACGGCTACGCCCGCAACTTCCTGATTCCCTACGGCAAGGCCAAGCGCGCCACGCCGGCGGCGCTGAAGGAATTCGAAGCCAAGCGCGCCGAACTGGAAAAGGCGGCCGCCGAGAAACTGGTCGCGGCGCAGGAATTCGCCACCAAGCTGGAAGGCGTCCTGGTGACGATAGCCCGCAAGGCCGGCGTCGATGGCCGTCTGTTCGGTTCCGTGACAAACTTCGACGTGGCCGATGGCCTCAAGTCGCTGGGTTTTACGGTCGAGAAATCCGACATCCGGATGCCCAACGGACCGCTCAAGATGATCGGCGAATCGACGCTGGAAGTTGCGTTGCACACCGACGTGCTGGCAACCATCAAGGTGTCCGTGGTCGGCGAGCAGTAATTGCGATCCGGGGTGGCGGTCGCCGCCTTGGTCCTGAAAAAGCCTTGCCGCGAAGCAAGGCTTTTTTGTTTCCTGACCCGTTGAAGAAGACTAAACTTCACGGTCTTGCCTCGCTGTTTTATTTCGCTGATAAGTTTCTATGGCCAAGTCGTTCAATTCCGCCAACACGCAAAAACCGTCTTTAGATCCGGCGATTGCCCATCTGCGTGTGCCGCCTCATTCGATCGAGGCCGAGCAGTCGGTGCTTGGCGGATTGCTGCTCGACAACGCAGCTTTTGACAAGATCGCCGACATCATCAGCGAAGGCGATTTCTATCGCGACGAGCACAAGCGTATTTTTCGCCAGATCAGCAAGCTTTTGGAGCGTGCCAAACCGGCCGATGCGGTGACGGTAGCGGAAAGTCTTGACCAGGCCGGTGATGCTGGGGAAACCGGCGGTTTGGCCTATCTGGGTGAACTGGCGGTCAATACCCCCTCGGCGTCGAATATCCGGCGTTATGCCGAGATCGTCCGCGAACGCGCGATCCTTCGCCAGTTGGTGACGGCAGGCGACGAGATTGCCGGCAGCGCGTTCAATCCGCTGGGACGAGATCCCAAGCAATTGCTTGACGAGGCCGAGGCCAAGGTGTTCGCCATTGCCGAGTCGGGTTTTCGCCACCAGAGTGGTTTCCAGCACATCAATCCGCTACTCACCCAGGTGGTTGAGCGCATTCAGGAACTGCACGACCGCGACAATCCGTCGGACATCACCGGTGTGCCCACCGGCTATCATGACCTGGACGGGCGGACCTCGGGCCTGCAACCGGGCGATCTGCTGATCGTTGCCGGCCGTCCGTCGATGGGAAAAACCTCGTTTGCGCTGAACATGGCCGAACACGTAGCGATCGAGGTGGGGTTGCCGGTGGCGGTCTTCTCGATGGAAATGGGCGGTGCACAACTGGCCATGCGCATGCTTTCTTCGGTCGGCCGGCTGGATGCACATCGCGTGCGTACCGGCCGCCTGACCGACGACGAATGGTCACGCCTGTCCTTCGCATTGGGCAAGATGCACGAAGCGCCCTTGTATATCGACGAAACCCCGGCGCTCAACCCGATCGACCTGCGCGCCAGGGCGCGGCGATTGCATCGGCAGTGCGGCAAGCTCGGGCTGATCGTGATCGACTATTTGCAGTTGATGTCGTCAGCCAATCAAGGCGGTGGTGAAAACCGGGCCACCGAGATTTCGGAGATTTCCCGCTCGCTCAAGGGGCTGGCCAAGGAGCTGAGTGTTCCCGTCATTGCCCTGTCGCAGTTGAATCGATCTCTGGAGCAGCGCCCGAACAAGCGCCCGGTGATGTCCGACCTGCGCGAATCCGGCGCCATCGAGCAGGACGCCGACGTGATCATGTTCATCTACCGCGACGAGGTCTACAACCCCGACACGCCGGACAAGGGCACGGCCGAGATCATCATCGGCAAGCAGCGTAACGGCCCGATCGGTACAGTACGCCTGACGTTCATGGGCGAATACACGCGTTTCGAGAATTTCGCCAATCCCGGAACGTACTGATTTTTTGCAGGGATCAGATGCGCTGTGCTGTGACGCTGTAGGTGAAGCGCCCGGTTGATGGATCATCGAAACGGCCATCCCGTGTTTCGAGAACGGGGTTGATCAGGAACGGCAGGAGGTTGCCGGATGATCCACGGAGTTCCACGTCCTGAGCCGCATTGAAACTGACCCAGTTCATTTCCCAGAAGCCGAACAGGAGCTTCTTCAGCACCGTCAGCTTCGGATCGGATTGGTTCAGCCCTTCGCTCAGAATGGCTTTGCGGACATCGGAGGGGTTGACCGGAACCCAGCCGTAGCCTGGCGAGTAAAACTCCGCGCGGCAATGCTGCGCGGCGCTGAGGTCTCCACTTGCTCCCAGGCTGGAGAAGAGACGGGAGCCGTCCATGCGCAGGCCGAACACGGGCCGCGCGGGAATGCCTACAGCCCGGCATAGTCCGACAAAAAGCAGCGATATCTCGGCGCTCCGGCCCGTCAGGTTGCCGCTTTCCAACAGTCTGCCGATGTGAGTGTGGCCGCCACTCTTCATCCCTGGATCGTAAATTGTATTTTCAACCACCCAGTCGTAAATGGCCTTGCCCTGCGCCAGCGGATCCTTGACCCGGCCAATGGCACGTTCGGCGGTACGTCGCATGATGCCGTCGTTGGGCACCAGTTCGGTGGCCTGAAGCGAACGGCGAAGAATCTCTGTTCGCTCGGCCATGGCGCCTCGCCGGGTGATGTCGAAATGGCGGTCTTGTGTGGCGATATGACTGACGATTTCCATCCTTGGTTCAGTGATTCCCTCGGGCCAGTCTGCATAGAAAACCTCCATGTCCGCCACCGGATCGCGGTAAATGCCCGCCGTTTCGAAGTTGCCTTGCCAATGATGGCCGAGAGAGCGTTCCCAGGGGGTGTCACGATACTGCACCAGCGGCAGCCATATGCGGGCTTTGCCCTGCGGGTTGTTGAGTACAATGGTCGAGTGGATGTCGTAGTTTCGCCATTGCGCCAACGGTTCGTCCGGCAGGCTTATGGCGTTGCGTGGTGGCGCTTCGCCCGACGGCATTTCCTCGGATTCCGCGGGCATTCTCGACGCCTTCGCAGACTTGGTCGTTGCCGATTTTGCCGGAGGTTTCTTGACGGCTTTGACCGGCGCCTTCCTGGGCGGTTGCTTATTGGTGGCGTTTGCCGGCGACCCTGCCAGGAGCGTCAGCATCGCGGAAACCGCCAAGAAATCGCGTCGTTTCAATCGATTCTCCGGAAAGCGATGGATCCGTCATGCCTAATGATACGAAGAGGATCCGGTAGCCGAAAACGATCGAGCCGTGATGAGGGGGTTGCCCTTACAGCACGGCTCGATATTCGGGCACAACTATAACACCTCGGTGGCGTAGTCGGCCAGACGTGACCGCTCGCCGCGTTGCAGGGTGACATGGCCGGAGTGCGGCCAGCCCTTGAGCCGGTCGACAACATAAGTCAGCCCGGAACTGCCTTCGGTAAGATAGGGCGTGTCAATCTGTGCGATGTTGCCCATGCAGACGACCTTGGTGCCGGGACCGGCGCGTGTGATCAACGTCTTCATCTGCTTCGGCGTAAGGTTCTGCGCCTCGTCGATGATCAGGAATTTGTTCAGGAAGGTGCGGCCGCGCATGAAATTGAGCGACTTGATCTTGATGCGGTTACGGATCAAATCTTGCGTGGCGGCGCGCCCCCATTCCCCGCCCTCGTTGCCGTCGGATTTGTTCAGAACCTCCAGGTTATCCTCGAGTGCGCCCATCCACGGCCCCATCTTCTCCTCTTCCGATCCCGGCAGGAAACCAATGTCCTCGCCAACCGGGACAGTGACGCGGGTCATGATGATTTCCGAATAGCGATTGCTGTCCAGCACTTGGGTCAGACCGGCGGCCAGGGTCAGGAGCGTCTTGCCAGTGCCGGCCTGGCCGAGCAGGCTGACGAAGTCGATTTCCGGATCCATCAACAGATTGAGCGCGAAATTCTGCTCACGGTTGCGTGCGGTGATGCCCCACACGTTGTTCTTCGGGTGCGTATAGTCGGTCAGCGTCTCGAACTGAGCCGTCTTGCCGGCAATCTCGCGCACGATCGCATAGAACGGCTGAGTGCCTTCCTGGTACAGAAATTCATTGACCAGCATTTTCTGGCTCAGCGGCCCCTTGACGCGGTAGAGGGTGCGGCTTTCGCGCTTCCAGGATTCCATTCCCTGGCCATGCTTGTCCCAGAAATCCACCGGCAGTTCGCGTACCCCGCTGTACAACAGGTCGATGTCTTCCAGCACCTTGTCGTTGAAGTAATCCTGCGCTTCCAGGCCAAGGGCGCGCGCCTTGATGCGCATGTTGATGTCTTTCGACACCAGGATGGTCTGACGACTCGGGTTGAGGCGTTGCAGGTGGATCACGACGGCCAGGATCTGGTTGTCCGATTTTGCCGTCGGCAAGCCCGCCGGCAATTCATTGGAGATGGCCTCGGTCTGCAGGAACAGCCGGCCGGTCGCCATCTTGTGCGACAGTTCGCCCAGCGGGATGCCGCTCTGAATGTTGTCCTCCTGACTGCTGACAATTTCGTCGAGTGTGCGGCTGATCTGGCGAGCGCTGCGCGCAACGTCCGATAGCCCCTTCTTGTTGTTGTCCAGTTCTTCCAGTGTCTTCATGGGCAGGAAAACGTCGTGCTCCTCGAAACGGTATACCGATGTCGGGTCGTGCAGCAGGACGTTGGTGTCGAGGACAAACAACTTCGTTTGCGGCCCGGTACGCTTCTTGTGCCTAGGTTTGGTGACAGGTTTTGGACCCATGAATCATGATTCTCCGGTTGGTTTGTGGTCGTTTGCGGTGTCAGAGTGTCCGGACGAAATCCAGAACTTCCCGGGCGTGGCCTTCGGCCTTGACGCCACGCCATTCCCGCCGGAGTATTCCGGCGCGGTCGATGACGAACGTGCTTCGCTCGATGCTCCGCACGGGTTTCCCATAAAGCTTCTTGTCCTTGATGACGTCGAACTGCGTGCACAGCGTTTCGTCGGTGTCGGACAGCAGTTCGAACGGCAGTTCCTGTTTGGCTTTGAAGTTGTCATGCGAACGCAGACTGTCGCGCGATACACCGGCGATGACGCAGCCCGCTCGGGTGAATTCCGCGTGAAGGTCTCGGAATTGCTGGGCTTCGGTGGTACAGCCGGGAGTGCTGTCCTTGGGGTAGAAATAGAGGACGACGACCTTTCCTTGCTGGTCTGAGAGCCTGAAGGGCTTACCGCCGGTGGCGGATGCTTCGAAATTGCTGACGATGCTGTCGATCATTGTCTAGAGACCTTTCCAGTAAGAAAACGCTTTCTGAATTTCCCTCGGTTTTTCGTCTGCCACACGGCGGATTTCATGCTACCAGTTTTTTGTGATGCTGCCGGCTGATACAGATATCCGGGAGCTGCTCAGGGGACCTGTAACCAAGCGTGGAGCGCTGCCGATTCCGGTTGTGGCGAACGATGTCGCCCTCGGTAGACGAAATTTCGGGATAAGGTCAGTCAGTCGTGGGCGAGGTGGATATTTCCATGTCCAGTGAGAGGGCCGACCTGCTCGAATGTTTGAGCGAAAAGAAGATTGCTTCTGTCGTTGATGTTTTGGTCGGCGGCCACTCCGCAGCAACCCCTAAATGCCGGCATGTGAGCTGTGTGGCAATTCCAGGGAATGCCCGGCGCGATGATGAAAATCGGGGTGGGGCGACGGGTGTTTTAGCGCCCAGTAACTGTGAGCCCCGTCAACCGTGTCGGCGGCCTCGATCACGGCAGAGATGCCTGTCTGCAGCGTTTTGCCGGCCGGGTTGGCGGGCAATGCGCTCAACGGCACGACGGCGTTCAACTCGAGCCGGCCTTCCGTCAGTCGGGTCGATATTGAGGGCGCGGGAACGGCGGGATCTTCCTGTGTACGCGACCGATATTCAAGGAAGTCAAAGGCGGCCCACTGTCCGGAAGTGGAAAAGTTGAATTCCCGGTAGGCGGGGTCACCTTCGTAGCTGACAAAAACCTCGAAACAGGTGTGTTCCCAGAGCAGGTCGGCGCGAGCCGGATTCTTTTCGGGCGGAATTCGTAGGCGCGCCATGTCGCCGCGCACGCAGAAACTGAAGACAACGTGAGTTGTCTGGAAGTCCACAGTCACGCTGACGCTGCCGACCATCGGCGCGGGTGTGGCCGGATGGCAGAGGAGTTGCAATGTCGTCGGGAGATCGGGCATGGAACTCATTCTATCCGCTCCATGCCCGAGTAAAGAAGATCAGGCCAGTGCTTTGATCGCTGCCTCGTAATCCGGCTCGTTCTTGATTTCCGGAACGAGTTCGCTATAAACCACGCGGTTCTGATCGTCCAGGACGACCACGGCGCGTGCGGCGACCCCGGTCAGCGGACCTGAGGAAATCTCGACGCCGTAGTCCTTGAGAAATTCGCGGCCACGCATGGTCGACAGAGAGATCACATTGGTCAGGCCTTCGGCACCGCAGAAGCGTTTCTGGGCGAAGGGCAGGTCAGCGGAGATGCACAGCACGACCGCGTTCGGCAATTCACTGGCGCGTTTGTTGAAGGTACGTACCGACGTTGCGCAGGTCGGAGTGTCGATGCTGGGGAAAATGTTCAGAATTTTCAACTTTCCACCGAACTGCTTCAATGAAACGTCTGCCAGGTCGGTGCCGACGAGCGAAAATTCAGGGGCGATGTCTCCCTTTTGCGGGAAGTTGCCGGAAACTTGGACGGGATTTCCGCCGAGGGTAACGGTACTAGCCATGTCATGTCCTTTATGTGTTTGTTGTGAAGGCCCGGGAATTCACCCTGTCCGCGGGTCAGGTATTGCCAATGCCTATTGGTCAGCAGTTTCCCTGAAAAGTTCGGAAGTCGTGGCGCTTCCGCTATCATCACGCTTCCGAACCATCCCGAAGCCATTGACATGTCCAACGATACACCCACTCCCGTTCATCTTGCAGACTACGCGCCTCCGCCATTCCTGATCGAAGCCGTTCATCTGGACGTTGATATCCGTGCCGGAGAAACCATTGTTACGGCCTTGCTGACATGTGCTCGCAATCCGACTGTGCCGGGTGGCCTGCCGCTGGCGCTTGACGGAGAGGAACTGGAAACGCTGTCGGTCCTTCTGGACGGGCAGCCGGTGGCGCCCGATGCTTACCGTCTGAGTGAAAGCCAGCTGATGCTCGAGGATGTGCCTGATGCTTTTACATTGGAGACAACGGTGCGCATCCGGCCGGAAAGCAATACCCAGCTTTCCGGTTTCTATCGCTCAAAGGACGGCCTTTTTACCCAGTGCGAACCGCAGGGCTTTCGCCGCATCACTTGGTTCATCGACCGCCCGGATGTGATGGCGCGCTATACGGTTACGCTGCACGCCGACAAGGCGGACTACCCGATGCTGTTGGCCAACGGCAACCCTGTTGCCAGCGGCGACGAGCCGGACGGCCGCCATTTCGCCACATGGGAGGATCCATTCCGCAAGCCGAGCTACCTGTTCGCGATGGTCGCGGGAAAGCTCGACGTGCTGCGTGAAACCTACCGTACAGTTTCCGGCCGCGAGGTGCAACTGGCCATCTATGTCGAACCGGGAAAACTCGACCAATGCCCGCACGCCATGGCGGCGCTGAAAAAGTCGATGCGCTGGGATGAAGAGCGCTTTGGGCTGGAGTGCGACCTCGACCACTACATGATCGTCGCCGTCGGCGACTTCAACATGGGGGCCATGGAGAACAAGGGGCTCAATATTTTTAACACCAAGTACGTGCTGGCACGCGCCGATGTGGCGACCGACGTTGATTTCGAAAACATCGACCGCGTCGTCGCCCACGAATACTTTCACAACTGGACCGGAAACCGCGTCACGTGCCGCGACTGGTTCCAACTCTCGCTCAAGGAAGGCCTGACCGTTTTCCGCGACCAGGAGTTCGGCGCCGACATGCACAGCCGGGAAACAGCCCGGATCCGCGAAGTGCGTGGTTTGCGCGCTGCGCAGTTCCCGGAGGATGCCGGCCCGATGGCGCATCCAGTGCGTCCTTCGACCTATCTCGAAATCAACAATTTCTACACGGCCACCGTGTATGAAAAAGGGGCCGAGGTCGTGCGCATGATCCAGACGCTGATCGGCCGCGAGGCGTTTCGCAAGGGAATGGACATCTACTTTGAGCGCCACGATGGGCAGGCCGTGACCTGCGACGATTTCGTGGCGGCGATGTCGGCCGCGTCGGGCTTCGATTTCACGCAATTCATGACCTGGTACCGGCAGGCCGGCACGCCGCGAGTCACGGTACAGGGTAAATACGATGCGGCGACGCAGCGCTACACGCTGACGCTGGCCCAGAGCTGCGCGCCGACGCCCGGGCAGCCGGAGAAGGAGCCGACCCTGATCCCCGTGGCAATCGGGCTCGTCGCGCCGGACGGGCAGGATTTCACTCTGGCCGGGCAAGCGCCGTCATCCCGGCGAAGGCCGGGATCCAGTTCGATCTCCGCCACGCTGGATCCCGGCCTTCGCCTGGATGACGGAGAGGAGAGGCATACGGTCGTTCTGCAACTCATCGAGCCTGAGCAAACCTTCGTTTTCGAGAATATCCCTGCCGAACCAGTCCCTTCCCTGCTGCGCAATTTCTCGGCCCCGGTGATCCTCGATTATCCGTACAGCGAAACCGATCTGGCGCATCTGCTGGCGCATGACAGCGACCCGTTCAACCGCTGGGAAGCGGGGCAGAGGCTGTTCGGGCAGTTGATCCTAAGGAATGCGGCGCGACTGACGCGCGGCGACGCGGCTGAATGTCCTGCCGGCGTCGTCGAGGCAGCACGCCGGGTGCTGCTCGGCAGCAACGATCCGGCTTTCATCGCCGAGGCGTTGACCTTGCCCGGCGAGGCGACACTGGCCGAACAGATGGACGTGGTCGATCCGGAGGCGTTGTATTTGGCGCGCGCCGGTCTGGCGAGGACGCTGGCGACAGCGCTGGAGGCCGATTTTGCCAATCGATACGCGAGCCTGGCGACTTCCGCTGGGTACTGTCCGGATACCGCAGACGCGGGGCGGCGGCGATTGCGTAACCTGTGCCTCGATTACCTGAACAAACTGAATTCCGCAGACTACCGTTCCCTGGCGTTCAGCCAGTTTTCGTCGGCAGACAACATGACCGACCAGTTCGCCGCGTTGGCCGTGCTGGCCAATAGCTCCGGGCCGGAGGGGAACGCGGCACTGGATGACTTTTACACGCGCTGGCAGAACGAAGCGCTGGTGGTAGACAAATGGCTATCCGTACAGGCGGCAAGCTGTCTTCCCGAAACGCTGTTGCGTGTGGAAACACTGACCCGGCACCCGGCGTTCGACCTGTGCAATCCGAACAAGGTCTATGCCCTGCTGCGTACGTTTGGCGCCAACCACCGGCATTTTCACGCGGCCAATGGCGATGGATATCGATTCCTGGCCTGGCAGATCGCTGCGCTGGACCCGGTCAATCCGCAGGTTGCAGCGCGCCTGGCGCGTTGTTTCGATCGTTGGAGGAAGTTCGATACCGCGCGCCAGAGTCATGCGCGTGCGGCGCTCGAGTCACTGCACAAGAAGTCCGGCTTGTCGCGCGATGTGTTCGAGGTGATCGACAAGGCACTGGGATGACGGGCCGGTAGGTTCCCGCCATCGTCGAACAGCACTGCCGGGGGCTTGTTGGCCGGAGCGAAAGACTCCAGTTTGGATCGGCCTTGTTCGTCGCCTAAGCTGGTTTCATGCATCTGGCCAATCTATCCATTGCCGAGGCGCTGCAGAGCCTGCGTACGTCCGAGAACGGGCTGGCCTCCGGGGAGGCGGCGCGCCGATTACGCGAGTACGGTGAAAACCGTCTTGCCGAGTTGGGCGGCGAGCCCGAATGGCGGCGCTTCGCGCGCGAATTTACGCATTTCTTTGCCCTCATCTTGTGGGTGGCTGCTGCGTTGGCGTTCTTTGCCGAAAGCCGCAGTCCCGGCGAGGGAATGTGGCAACTCGGCGCTGCGATCATCGCCGTTATCCTGATTAACGGCGCGTTTTCCTACTGGCAGGAATATCGTGCCGAGAGGGCCATCGATGCCCTGCGCAAATTGCTTCCGCAAGTCGTCAAGGCCATGCGCGACGACCGGCTGACCGAGGTGCCGGGCGAACAACTCGTACCCGGCGATGTAATCCTGCTCGAAGCCGGCGACAACGTGCCGGCAGACTGTCGGCTGATTACCGGCAACAATGTCCGGGTCAATGCCTCGACGATCACGGGCGAATCGCTGCCCAAGGCGCGTAATGCGGAAGAGGGGGCGGAGAGGGGGCTCCTCGAAACACGTAATGTTCTTTTGGCCGGAACGTCTCTGGTGTCCGGCGACGGTCGGGCGCTGGTGTTCGCCACCGGCATGCATACCGAGTTCGGCAAGATCGCGCACCTGACGCAGACGGCCGATAAGACGACATCGCATCTGCAACTGGAAATCGCTCGCCTGTCGCGGCTGGTGGCGTTTTTTGCGACCGGCCTGGGCGTGTTGTTCTTTGCCATCGGCGTCTTCCTCGGCCTGCCATTCTGGGCCAACCTGATGTTTGCCATCGGCATCATCGTGGCCAACGTGCCCGAAGGTTTGCTCCCGACCGTTACACTCTCGCTGGCCATGGCCACCCAGCGCATGGCGCGGCGCAACGCGCTGGTTCGCCATCTGCCGGCGGTTGAAACCCTGGGGGCGACCACGGTGATCTGCAGCGACAAGACAGGAACCCTCACGCAGAACCGGATGGCCGTCCGGCAGCTCTGGCTGAACGGTGGATTGCATGAAAGCAACACGGCGATGAACGTGCCGGGAATGCCGCATCTGCTGCGCAATGCCGCGTCCTGCCACAGCCTCAAGCAGGGTGTGCGCGACGGAAGATCGGTTTGGCTTGGCGACCCGATGGAAGTGGCCCTGTACGAATTTGCCTGCCAGTCCGTCTTTCCCGGCCTGCCAGCGATCGGAGAATTGCCTTTCGACAGTGATCGCCGCCGCATGTCAGTGATTGTCGAACAAGGCGCTGAGCGCTGGTTGTATTGCAAGGGCGCGCCGGAAGTCGTGATGCCCCTGTGCGACACGATTGAGATCGATGGTCGCGAAGTATCGTTCGACAAGCATGGGCGCCACCACCTCGTCGAAGCGCAGCAGTACATGGCTGATTCGGGTCTGCGGGTTCTGGCGTTTGCTTACCGGCGCCTGAAGGCAGGCGAGGACCCCAGGGAAACGGATATGGTCCTGTCCGGCCTGATCGGGCTCTATGATCCGCCGCGACCCCAGGTTCCCGAAGCGATCGCCCGCTGCCGCTCGGCCGGAATCAAGGTCATCATGATCACCGGCGATCACCCTCATACGGCACTGGCCATTGCCCGCGAGATCGGTCTGGTGCAAAGGGAGAAAAACGGCGAGCGGCCACGTGTCATCCTCGGTGAGTCGTTGCGCCGGATAAGCCGCGCTCAACTGCAGACAGCGCTCGACAGCCCGGAAATCATCTTTGCCCGCGTGACCGCCGAACAAAAGATGCTGGTGGTCAATGCGCTCAAGAACAAGGGCGAGATCGTGGCCGTGACCGGCGATGGTGTTAATGACGCCCCGGCCCTGAAATCGGCGCACATCGGCATCGCCATGGGTCTGGCCGGGACCGACGTGGCCAAGTCCGCCGCCGACATGATCCTTCTCGACGACAATTTCGCCAGCATCGTCAATGCCGTGGAGGAAGGGCGCGCGGTGTTCGAGAACATCCGCAAGTTCATGACCTACATCCTGACCTCTAACATCCCGGAGATCGTGCCCTACCTGGCTTATGTGCTGCTGCGCGTGCCGTTGCCGCTGACGATCATCCAGATTCTGGCCGTCGACCTGGGGACCGACATGCTGCCGGCACTGGCGCTGGGCGCCGAGCGTCCCGATCCGGAAGTGATGCGCCAGTCGCCGCGCCGTCCGGATGAGCGTCTGCTGTCCTGGCCGCTGGTGGCGCGCGCCTATCTGTGGCTCGGGCCTTTGCAGGCCGCCGTGTCGCTCACGGCATTTTTCATCGTATTGCATGCGGGTGGCTGGCAGTACGGAACGATGCTCGACATCCGGGATCCGCTCTATCTGCAGGCGACAACGGCCTGCCTGGCGGCGATCGTGGTCGCGCAGGTGGTTAACGTATTTCTTTGCCGCCATCCGCGCGAAGCGGCGTTTTCGTTCCCCGTCACAGGAAATCGTCTGCTATTGCTCGGCCTTGCAGCGGAAATTTCTTTACTGCTGGTGATTGTCTTCTCCTCTGCAGGGAACTGGCTGTTTGCCACGCAGGCGTTCCCGGCGGGAATCTGGGTCTGGCTCGTCGCGCTGGCACTGGCCTTCGGCATGTTGGAGGAAGCACGCAAATTCATGATGCGGCGATGGGGATCCACGCGCGCGGCTGGTAGAATCATCCGCCGTTGAACCCACCTTACGCAGAGGCCGCCATGTACGTCGTTACCGTCAACTTCCAGATCAAGCCCGATCACGTCGCCGATTTCCAGGAGGCCATGCTGATCAATGCCCGCAGTTCCGTGGAGAAGGAACCCGGTTGCCGCCGTTTCGACGTTACCGTCGACGAGAACGATCCGGCCCATTTCTTCCTCTTTGAGGTTTACGACGACGAGGCTGCTTTCCAGCACCACATGACCATGGATCATTTCGCCACGGTCAACCGGGTGATCGAGCCGTGGGTCCTCGACAAGACGTTCAAAATGTTCCACATGGTTAACTGAATTCTGGCTGAGCGCCTGTTTTATCCCTGCAACGAAAAGGGTTGTGTTTTTCGCCGAGCTCGTTTCTAATCGCTCCTGACCCAATTTTCTGGCTTGACGACATGCCTTTACTTGACCTGATCGTTTCCGTTCCGTTCATCGCTGCCGCGATGGCGTCGGTTGCGCTGGTCGTCTCGATTCGTGTAGTACCGGTAGTACGCCTAGTAAGCGTAGTAGTACCGCGCGCACCGTCGAGGGCCAGAAGAAGGTAAGAGAAACACCAGACCGATTTTCAAACCCCCGCCGGTGCAAACCGAGCGGGGGTTTTCGTTTCTGCCCCCGCCAACGGCAACCCGGCATCCCCCGTCCCACTGAAAGGAGATGTCCATGAGCAAAGACACCACAGAAACCCTCACCGGGTCGCAGGTTGTCGTACGCCTGCTGGAAAGGCAGGGCATACGCCGAATCCCCGGCATTCCGGGCGGCGCCATCCTGCCGTTCTACGATGCGCTGTCGCAATCCACGCTGATCGAGCACGTGCTGACCCGCCACGAGCAGGGCGCCGGCTTCATGGCCCAAGGTGCGGCACGGGCGACCGGGGAGGTCGCCGTATGTCTGGCGACATCCGGTCCGGGCGCGACCAACCTGCTGACGGCAATCGCCGACGCCAAGCTCGACTCGATTCCAATGGTAGCGATTACCGGCCAGGTCGCGACCTCGATGATCGGCACCGACGCCTTCCAGGAGGTGGATACCTACGGACTGACCATTCCGATTACCAAGCATAATTTCCTGGTCGGGTCGGCGCGCGAACTGCTCGAAGTGATCCCCAAGGCTTTCCGTCTGGCGGCTTCCGGCCGTCCGGGGCCGGTGTTGGTGGATATCCCCAAGGATGTGCAGAACGAACGCATCGAAGTCAGCGAGTGGCCAGAACCCGGCCGCCGCGACCCGGTGCCGGAGGCAGATCCTGACCCGATCGCGCGTGCTGCCGCGATGATCAACGACGCTCAACGGCCGATTCTCTACCTCGGCGGCGGCGTGGTGCATTCGGGGGCGGCGGCGCAGTCTGTCGAACTGGCCGAGAAGGCCAGTTTGCCGACGGTGATGACGCTGATGGCGCTGGGAGCGATGCCGGTCGATCATGCCTTGTCGCTCGGCATGCTCGGCATGCACGGTGCCCGCTGCACCAATTTGGCGATGGAGGAGTGTGATCTGCTGATTGCGGTCGGCGCGCGATTCGATGATCGCGCCACGGGCAAGGTTGCGGCGTTCTGTCCGAATGCGAAGATCATCCACATTGACATCGACCGTTCCGAACTGGACAAGATCAAGATGGCACATGTCGGTATCCGTGGCGACGTCAAGCAGGTGCTCGGCGAGCTTTTGCCGCAGGTCAAGTCGAGCTTGCGCCAGGATTGGCTGTCGCGTGTCAGTGAACTGAAAGCGACCTGCCCCTTGCAGATGCCGGGCATCGACGACCCGCGCACCCCGTACGGCCTGATTCGTGCGGTCGCCGATTGCCTGGACGACAGCGCCATCATCGCCACCGATGTCGGCCAGCACCAGATGTGGGTGGCGCAGGCGTATCCCTTGCGGCGTCCGCATCAGTGGCTGACGTCCGGCGGTCTCGGCACCATGGGCTTCGGCTTGCCGGCGGCGATCGGCGCGGCGATGGCCCAGCCGGAAAGGACGGTGGTCTGTTTCACGGGCGACGGCAGCATTCTGATGAACATCCAGGAGCTGGCGACGGCGGCCGAGGAGGATGTCAACGTCAAGGTGGTGCTGATGAACAATGCGTCGCTCGGCCTCGTTTTCCAGCAACAAACCCTGTTCTACGGGCAGCGCATCTTTTCCTCGAAATTCAAGGGAGAGCCGGATTTCCTGAAGATCGCCGAAGGATTCGGCTGGCAGACGCTCGACCTGGATACGGCGAGCGACCCGCAATCGGCCCTGGCTGCGGCGCTGTCCGTGCGCGGGCCGGTGTTCATCCACGCCAGTATCGATCGCCATGAGCAGGTGCTGCCCATGGTGGCGCCGGGTGCTGCTAACAAGGACATGATTGGAGGCTGATGATGAATTCGATTACCAAAACAAACCATGAGCCGGGTCAGGCCCAGACTGTGCTGGAACTGGCAGTGAACAACCACGCTGGCGTGATGTCGCACATCGTTGGCCTGTTCTCGCGCCGTGCCTACAACGTCGAGGGCATTTTGTGCATGCCGGTGGGTAACGGCAAAACCAGCCGCATCTGGCTGACCGTCAACGAGGATGCGCGGCTGGAACAGATGATCCGCCAGATCGAGAAGCTGGAGGACGTCCTCGACGTGCATCGCCACGGCGCCGGGCACGAAGTTTTCGAGCGGGTGGGGGAGTTTTTCCGCTAGTCCGACGGATCTTCCAGGACGGTTTTTTTGTCCTGGATTACTGCGTTTTGTCATGAAACCGCGTCCTTGAGGCGCGGTTTTGTTTTTAGCGCCAATGGGTTATTGTCCGATCTCTGAAATTTCATTTCGGCCTGTGCAATTCCAAGAGTTGGTAGTAGAATAATTTGTTCCATAGCGTCATGTAGTTGTTCCATATTCGCACAAAGTATTGTGCCCACGAGACTCCGATAACCTCTATACGGAGAACATATGGTCAGGGTGCGCTTCATCGGTCGGTCAGGCCAATCCGTCACCACAATGGTGGCGGTCAGGCCGTTTTTGGCATCCGCAGCGCACGACGCGCGCAGAATTTCCCTTTTGTTTTGTTGTTCGGTTTCCAGCAAGCCGGCGGGCTTTCGCCTGCCCGGTTGAATTTCCCACCCTTCATTTGGACGTCCCACCATGAAAGCCAAGAAAGCGAAATACCCAGGCATCTCCAACGTCATCCACGGCAACGGCGCTGTTGCTCATGTCATGAGCCAGGTTTGCGGCGGCGTTATCGGTTATCCGATCACGCCATCTACGGAAATCGCGGAGATCTACGAAGCGTTCCGCTCGGAAGGCGGTGTCAACGTGTGGGGGAAACACCCCTTTTTCTTCGAACCCGAGGGGGAGCATTCGGCACAGAGTGGGGCCTTGGGCGCGGCGCTGACGGGCGGCCAGTTCATTTCCAACGCCTCTTCCAGCCAAGGTATCCTGTATGCGCTGGAGTCACACTTCGTGACCGTCGGTAAAAAGGTGGGCGGCTTCGTGCTGCAGGTAGCAGCGCGCGTCGTTTCCAAACACTCGTTGAACGTGATGGCCGGGCATGACGACGTCTATGCCTTGCTGCCTTCCGGCTACACCATCCTGTTTGGTGCCAACCCACAGGAAGCGGCTGACCTGGCGGCCATTTCCTACCGCACCGCTGCGCTATCGCTGATTCCCGTCGCCAATGCCATGGACGGCTTTTCAACCAGCCACATGATGAGCGAGGCGCTGCTGCCGGAACCGGAACTGCTTCGCGAGTATCTCGGTGATCCGGCCGGACGTATCAAGGCACCGACTTTGGCACAGGAAATCTTGTTTGGTTCCAAGGGCCGTGTCTTCCAGTTGAACCAGTATCTGGCTCGCCATGCCGCGGATATCACCGAAACCAACCTGGCGGCGCTGAAAAAGTATCTCGACACGAACGCCGCCAAGGTCGAAAAGGACAACGAAGGGGCCTTGGTGGGAAAAACACTCGGTTGGCTGCCCGAGGAACTGCAGGGCCAGTGGCGCCGCCAGTGGTTGAACGCTTTCGAGAAAGGCACGCGGCAACTCGTGCCCGCGCTGGTCGACGTCAACAATCCAGGCCTGACTGGCCCGGTGCAGAATCAGCCAGACTTCCAGGCCGGTGCAGCCGATCATCGCACGCACTTCGCCAGCGGCGTTCCGGCGCTGGTACGCCAGGCTATGGCCGAGTACTCGGCGCTGACCGGCCGTACCTATTCGCCGGTCCATACGTTTATGTGCGACGACGCCGAAACCGTCATGGTCGGCCTCGGTTCGGTGTGCGACGACGTTGAAGCCGTCGTGACCCACCTGCGCAGCCAGGGCAAGAAAGTCGGGCTGGTGTCGATCAAGCTGTTGCAGCCGTTCCCAGAGGCCGAAGTGGTCGCCGCTCTGGCCGGCAAAAAGGCGGTGACGGTGCTCGAACGCTCCGACCAGGCCGCGCTGACCCCGCTGGTCATGCAGGCTTTGTTCAAGGCCCGCGAAAACGCCGAGTTGAAGCGCGGCGAGGCCGAGCGGCACGTCGGCATTCCGGCCATCAAAGCTTCCCCGAAAGTGACCACGGCGATCTTCGGCCTGGGTGGCCACGATTTGCAGCCGCGCCACCTGATTGCTGCGTTCAAGAACATGGAAACGGGCAAGGGCGCCTCGCTGATCTATCTCGGCTCCCAGTTCTTCTCCAAGGACCCGAATCCGCGCATGGCCGAACTGCAGAAGCGGATGAAAGCCGCCTATCCGGAAACCGAACTGATGGCGCTTGAGACCGAGGCCAATCCGCGCCTGCTGCCGGAATCGGCCTTCCGCGTTCGCTTCCACTCGGTCGGCGGCTACGGCACCATTGCGTCAGGCAAACTGCTCACCGACATCCTGGCTGGCGCGCTGGATATGCATTCGAAGTCGGCGCCGAAGTACGGTTCGGAAAAAAGCGGTGCGCCGACAAACTACTACATCACCCTGAGCCCGGAACCGATCAAGATTACCAACGCCGAACTCGAAGATGTGGAAGTGGTCATTTCCCCGGATCACCGCGCGTTCAGTCATACCAATCCGCTGAAGGGGCTGGCTGCGGGAGGAACCTTCATCCTGCAGTCGAGTGCCACGCCGGAAGAAGTCTGGGCGGAATTGCCGGCGCAGGCCCGGAAGACCATCCGCGAGAAGAAGATCAATTTCTTCATCATCGATGCCTTCGCCGTGGCCAAGAAGCATGCGCCGACCCCCGAACTGGCCACGCGCATGATGGGCATCGCTTTTATCGGCGCGGTGGCCGGACACGTCAAGCAGGTGTCGGCGGGTGCATCGGCCAAGACCATCCTCGAGAAGATTCGCAAGCAGATCGCCAAGAAGTTCGGCACCAAGGGCGGCGCGGTCGTCGAGGGCAACATGGAAGTTATCGAGGAGGGCATCGAGGCGACCGTGCGTGTTGACTACAGCAAGCCTGCCTTCACCAAAATCGATGCGAAACCCGCACCGATCACTTTGCGCAATGTGTCGCTGTCGGCCTCGATGTGCCAGCCCGAAGGCGCCTCCGGGTGCGGCTTGTTCGACCGTGAATACTTCAACGACATGATCGCTACGCCATTCCGCGAAGGTACCATCGGTGAGGCACCGGTGCTGCCGGGTAGTGGCCTGTTCATGCCCGCCGGCACAGCCGGTTCGAAGGACAAGGGGCTGTTCCGGCGCAGCGTGCCACTGTTCAATCCCGACCTGTGCACCGGTTGCATGGAGTGCGCCCTGGTCTGCCCGGATGCCGCGATTCCGAACACCGTACATGACATCCACGAACTGTTGCTCACCGGCATCCGCCAGCTCGATATCACCGAGGCGCAGCGCGAAGCCATGCGCGCACAGGTTTACGGCGTGGCCGAGGCGGTGCGCGACGCCTATCGCCAGAGCAAGGAAGCCCGCGCCTTCCACGAACTGGTAGCCGAGGCGGCATCGAAGCTGCCGACGCGCCAGGCCACGTTGCTTGGCAACTTCAGCAAGCTCGTTGATGTGCTGGCCACCTATCCCGTTGCACGTACACGCCCGTTCTTCGATGCCATGGAAAAGACCAGCGCGGGCAGCGGCGGACTGTTCGCCGCCAATGTCGATCCGTGGAAGTGCACCGGCTGCCTGGAGTGTGTCGATGTCTGCGGTCCCGGCGCGCTGGTCTCGAAGGATCAGGACACGGCGCTGCTGACGACCCTGCAGGATCGATTCGACTTCATGAGCAAGACTCCGAACACGCCCGACCGCTTCGTCGATAACGCCATTGAGGCCGGAGGCGAGATCAAGCGCTTGCTGCTCGACCGGGACAACTACTATTCGACAACCGGTGGCCACGGTGGCTGCCGCGGTTGCGGCGAAGTCACCGCTATTCGGCTGGTTATGGCCACCAACCACGCTATCACCGAGAAGCGCCGGGTCGACCATATCGCCGAACTGGAGAAACTGATCGCCGATCTGGTGGCCAAGCAGGCTGCGTTGGGCAAGAAGGAAGCCGAGCGCAGCCGGCGTATCGGCGAACTCATCGCCACGCTGGAAAAACGCCTGTACCTGTTCGAGGGGGGGCCGACCGGCAATGGTCCGGCCGGGGCGATCATCGCCAATTCGACGGGGTGCAGCAGCGTGTATGCCTCGACCTTCCCGTTCAACGCCTACAACGACCCGTGGGTCAACAGCCTGTTCCAGGACGCCCAGCCGCTGGCCAAGGGCATCTTCGAGGGCGTCGCGGCGCAGAACGTGCAGGACGTGCGCGCCATGCGCCTGGCCCGGCTTGAACTGGACGATGCCTACGTGCCGGAACAGCATGACCAGGAGTTCCGCTTCCTGTCGTGGAACCTGTTTACCAAGGAAGAGCTTGCTCTTCTGCCGACCGTGATCACCATTGGTGGCGACGGCGCCACCTACGACATCGGCTTTGGCGCCTTCTCGCGCATTCTGGCCAGTAATACGCCGATCAAGATGCTGGTGCTCAATACCGGGGCCTATTCCAACACCGGCGGGCAGGCTTCGACGTCGAGCTTTACCGGGCAGGATTCAGACCTGGCACGGCACGGCGGTGCGCACAGCGGCAAACAAGAGTCACGCAAGGAACTCGGCCTGATCGCCTCCTTCCATCCCAATGTGTTCGTTTGTTCGACGACCACGGCGCTGCAGGGGCATTACCTGAAGAACACCATGGAGTTCCTCTCCTACAGCGATGCGCCGGCAGTGCTCGACGTGTACACACCGTGCCAGGGCGAGCATGGCATTGCCGACAATGTTTCGGCGCGACAGGCACGACTGGCCGTGGAAAGCCGCATGAACCCCGTGTTCGTGCATGACCCGCGCAAGGGCAAAACACTGCACGAGTGGTTTTCACTCGACGGCAACCCCGATCTCGACAAGACGTGGACGAAGAGCACGCTGGAATATCTTGACGAGGGTGGCGAACTGAAGCTGATGGAAGTGCAGTTGACTCCGGCCGATTTTGCCCTCGGTGAAATCCGTTTCAAGAAACAGTTCCGCAAGTTGGCCGCCGACGCCGCCAACCTGGTGCCGGTCGTCGAGTTCATCGACCTGCCTGCCGAGGCGCGCGAGGGCAAGACGCCGTTCGTCTATTCGGTCGACGCCTCCCGGCACCTCGTCAAGGTGGGCGTTTCCCTCTCCATCGTCGAATTGGTTGAGGAGCGGCGCAAGAACTGGCAGATGCTGCAATACCTGGCCGGCTTCCACGTCGCGCGCATGGATGCCACTCACCGCCAGAGCATTGACGCCTTGCAGGCGCAGTACAAGGATTCCTTGAAGCAGCACGACACGTCTCTCGACGCGATAGCACGGGCGATGTCGGAACTGGCCTCCTCGACCAAGGCATCGGTTGGCGGCGGCACGGTGATCCCGATCGTGCCCATCGCCTCCGGAGCGCCGGCGACGGCGGGGTGTGCGGCAGCGGCGGTGGCCGATGCGCTGGTGACCCTGGCGCCCGAGGACCAGGTGAAATGTACCAACTGCAAGACGTGCTACCAGGACCTCCCGGAGTTGTTCGAGAAGACGCGCATGGTGATCGACGGCGAGAGCCGCGAAGTGGCACGCCTGATCCCCGGTGCCCTGGAACGCGTTACCGTGACCCCGGAGCTGAAGGCTCGCATCAAGCGGGTATCGGCCAACTGCGATGCGGAGATCATTCGATGAGCAACGGTGCCTCCACCCCTAAACCGGCAAACAATCCCGGCACATTCAGCCCGGAGGACCTGCAGCGCTACCTGAGCGCCAGCAACGCACTCGAGGATACGCGTTCGCAGGTCGAGGCACTGGAACAAACGGCCGCCGTCGGAACCTTCAACCGGCAGATGGACCTCTTGCGCCGACGCCTGTTGAATGACCCACAGGCGTTCCGCGACATGTTCATCTCCGACGGCACTGCCGCCATCGTCGCCGAGTTCAAACAGGACGAACTCTCTCCTGAGTTCATTCGTACCTTCTGGGAACTGCTGCTGCGCGACGACGACATGAGCAAGATCCTCATGCGCTTCGTGTGGGGCGTTCCGCTGGGCTTGAAGCGCAAGTTCATCAAGGCGCTCGACAAGCACCTCTCGGACCGTTACCCGATGTTCAAGGGACTGTCGAACAACTGGCCGGCAGAGAGCTTCATCCCGCCGTACATCCGTTCGCCGGAGGAGCGCTCCACAGACTTTGAGCTGGTCAACCAGGGGTATCTGGGCTACATGAACCTCGGCTACACGGCACGCGAGGTTGACCTGATCGTCTGGCTCGAAGTGCTGCGCGACAAGCAGTGCGACGAAAAGCCCTGCGAGGTCGGCCTGCACGTGCCCGGCAAGTTCGAGCCGAAGGGCGGCTGCCCGGTCAAGATCCACATCCCGCAGGTGCTGGATCTGCTCGGTAACGGGCGTTTCCGCGAAGCGATGGAGCTGATCGAGAACTGCAACCCGCTGCCCAACGTGACCGGCCGCGTGTGCCCCCAGGAACTGCAATGCCAGGGTGTCTGTGCCCACACCAAGCAGCCGATCGAGATCGGCCAGCTTGAATGGTTCCTGCCGCAGCGCGAGAAGGTGGTCAATCCGGACGGCATCGCCGCGCGCTTCGCCGGCTTCCCCGATCCGTGGGAGAAGGCCGAGAAACCGCCGATCGCCGTGGTCGGTTCCGGCCCGGCAGGCCTGATCAACGCCTACCTGTTGGCCGTCGAAGGCTTCCCTGTGACGATCTTCGAGGCCTTCCACGCGCTCGGCGGCGTGCTGCGTTACGGCATCCCCGAGTTCCGCCTGCCCAACGAACTGATCGACGACGTGGTCGGCAAGATCAAGCTGCTCGGCGGCAAGTTCGTGTCCAATTTCGTTGTCGGCAAGACGGCGACCTTACAGGATCTGCGCAACGCCGGCTTCTGGAAGATCTTCGTTGGTACCGGCGCCGGGCTGCCGCGTTTCATGAATGTGCCCGGCGAGCACCTGCTCAACGTCATGTCGGCCAACGAGTTCCTCACCCGCGTGAATCTCATGCAGGGGCTGCGCGAGGACTATGAAACCCCGTTGCCGGAAACCAAGGGCAAGGAAGTCATCATCATCGGTGGCGGCAACACCGCGATGGATGCGTCGCGCACGGCGCGCCGTCTCGGCGGCAACGTGACCATCGTCTATCGCCGCACGCAGAGCGAAATGCCGGCGCGCGTCGAGGAACTGCATCACGCGCTGGAAGAGGGCATCGCACTCAAGGTGCTGCGCTCGCCGTGCGAGTTCGTCGGCGACGACAAGACGCACTTTGTCACCGGCGCGATGCTCGAAGTGATGGCACTCGGCGAACCTGACGCCTCCGGCCGGCGCAGCCCGATCGCCACCGGCGAGAAGGAACTGATGAAGGCCGACCTGGTGATCATGGCGCTGGGCAACGATCCCAACCCGATCATTCGGGATTCCGAGCCGAGCCTGAAGACGACCAAGTGGGGCACCATCGACCTCGGCGCCAAGGGGTCGCAGAAGACCTCGCTCGACGGCATCTACTCGGGCGGCGATGCCGCGCGTGGCGGTTCCACGGCCATCCGTGCCGCCGGCGACGGCCAGGCCGCGGCGAGGGAAATCGTCGGTGACATCGACATGCCCGCCGACGAAATCCGGCGCATGGTCGCCAAGGCCAACAGCTACTCGCACCTCGGTGCCGCGCCGCAGACGATCCTGGAGAAGATCGAATTGACCCCGGGCATCGTCGAGTTCATCGTGCATGCGCCGCTGATCGCTCGTTCCGCCCGTGCCGGGCAATTCGTGCGCGTGCTGGCATGGCCGAACGGCGAGCTAATCCCGCTGACGCTGGCCGACTGGGACGCCAAGGCCGGCACCATCTGCCTCGTGGTCCAGGGCATGGGCACCAGCAGCATCGAGATCAACCGCATGCAGGTCGGCGAGGCCTTCGCCGGCATCGCCGGTCCGCTGGGCCAGCCGAGCGAACTGCACCACTACGATGCGAAGAAACAGACGGTCGTGTTCACAGCCGGCGGCGTCGGTTTGCCGCCGGTATACCCGATCGCGCGCGAACACCTGCGCATGGGCAACCACGTGACGCTGATTTCCGGCTTCCGCAGCGCCGACCTGCTGTTCTGGACCAAGGAAGACGAGCGCGTCGGCAAGCTGCAGGCCGAGTTCGGCGACCAGCTCGACGTGATCTACACCAGCAACGATGGCAGCTTCGGCATCAAAGGCTTCGTCTCCACCCCGCTTGAGGAAATGCTCAAGAACGGCAAGAAGAGCAAGGGCCGCGAGATCGCCGAAATCGTCACCATCGGCCCGCCGATGATGATGCGCGCCGTCAGCGACCTGACCAAGCCCTACGGCGTGAA
>CAZCJW010000002.1:0-40494 GCA_964499185.1 uncultured Propionivibrio sp. | reverse complement strand
AGCGCTAGCCTTACAAGCTGGATGTCGGCGGTTCGAGCCCGTCAGCACCCACCAATAAAGCAGATACACACGCGGATAATCAAGTGCTGTGAAGAATGGAGTGGTAGTTCAGTTGGTTAGAATACCGGCCTGTCACGCCGGGGGTCGCGGGTTCGAGTCCCGTCCACTCCGCCACTATCGGAAGGCGAACGTAAGTTCGCCTTTTTTGTTATTGCACCGAATTAACTTGATCTAGCGGACATTCATCATGTTTGACGCCGTACGCAACAACAAGCGAATTGTTCAGATTTTCCTGGGTTTGATTGCACTGCCGTTCGCCTTCTGGGGTGTGGATTCCTACGTCCGGAGTAGCGGGGCCGGCAGTGATCTGGCGAGCGTGGGTGATACGAAGATCAGTATCCCCCAATTCGAGCAGGCATTGCGTGAGCGTCAGGACCAGATGCGTCAATCCATGGGTGCTTCTTTCAAGCCGGAAATGATGAATTCACCTGAGGTTCGGCTGGGCATTCTGAATTCGCTGATCGATCAACGCCTCCTTTTGCTGGAAGCCGGAAAAAATCGCCTGATGACCGGTGATGACGTGTTGCGCGATTTCATCAGCAATGTTCCCGCGCTGCAGGAGGACGGCAAGTTTTCCATGTCGCGCTATGAGGCGGTGCTGCGCTCGCAGGGTATGTCGCAACAGCAGTTCGAGGCGCGGGTGCGTCAGGATCTTACGCTGCAGCAATTGATTGGGACGATTGGTTCCTCGGCGTTTGTGTCCTCGACACAGGCCGAGGCCTTGCTGCGTTTGCAATCAGAAGAACGCCAGTTCGGAGAGTTCCGGATCGCGGCCGAGCAGTTTGCTGACAAGGTGAAGATCGAGCCGGTCGCGGTTCAGAAGTTTTACGACGAGAACAAGAGCCGCTTCGAAGTTCCGGAGCAAGTCAAGGCCGCGTACGTCGTCTTGTCTCTGGACGCGCTGATGCCGCAAGTGACTGTGAGCGATGCCGATGTCAAAACCTGGTTCGAAGGGCATCAGGACCGCTATCAACAGTCCGAGGAACGGCGGGCCAGCCATATCCTGATCCTGACCAACGGTGATGTCAGCAAGGAAAAGGCCAAATCCAAGGCCGAGGGCGTGCTGAAGGAAATCCAGAAAGCGCCTTCCAAGTTTGCGGAACTGGCCAAGCAGCATTCCCAGGATCCCGGATCGGCACAACAAGGCGGCGATCTCGGCTTCTTCGGCCGGGGCATGATGGTCAAGCCGTTCGAAGATGCCGTATTTGGGCAGAAAGAAGGGGAAATCTCCGGTCTGGTCGAATCCGACTTCGGCTATCACATCATCAAGGTTACCGGAATCAAGCCGGCAAAGCAGCGTCCGCTGGAGGAAGTGCGTGCGGAGATCGAAGGAGAACTCAAACGGCAGGCGGCGGCCCGCAAGTTCGCCGAGGCAGCGGAGAGTTTCAACAACATGGTGTATGAGCAATCGGACAGTCTGCAACCGGTGGTTGACAAGTTCAAATTGAAGGTTCAGCAAAGCGGCTGGCTGCCGAAGAATTCCGATCCACAAACATTGGCAGCGCTCGGTCCGCTGGGAAATGAAAAAGTGCTGGCAGCGCTTTTCTCGGAAGATGCCGTCAAGAACAAGCGAAACACCGAAGCCGTCGAGGTCGCTCCGAACACCCTGCTTGCCGCGCGTGTCGTGGAACATGTTCCTGCCTCCACACGCCCCTTCGAGGCGGTCAAAGGCGACATCGAGAAATACCTGAAGGCGCAGGAAGCGCAAGCGCAGGCCAAGGCCGCAGGAGAGGCCCGGCTGGCTGAATTGAACAAGGGTGAAGACAAGATCGCGTGGTCGGCACCGCGCAGTGCTTCGCGTATGCAGGCACGGCAGCTTCAGCTTCCGCCCGCCGCCCTGCACGCGATTTTTAAGGCCAATGTTCAGAAACTGCCGGCTTACGTGGGGGTCAGCCTGGGCAACGTCTACGCGCTGTACAAGATCACCAAGGTCAGCCAACCGGAGAAGATTGATGAGGGACAGCTCAAGGCTCTTCGTGCCGAGTACGGGTCGGTTGTAGCCCAGGAAGATCTGTCGGCCTACCTGTCAAGCCTGCGTTCGCGCTACAAGATTGACATCAACAAGGCGGCCCTCGAACCAAGAGAGCGCCAGTAACGCCTTCCCCCGGGTTCTCAACAAAAAATACGCCGGCTGAGGAAACTCAGCCGGCGTATTTTTTGGTCGTTGTGACCGACTACTGGGGCAGCGGGTCGGTATTTCCCAAGGCCGTGGTATTCAGGCCACCATCGACATACATGATTTCGCCTGTAATGCCGCTGGCCAGGTCAGAGAGCAGGAAAGCAACAGCATTGCCTACTTCCTCGATGGTCACATTGCGGCGTAGCGGTGCGTGATGTGAATTGTAGGCGAGCAGTTTGCCGAAATCGCCGATTCCCGAGGCGGCGAGCGTCTTGATCGGACCTGCCGAAACGGCGTTGGCGCGAATGCCCTGCGGACCAAGGCAGAAGGCCAGGTAGCGTGTGGCCGCTTCGAGGCTGGCTTTGGCCAGGCCCATGGTGTTGTAGTTCGGCATGGTGCGCTCGGCACCGAGATAGGTCAGCGCCAGCAGGGCGGGATTGTTGCCCTTTAGCAGCAAAGGCCGCGCACCCTTGGCCAGTGCCGGGTAGCTGTAGGAAGAAATGTCGTGGGCGATGCGAAACGATTCGCGCGAAATTCCTTCCAGGAAGTCGCCTTCGATCGCTTCCCGTGGGGCGTAACCGATTGAGTGGACCAGTCCATCGAGCCCCTCCCAGTGCGTTGCCAGATCGGCAAAGAGCTTGTCGATCTGATCATCTTCGGCGACATCGCAGGGGAATACCAGCGTGCTGTCGAATTCGGCGGCAAATTTGCTGACGCGTTCCTGAAAACGTTCGCTCTGAAAGGTAAAGGCAAGCTTGGCCCCTTCGCGATGGCAAGCCTTGGCGATACCGTAGGCGATCGAGTGCTTCGACAACAAACCGGTGATCAGGATGCGCTTGTCGGCAAGGAATCCCATGAATTCTCCCGTGACTGAATGATGATGGAATTGGAGTGCTGGCCGGGGAACGGCCGGACACCGCATTATAGGGGAATTTTCCCCTTTTTCGGGCGTGGATTCTTCATTTGGGCCAATCGTCAATTTCGATAACCCTGCGTTACACTTCGCCCCATGCCCGGTTTCCGCTCAGCCATCCTGTTGTTGTTACTCTTGCTCGCCGCCTGCGGGAATGAGCAGAATGACCCTTATCCGGCCAGCGAGCGTGGCCATAACATCCTCTATTCAGCCTTCACCGAGCGTCCCAAACACCTGGACCCGGCGCAATCCTATACCGAGGATGAAGCCACCTTCACTGCGCAGATCTACGAGCCACCGCTTCAGTACCACTACCTAAAGCGCCCCTACGCGCTGGTCCCCGGTACGACGGAAGCGGTACCGGAGGTGACCTATCTGGATGGTGCCGGGAAACGATTGCCGGCCGATGCGCCTTCGTCCGCGATCGCCAGCAGCGTCTATGAGATTCGCATTCGTGCCGGTATCCGTTACCAGCCGCATCCGGCATTTGCCGTGGACGGAAAAGGTCAACCGGTCTATGGCAATCTTGATGCTGCGAAGCTCTCGGGCATTGCCAGAATCGCTGACTTTGCCCATACGGGGTCGCGTGAACTGACCGCCGACGATTACATCTACCAGATCAAGCGATTGGCGCATCCGCGCCTGCATTCCCCGATCTTCGGGATGATGGCCGCGCATATTGTCGGGCTCAGGGAACTTGGCGAACGGTTGCAGCAGGAGGCCAAGTCGCTTCCCGCTGGCGAGTGGCTCGATCTCGACCGTTATCCACTCGACGGCGTGACGCGCGTCGATCGCTATACTTACCGCATCAAGCTGAGCGGCAAGTACCCGCAATTTCTCTACTGGCTCGCGATGCCGTTCTTTGCGCCAGTGCCGCGCGAGGTTGATCGTTTCTACCATCAGCCAGGCATGGCGGAAAAGAATCTGACCCTCGACTGGTATCCGGTCGGCACTGGCCCGTACATGCTGACCGAGAACAATCCGAACAGCCGCATGGTGCTGGAACGTAATCCCAATTTTCACGGAGAGAGCTATCCGTGCGAGGGTGAGACCGGTGATCGCACGGCCGGTCTGCTGGACGACTGCGGCAAGCCGCTGCCGATGATCGACAAGGCGGTATTCTCGCGGGAGAAAGAAAGCATCCCGTACTGGAACAAGTTCCTGCAGGGCTACTACGATGCTTCCGGCATTTCGTCGGACAGCTTCGATCAGGCAGTGCGCCTCAACGTCGGCGGCGACGTGCTGCTCTCTGATGAGATGCAGGCGAAAGGCATCCGCCTGCTGACCAGCGTGCGCACCTCGACCTTTTACATGGGTTTCAACATGCTCGATCCCGTTGTCGGCGGCAAGGAAGGGGTGGGCGAGGAAAGAGCGCGCAAGCTCCGCCAAGCGCTATCGATTGCCATCGACCAGGAAGAGTTCATCTCGATCTTCATGAACGGGCGCGGCATTGCCGCCATGAGTCCGCTGCCGCCCGGGATTTTTGGATTTCAGGAAGGCGAGCCGGGTATCAATCGCACGGTCTACGCTTGGAAGGACGGCAGGGCTCAGCGTAAGCCCATTGATGTGGCCCGGAAACTGATGGCTGAAGCGGGGTGGCCGAACGGACGCGACGTGAAAACCGGGGAGCCGCTGGTGCTCAACCTCGATACCACTAGCGGCGGCATGGGCGACAAGTCGCGGCTCGACTGGCTGAACCGCCAGTTTGCCAAGCTCGACATTCAACTCGTCGTGCGCTCGACCGACTTCAATCGTTTCCAGGAGAAATTGCGCAAGGGGGCCGTACAGCTCTATTACCTTGGCTGGAACGCCGACTATCCTGATCCGGAGAACTTCTTCTTCCTGCTCGCCGGCCGTGAAGGCATGATTGCCAAAGGCGGCGAAAACAAGTCGAACTACATCAATCCGGAGTACGACCGCTTGTTCGCTGAAATGAAGGACATGGACAACACGCCGGAGCGTCTGGAAATAGTCCGGCGCATGAACCGCATCCTGCAGGAAGATGCGCCGTGGGTGTTCGGCTTCCACCCCAAGAGCTACACGCTCGGCCACACCTGGCTGCATAACCGCAAGCCGAACGACGTGGCCAACAACATCCTCAAGTACCAGCGTATTGACGTGGACGAGCGTGCCCGACGTCGGCACGAGTGGAATGCGCCCGTCTTATGGCCGCTGGTACTGATTGCGGCGGGACTGGTGTCGGTGATTGTGCCGGCGGTGGTCGCCTATCGTCGCCGTGAGCGCAGAACCGCTCGGACTTAGGAGAGTACCTGCCAATGCTTAGTTACCTCCTGCGCCGTCTGCTTTACGCAATTCCGATCCTGATCGGTGTGAACCTCATCACCTTCGCGCTGTTTTTCGTCGTCAATACGCCGGACGACATGGCGCGCATGCAGTTGGGCGTGAAGCGCGTGACGCCCGAGGCCATCGAGAAGTGGAAGGCCGAGCGTGGCTACGACAAGCCGTTGTTCGTCAATTCCAAGGCTTCGGGCGTTTCAGTGATGACCGATACGATCTTCTTCAGCAAGTCGGTGCGCATGTTCGTCGGTGATTTCGGGCGTGCAGAGGACGGGCGCGATATCACCCGGGAAATCACATCGCGCATGGGGCCGTCATTGGCCATCGCGTTGCCGACCTTCATCCTCGGACTGATGGTGACGGTGAGCTTTGCGCTGTTGCTGGCATTTTTCCGCGCGACTTATCTGGATTTCTGGGGCGTCGTGTTGTGCGTGGCCATGATGTCGATCTCCGGCCTTTTCTATATCATCGGGGGGCAATACCTGATCAGCAAGCTGTGGCGACTGGTGCCGATCTCGGGCTATACCGCCGGCCTCGATGCATGGAAATTCCTGATTTTGCCGGTGGTGATCGGCGTCATTTCCGGCATCGGCTCGTCGGCGCGCTGGTACCGCACCATCTTTCTGGAGGAAATCGGCAAGGACTACGTGCGTACGGCACGGGCCAAGGGGTTGTCGGAGGTGACCGTGCTTTTCCGACACGTGTTGCGCAATGCGCTGATTCCGATCCTCACCGGCGTGGTGGTCGTGATTCCCCTGCTGTTCATGGGGTCGTTGCTCACCGAGTCCTTCTTCGGTATTCCCGGGCTGGGCAGCTACACCATCGACGCCATCAATGCTCAGGACTTCGCCGTGGTGCGGGCGATGGTATTCATCGGTTCGGTGCTCTACATCATCGGGCTGATCTTGACCGATATTTCCTACACTATCGTCGATCCACGAATAAGGTTCGACCGATGACGTTCATGCCAGTCCTTCCCGTGCTGCTCTGGTCCGACGTGCTGATCTGGCTGCTGGCGTTGGCCGGGGGCGCGTTCGGGGCGCTCTCGTGGCGCAACCCGCCGCTGCGCGCCGCCTGGCGGCGTGTGGGGCGCAGCCGGGCGGGAATGGCTGCAGCCACGGTGCTGGCAGTGTTTGTGGGTGTTGGACTGCTCGACTCTTTGCACTACCGGCCACGTCTTGTAAATTCCGAGCCCGGCCAGCCGGTGGTCTACGCCATCGAAGTACTTTCGCTTCTTGATGCCATCGCCACACCGCTGCGTACGCGCAACGAGAAAACCTATTCAGAACCGTTGGCCACGCGCGCCTATGCCAAGGAATCGATCGAAGTACGCGAGCCCGATGGCCGCGTGAGAACGACGCGTGACTTTCCGCGCCTGAAATTCGGCGGGGCGCATTTGGGCGATGCTGAGGAAAAGCGCAGTTCCGATGTGTTGAAAAAAGTCCTGGCCGCAGAGGCTGTCGCCCTGGCCATCCTGAGCATGGTATCGCTGGGGATCGCATGCGTGTTGGCCAAAAGGCATGGCATCGCCGTGAGGCAGGCGTGGCGCGGCCTGTGGAAGGGCGAGACCGGATTTGCCTGGAATGCTGTTCTGGCGACGCTTGGTTTGCTCTTGCTGATACTGCTGCCGGTGCTTGCACTGTGCGTCGATTACCACGTCTTCGGCACCGACAAGGTCGGGCAGGACGTCTTCTACCAGATACTCAAGAGCGTGCGTACGGCGCTGGTCATCGGGCTGGTGACCACGCTGGTGACGCTCCCGCTGGCCATTCTGCTCGGCATCCTGGCCGGCTACTTCCGCGGTTGGGTCGACGATGTAATCCAGTATCTTTACACGACGCTCAGCTCAATTCCCGGGGTGCTGCTGATCGCTGCGGCGGTACTCATGATGCAGGTGATCATTGATACCCATCCACAGTGGTTCGCCACGGCCGCCGAGCGGGCCGATCTGCGTCTGCTGGCGCTATGCTTCATCCTCGGACTGACCAGCTGGACCGGGCTGTGCCGTCTGCTGCGCGGTGAGACGCTGAAGCTGCGCGAACTGGAGTACATTCAGGCGGCGCAGGCGTTTGGCGTTGCCGACCTGCGCATCCTGCTACGCCATATCCTGCCCAATCTGATGCACATCGTGATCATCGCGCTGGTGATGGATTTTTCCAGCCTGGTGCTGGCCGAAGCGGTACTCTCCTACATCGGCATAGGCGTCGATCCGACGATGATCAGCTTCGGAACGATGATCAACAACGCTCGCATGGAACTGGCCCGTGAGCCGATGGTCTGGTGGTCGCTGATATCCGCCTTTGTGTTCATGTTTGCGCTGGTGTTGGCTGCCAACCTGTTGGCCGATGCGGTGCGCGACGCTTTTGATCCACGTGTGGCGGGGGCGACATGAGCTACAACAATGGCGTGGTTCTGAGCGCATGCAACTTGCGCATGGGCTTCGCCAGCGGAGCCGGTCCGAATCGCCGGCTGCTGGTGGCGGTTGATGGCGTGAGCTTTGAACTGGCTGCTGGCGAGACGCTAGCGCTGCTTGGTGAATCGGGTTGCGGGAAATCGGCGACAGCCTTGTCGTTACTGCGTTTGCTTCCGGCCGCCGGGCGCATCCTGGGTGGTGAGGTGCGTTTCGATGGACGCGATCTCCTGCAGCTGCCGGAAGCCGAGATGCGCGCGGTGCGCGGCGGCGGCATGGCGATGATTTTCCAGGAGCCGGCGACGAGCCTCAATCCGGTACTGACGGTCGGCCGGCAAATCGGCGAGGTACTGGAACGGCATTTGAACCTGACCGGTGCGGCAGCCGATCAGCAGGCGCTCGAATTGCTCAAGGCAGTCGGCATCGCCGATGCCCAACGGCGTCTGACGGAGTATCCGTTCCAGCTCTCCGGCGGCATGAAACAGCGCGTGATGATCGCCATAGCGCTGGCCGGCAATCCCCGTCTGCTTATCGCCGATGAGCCGACGACCGCGCTCGATGTGACGATCCAGGCCCAGATTCTCGATTTGTTGAGTCGACTGCAGGCCGAACGCGCCATGGGAATGTTGCTGATCACGCACGACCTCGGCGTTGTCGCGCGAATGGCGCATCGCGTCGGTGTGATGTACGCCGGCGAGATCGTCGAGGAAGCACCACGCGCAAGCTTCTTCTCCACTCCGCTACATCCCTACACGCAGAAGCTTTTTGCCGCGTTACCCGATATGACGCGCCGCGCGGCCCGCCTGGAGACCATTGCCGGACAAGTACCGTCGCTTGATTCGATGCCGCCGGGGTGCCGCTTTGCCACCCGTTGCTCGCAGGCATGGGAGCGCTGCCGCCAGGAATCGCCCGCATGGACCGACACAGGAGGCGGGCACCGCGTACGCTGTCACTGGGTCGCGGAATATCGTCATTCCGGTGAAAGGCAAAATCCGGAAATTCTGCGTAAGGAGTGGGCCCTGGCTCCTGCCGGGGGGACGGCCGGGGAGGTGGATCTGCTCAAGGTTGATGGACTGCGCGTTCACTTCCCGATTCGGCACGGTTTTCTGCAGCGCACGGTGGGACATGTCAAAGCCGTCGACGGCGTTTCGCTCGAACTCTCGCGTGGCCGCACGCTGGCACTGGTCGGCGAGTCAGGTTGCGGGAAAACGACCGTGGGGAAGTCCATCCTGCAACTCCTCAAGCCAACAGGCGGGAGTGTAAGGCTCGATGGGACGGAACTTGCCTGCCTGTCGCGTAGCGAATTGCGGCCGTTACGCCGACGCATGCAGATGATCTTCCAGGATCCGTTCGCCTCGCTCAATCCGCGCATGTCGGTCGGCGAGATCATCGCCGAGGGCATGAATTCGCTTCGGGTGGTTACACGGACCCGCGAACAGGAAACCGCGATCGCCGTGCTGTTGCAACAGGTGGGTCTCGCGGCTGATGCCGCGCAGCGCTATCCCCACGAGTTCTCGGGTGGGCAGCGTCAGCGCATCGCCATCGCCCGGGCTCTGGCTGTTCAACCGGAACTGATCGTTTGCGATGAGCCGACTTCAGCGCTCGACGTCTCGGTCCAGGCGCAGATTCTCAACTTGCTTAAATCCCTGCAGGACGATCTCGGAATCGCCTATCTGTTCATTACCCACAATTTTGCCGTGGTGGAGTATCTGGCCCATGAGGTAGCGGTGATGTACCTTGGGCGCATCGTCGAACGCGGACAGGTTGGCGAAGTGTTGCGCGCCCCCCGTCATCCCTATACGCAGGCATTACTGTCTGCCGTTCCGAATCCGCGAGTGGAGGAACAACAACGATACGTGCGGCTCGCGGGAGAAACCCCGTCACCCGCCAAGCCGCCCCAAGGCTGCCATTTTCACCCGCGTTGCCCGCAGGCAACGGACCTCTGTCGTGCGGACTACCCGGACGGGAGCACGCTGTCAGTGACTCATAGCGTGCGCTGCCATTTGTTCAGGTGAGCAACGATCTCTGGAAAAGGCCTTCTTTGTCAGAATTCCGGCCCGGACCGTGTTCCGTTCCAGGCCGAAATCTCTGAGTCTTAGCGGTCAGCCGCTACGGTAACCCTCAACTCTCGAATACAGAGGACGACTTTATCCGCGGCTTGTCTCAAGGAGCAATGCGTCAGGGTATGTAAATCTCGTAGGTGGTTGGTTCATCCGTAAGGAGATCAATCTGGTTCTGAATCTCCTTTCTCTCGTCACTGGCAAACCACTTGCGCCATGCATCGACGTTTTGCCAGGTGCTGATGACCAGGCTTTCGCCCTCCTCGTCAAAACGCCGATAGGTCTCTCCCGAGATGTAGCCTTGCTGGGCAACCGTCGCCGCTCTCAGCTTTTTCAGAAGGAAATCCAGTGCATCCAGATTTTCATCCTGGATTTTGCGTTTGATCAGAATCTTGACTGCCATGATGTGTGCCTCCTTGTGTTAATCACTGTTTATCGGACTTGCACGTACAAATGGACAACAAACAATCTTCCGAGGTTCCAGCTCTTTCATCCTCGGCATTTCTCCCTTCCCTGTCGTGGCAACCGCTTCAACGGGGGCAGAAAACGCAGTATTCCCGCAGTGCGAATTGTCACGAGGACAGCGGGTGTTCAACCCGGAATCTTGCGAGTGACAGGGGTCAATCGAAGATCCGTGCTTTCAGTATAGACAGAATTATCGGGTCGTTCGGTACAACGTCAACTTCGGATATCACCAGTCGTCGAAGTTTGTCCCCACTATTCAGGGGTTCTGCGCAAGCTGGATGGTCAGCGTTGTTCCGGGCTGAAGGGCATTGGACGAGAGGCGATTCCAGCGCATCAGGTCATCGATGGCGACCTTGAAATTGCGGGCGATCGAATACATCGTATCGCCGCGGCGGACAGTGTAACGGGTGGTTTTCGCTGATCCTGAGGTCGGCTTTTGCGCAGTGTCCGGCCGGGCCGGAGCCTTTGCGCTCGCAACAGCGCGCATCCCTGCCTGATCATCGGCAGGACGGGGTGCTTTCTCCGGAGGCATGGGGACGGCCACTTGAAGTCGCGTGCCGGCGGGAATAACGTCGCTTCTCAGGTTGTTGGTCCGCTTGAGCTCGGCGACGGTCGTGCCATAGCGTCGGGAAATTCCAGCGAGTGTTTCGCCTTTGCGGACCGAATGCAGCGTGGTTTTCGCGCGCGTCACGGGACCGCTCTCCGGGGAGTGTGGTTGTTCCCGAAGCGCTGCCATGTCCGCCGGCTTGCCTTTCTCCTGCCCGTTAACGAGAAGGGTCAGGCCCGGGGAGGCGCGGGTCTTGCCCTTGATGCCATTGATGGCCTTGAGATTGGCGACGGTCATGCCGAAACGCCGGGCGACCTTTTCCAGTTTGTCGCCCGGGCGTAGCGTGTAGGTTTGCCAGGCGGAAAGCGGTTTGTTGTCCTCTTCATGGGCTTCAAGGTTGCTGACGAAGGTTTCCAGCTTTTCGGCGGGGATGACCAGGGGTGTTTCAGACTTGATAACCGGACGGTTGTGTGCCGGATTGAGGGCCACGAATTCCTGCACCGGCATTTCAGCCAGTTTTGCCGCCACCTTGACGTCGATGTGCGAATCCGTAGTGACCGTGGCGAAAAACGGCCGGTTGGGTACGTTGGGCAGGTCCAATTCCGCCAGTAGCGCGGGATTGCGGAAGATGTTCTTCAGGGCCTGCAGCTTCGGGACATAGTTCCTTGTTTCATTGGGCATGGTCAGGCTCAGGTAGTCGGTCGGCAGCCCGCGCGCGCGGTTCTTGCCAATGGCCCGACCGACAGCACCTTCCCCCCAGTTGTACGAGGCCAGGGCGAGATGCCAGTCGCCATGCATTTCATAGATGGACTGCAGATATTCAAGGGCGGCGGAGGTTGAGGCGACGATGTCGCGCCGCTCATCCTTCCACCAGTCCTGCCCCAGGTTGTAGCGCTTTCCCGTGGCCGGTATGAATTGCCACAGGCCGGATGCCTTTGAGCGCGAGTAGGCCATGGGGTTGTAGGCACTCTCCACCATGGGCAGCAACGCCAGTTCCATCGGCATGCCGCGTTGGTCCAACTCCTCGATGATATGGTGCAGATAGCGGCTGCTGCGGTCGACCATCCGGCGCAGATAGTCCGGGCGGTTCATGTACCACTGCTGGTGATACAGCACCAAATCGTCATGCAGGTCCGGCATCGCGAAGCCGTGGCGCATGCGCTGAAACAGGTCGTCCGGGTCTCTGGTCAGGTCGATGGCTTGCGACGGTAGCGGCTGGTCGGGTATTTCGACTTTGGGCAAGATATTGTCCGAGACGGACTGCCAGTCGTTGCGGCCCGTGCGAGAGCGGGTTTCGGACGTTGCCGATTGTTCGGAGATTCGCAGGCTGGGAAGTGCTTCGGATTGTGACAGCGAGGGCGACGGTTCGGATGTGGGCGCGACGCTCGCGCATCCCGAGATCAGTACAGCGGAACAGCAGACGAGGCGGGCTATTGCAGAATTGAGTCGTTTCTTCATCCGTTTTCCTGATCTGTCCGCTGGCATTGGCGACTACCGCCGGCAGCGGATTGCCTGATCGAGCGTTCGAAGCGCAATCGGTGGATTATATAGCACCGTAATGTGAGGCACCGGTTCTGAGGTGCCCGCAGGATCGGGCGAAGGGAAAAAACGCCCGCCTGTTTGGGAAAATGGATTTTGCGGTCATATACTTGAACAAGAGTTGTTGCCGGTCGGATTGTCTTTGCGACTCCGGAGTGGTCGAAAATTTGCCGCACGACTCTGGAACCGACGTTGCCGAGGATTGCTCGTGGTCAAAATGGCTGGAAAACGAACGGCTACCGAAGAACGCTTGCACAGCGTCGAGCGCATCCATTACCTGCTGGCACGGCTTGGCTGGATATGGCCACTGATCGTGTTCATGGCGCTTTTGGTTTTTGCCGCGGCAGTCTATCTGTTGCAGGTCCGACCGCAGGCTCAGGCGGTTTCGTCGTGGCGAGTGAACGCGGCGGCACTTGAAACGCGAAAGAACGTCGAAAAACTGATCGCCGATATCGAGCAAGCCTTGCTCGCAACGCAGGAATGGAGCCGCGACGGCTTGCTTGGCGTAAGCGATCCAGCGGCATTCAACCGGCTGCTGGTTCCGTTGATCGGCAAATGGCCGGTCAGCGCAGTCCAGTTGGCCGATGACGAAGGGCGTGCCGTGCTCCTGCTGAAAACGGCGGAGGGGTGGGCCAACCGCATCACCGACGTGCCGAAGCTCGGCCAGCAGCAGCGCTGGTTACGGTGGAACAATGCGCGCACCCAAGTGGGTGAGGAATGGAAAAAAGAGGATTGGGATCCCCGGCAACGGCCATGGTACACGGTAGCGATGGTGGTGCCGGAGCTGCAGGTCGTGTGGATGGCGCCTCATGTGCTGCAAGTTGGCGATGAGGCGGTGATTTCGGCCTCCGTGCGCTGGTACGACATTCGCGGTCACCAATGGGTCCTCTCGTTTTCCATTGAACTGGTCGGACTGTCCCGCCTTATTGCTCCGCATTTAGCCGGGGAGAACGCGTTGGTGGCCCTGCTGACGGCGGATGGCAAGCTGCTCGGTTTGTCTCGCCATCCTCTTTTCGCAACGCCGGAAACGACGCGGCAGTCCTTGTTGCAGGAACCGGCAAAACTTGGCTTGCCCGTGCTTGACAGCGTTTATCGCCTGTCCTTGCGACAGAAAGCCGTCCGCGATGGCGACGGTGTGCAGAGGATGGTCGTTTCCGCGGAGGACGCGGGTGACGGACAGGCGTGGTTGGCCAGCGCCATGACATTTTCCGCGGGCGACCAGCCGCTGCGTGTCGTTGCCCTGGCTCCGGCAGCGGACGCGAGCGCCTTGTCACTGCAGCGGGGAATTGTCCTGGCTGCTTTCATCGCTGTTATCGGCCTCGTCTCCGTGCTCGCAGGGCAATTTTTGGCCAGGCCGGTTCGGTTGGTGCTGACCCGCTTGTTTGCCCGGCTCGAAGAAAAACGGGGCGAGGCGGAAAATCAGGTAGAACGGCGCAATACGGTGGCGAGCATCACGGCGCGCATGCAGCAAGCGCAGACCCCCGATGAGCTGGCCAGTTCTCTGCTTGGTGAACTGGCGCCGCGTTTGCAACTGGGGCAGGCCATGTTCTGCCTATGGCAGGAAACGGAAGGGCAGCTGCGCGTGGTGGCCACTTATGGCGCTGATGAAGCGGGCCTCGACGCTCGGCGAACGGGTGGTCTTCCTGCTGCTCATGGCGGGCTCTTTGGACAGTGTGTCCGTGACCGGCGCCTGATCCTCCTGAACAATCCCGATGCGAGCTACCTGCGCATACGCTCCGGATTGGGCGATGCCGGTCCGGCGGTAATCGTGCTTTTCCCGGTTCAATACGGGGGACGTCTGTTTGCCGCAATGGAGCTTGCCAGCCTGCGCGAGTTTTCGGAGGAAGATCGGCTGCTTCTCACCGACCTGGAGCCAATCATCGCGTTGAACCTGGATATTCTCCTGCGTGCCGAACGGACGTCCGAGTTGCTGGCGCAGACCGCTGCCACTGAAGAACGTTACCGCTTGATCCTCGGCGCAGTGGCCGATGGTATCTGGGGAACGGATGCCGGCGGACGCACCGGATTCGTCAACCGCACGGCGCTGGAAATGCTCGGACTCACCGAGGGTGAGGCCGTTGGCCAAGAGATGCACGCCCTGGTACACAGCCGATACTCCGATGGACGTGATTATCCTGCTGAGGCCTGCCCGATCCGCCTGACGGCCATGGACGGCATGCCGCGCACTGTTGATGACGAGGTTTTCTGGCACAAGGATGGTCGCCCCGTACATGTCGAATACACGACGACTGCGATTCATCGGCAGGACGAAATCGTAGGCGTTGTAGTGGTCTTCCGCGATATTGGCGGGCGCAAGGCGGTTGAGGAATCAATGAAGGAGAACGAGGCGTTGCTGTGGCAGATCGTCGAGGACAGCCCCGCGGCGGCAGCCATCGTCACCGAAGACGGTCGGGTGTTGAGATGCAACAGACGCTTTTTGGAAATCCTCGATGTGGCCCCGGATTACTTCGATACGCACAGGATGGCTGAATCCTGGGAGCACCCAGAACAGCGCGCCGTTTTCGTGGAGCAATTGCAACAGAGAGGTGTGATGCGCAATCATGAGGCGCGTTTCCGCCGGGGTGACGGCACTCTGATAACGGTGATCCTCAATTCGCGATGGGTGGCCCAAGGAGGACAGCGACTGCTCCTGTCCTGGGTGACCGAAGCGCCGCCATCTCCCGTGACCGGCCGGGCTGAGCCAAATCGAACGGGAGGCAGCGCATGAGACTGCAATCGGTTAACCGCCTATCGATCAGTGTCTATCTCGTGCTGATGCTGCTCAACCTGGCCAGTTTTGTCGTCGTCGACACCTTGCGTGACAAGCAGCAGTTCGCGCGGCAACGGCAGGAACGGGCCAGTCAGCAGGCGGACGTCATGATCGACGCTTCGAAACGACTGACCGCCAGCGTTCGCGCGTATGCAGCGACAGGCGAAGCACGCTATGAAAACGAGTATTGGCATGAGGTCAGGGTGTTGCGCAACCGCGACAAGGCCGAAGCCGAACTGCGCAACATGGGCCTGCAACCGCAGGAGATTGTGCTGATCGAGACGGCCAAGCGCAATTCGGATCGGCTGATCGAGGTCGAGGAGCAGGCTTTCGGTGAAGGCCGGCGCGGGAACCGGGCGGGGGCCGTTGAGCTGGTTTTTGGCGCGGATTACAGCCGTGCTCTCCAGGGAATCTATCTGCCGGTCGAACAGTTTCGCAAGCAGCTGGCCCATCGCCTGGAGGACGAAGTAGCGCTGGCGGATACGCGACTGCGCCTGGCCTGGTGGACAGGTCTTGGCCTGACGTCGTTTAACGTGTTGTTGATGGTGGGTATTCTCGGTGTCTTCTACCGCCGTCGCGTGTTTCGTCCGCTGGCTGAACTGAACGCCCAGATTCGTTCGTTCAACGACGAAAAGAACACACGGCCCCTAGGATACCTTGACGACACCACCGAAATCGGAGAGTTGGCAAGGTCGTTCGCCGCGTATCGCCAGACGGGCATGGACATGGCCAACGAGCAATGGGTGAAAACCGGGCAGGCGAGTATCGCTGGACGCTTGCAGGCAGCCAGCAGCTTCAGTGAGCTGGCCCAGGTTTTTCTCGCCGAAGTGGCGCCGCTGGTTGGCGCCGGACACGGCGTTTTCTACATCTACGACGAAGAGCGCCGCCTGCTGCGCATGCTGGCTCACTATGCCTACAACGAACGCAAGAGTCTGGCGCAAACCTTTGAACTGGGAGAAGGCCTGGTCGGCCAGTGCGCACTGGAAATGGCGCCGATCATCATTACCCGGCCGCCGCCCGACTATGTGCGCATCCACGCCAGCCTTGGCGAGGCGGCGCCTCTCGCCATCATGGTTTTGCCGGTGCTCAGCGGTCAGCGTGTTCTGGCCGTCCTGGAACTGGCCTGTTTCAAGCCGTTCGAGAAGCGTGAGCGCGATCTGCTGGAGGGGCTGATGCCGGTCGTCGGCATGAATCTGCAAATTCTGGAGCGCAACGTCAGGACGCAACGTCTGCTGGAGAAAACCCAGCAGCAGGCCGAGCGCATGGAAGAGCAAGCCGCCCAGTTGCAGGAGCAGACCGTTGCGATCGAGGAGCAGCGCAACTCGGTAGCGGCACTGCTGGACGAGCAGAATGCCATATTCGAGTCGGTGTCGAGCGGCATTGCCGTGATGCGCGACCGCATCCTGCAGAAATGCAATGCACAGCTCGGCAGGATCTTCGGCCGTTCGCCGGACAGCCTGATCGGCCAATCCACACGGGACTGGTATGCCGATGAGCAGACTTCCTTCGACATGGGCAAGGTCTACGAGCGACTCCGGCAGGGTGATGCGGTACGTCATGAGGTGCAAATGCAGCGCGCGGACGGCTCCATCTTCTGGTCCCGGCTCAACGGGCGGGCGATCGATCCTGGTGATCTCTCGCGCGGGGTGGTATGGACTGTCGAGGACATCACGGACGAGCGCAAGACGGCTGATGCCATGCGCGAAGCCCGGCAGATTGCCGAGGATGCAGCGCGCACCAAGAGCGATTTCCTGGCCAACATGAGCCACGAGATTCGCACTCCGATGAACGCCATCATCGGCATGGCCCATCTGGCACTGAAGACCGGACTGAATCCCCGGCAGGCCGACTACATTCGCAAGATCCAGCAGTCGGGCCAGCATCTGCTGGGAATCATCAATGACATCCTGGACTTCTCGAAGATCGAAGCCGGAAAGCTGAAGATCGAATCGACGGATTTCGAACTGGGCCGGGTGCTCGACAACGTGGCCGTACTGGTTGCGGAAAAGGCCGCGGCGAAGGGGCTGGAACTGATCAACGAAGTGGCGCCCGACGTGCCCGAAACCCTGGTCGGCGACCCGTTGCGCCTAGGGCAGATCCTGATCAACTATTGCAACAACGCCGTCAAATTCACCGAAAGAGGCGAAGTCGCCATCAAGGTGGAGAAGATCGAGGAGAGCCTGCAGGATATCGTCTTGCGCTTCGAAGTCCGGGATACCGGCATCGGCCTGGCACCGGAGCAGAAGGAGAGGATGTTCCAGAGCTTCACCCAGGCGGATACCTCGACGACGCGCAGGTACGGCGGCACTGGGCTGGGGCTGGCCATCTCCAAGACGCTGGCCGAACTGATGGGCGGGGGCGTCGGCGTCGATTCAGAACTCGGCAAGGGGTCGACCTTCTGGTTTACGGTTCGACTGCAGAAAAGCACGAGCCAGAAACGCAAACTGATACCCAAGTCCGATCTGCGTGGCCGGCGCATGCTCGTCGTCGATGACAACGAGCACGCCTGCACAGTGCTTTCCGGCATGCTTTCCGGGATGAGTTTCGTGGTCGATGCCGTGAATAACGGCAGACGGGCCATCGACGCGGTGCGCGAGGCGGCGGAGGCCGGACGTCCCTACGATATCGTCTTTCTCGACTGGCAGATGCCGGAGCTCGACGGCACCCAGACCGGCGGGAAAATCCGCGGTCTTGACCTGAATACCCCGCCACACCTCATTATGGTGACCGCGTATGGGCGCGAGGAAGTGATCTCCGGTGCCCGAGCGGCGGGTTTTGACGATGTGCTGATCAAGCCGGTCAATCCGTCGGTCCTGTTCGATGCTGCGATGCGCGCGCTTGGAGCACAGTCGGACGAAATGGCAACACCCACTGCGGAGGGGGAAAGGGAAAAGCCTGTCGATCTTTCGGCGATTGCCGGTGCACGGTTGCTGCTTGCCGAAGACAACGAGATGAACCAGGAGGTCGCGGTCGAACTGTTGCGCGATGCTGGATTCGCCGTCGATGTCGCGGAGAACGGCCAGGTTGCGCTCGATGCCTTGCGGCAACACGCTGCCAATCACTATGCGGCGGTCCTCATGGATATGCAGATGCCGGTTCTCGACGGTCTTTCAGCGACTGTCGAGCTTCGCAAGCAGCCGCAGTTTGCGGCCCTGCCTGTGGTGGCGATGACGGCCAATGCCATGGAGCAGGATCGGGAACGTTGCCTGGCTGCAGGCATGAACGATTATGTGGCCAAGCCGATCGACCCGGATGCGCTGTCGCGCGTCCTGCTCAAGTGGATCAAGCCGGGAACATTCCAACCGGCGGATCTGCCCATTGAGGCGCCAGCGCCTTCTGCTGGGGAGGCAGGGGGGCTGCCGCACGATATCGACGGTTTGGATGCCGAACTCGGGCTGCGCCATGCCAACGGAAAGCACTCGCTTTACGTGTCCATGCTGCGCCATTTCGTGGACGGGCAACGCACCGCAATCGGCGAGATCGCCGATGCGCTTGACAACGATGACTGGCTGGCGGCCGAACGTCTGGCGCATACGCTCAAGGGCAATGCCGGCAATATCGGCGCGACCTTGCTGCCCGTTGAGGCGGCGGCGCTGGAGTCGGCGCTCAGGAACAAGCAGTCGCGCGAGGTAATCGAGCGTTTGATTGAAGCGCCGGCAGCCCAGCTGGAAGCCCTGATCACTGCGATCAGCGCGTGGTTGCCGCCGGAAACCCCTGTTCATGGCGAGGTGGAAGCCGCCGGCCCGAATGTTGAAGAAGCCGCGCTGAAGCCCGAACTGGCCAGGTTGGCCCGTCTGCTGGCCGACGGCGATTCGACCGCCACGGAGTTCTGGGATCAACACGCGGAAACGTTCCGGGCAGCATTCCCGCAACAGTGGCGTCCGATCGAGCAGGGCGTTCGCCAGTTCGATTTCGAGGCTGCATTCGACGCACTGAAGGCGGCGGCTTCTTCACGGGGACTGGAGGTCTGACCATGAGACTCCTTTACGATTGGCTCCTTCGCCTGACCCGTGTCCGCGAGTCCTACCTGCTGGCATTGCTCGTGGCCTCAGTCATGGGCATTGCCGTGAGCGAGATTTACCACTGGAGCATGGAGGAAGACTATCGCGTGCGTTTCAACGACCAGGCTTGGTTCGCGGCAAGCAACCTTGAAGCCGAGACGATGCATGGGCTGGCCATGGGGTCTGCTCTTCTGCTCGGACTCAATGAACCGGAGTTGAAGGACGTCGCGCTGGGCAAGCGCAGCCAGGACGATCCGGACGCCCTGCGCCGCTTGCGCGCGGTGCGTCTGATGCTAAATGCCGATGGGGTCTTCGTCTTCAATAACCTGGGCGACGTGGTGGCACACGAAACACCGTTCACCCGGATGACCGGGACCAACATTTCCTATCGCCTCTATTGGCATCAGGCGATCAGGGGTAACTTGATCGTCTATCCTGCTATTGAGACGCAGGCGATCGAGCGCAAGCTGTTCATTGCCGCTCCGGCCCGTGCCGGCACCACGCCCGTCAGTGAGCTAATCGGTGCAGTGGTGGTGGAGACGCCGGCAGACTATCTTGACTACCAGATCGGCCTGGGCGGGCACCCGGCGCTGCTGCTGTCGCCGCATGGCGTTGTGTTTGCCGCCACAGACACGAAATGGTTGTTCCGTCTAACCCAAAAAATGGACGCGGAGCAGTTGGATGTTCTCCGTCGCCTGCGCCAGTTCGGTAACGCGATTCCCAGTGCGGCGCCGCCGGAGATGCTGCCATTCGATATTGGCCGGAACATCGTCGAATTCGGCGGCGCGCGCTACGCCAGAGCCATGGCACCCGTGCGCTGGAACGATCCCTCCGGTGACTGGGCCGTCGTGGTCTTTGGTGATTTGCGGGCTGCCGTCTCGCTCAAGCAGCGCGCCATCGTCGGAACCGTTGTCACATTGTTGGCGCTGGCGTTGATGGAACTGTTCCGGCGCGCCATCCATTATGAGGCGGCTCGCCGTGATGCCGTGGCCAAGGCCGAGGCCGTAGCGGAGGAACTGGCCGCAGCGGCGCGCCAGAAGCTACAACTGTCCGAGATCACCATCGGCCTGCAGCAGGCGCGTGATCCGGCCGCACTGGCGGCGCTGTTTTTCAGGCAACTGGCGACACTGGTTCCGCTGCATCAGGGAACGCTGTATTTCATCGATAGCGTCGGCGACGACCGCTCTGCCCTGTGTCTGGCTGGTGGCTATGGAACCGGAGAGGTGCCCGATCGGGTCGGCATCGATGATGGACTGCTCGGCCAGTGTGTAAGGGACGGCCAGGCGCTCGCGTTTTCAAACGTGCCCCCCGGCTTCTGGCGTGTCTCCTCTGGACTTGGGGAGACTGCGCCTGGCACGTTGCTGCTGTTTCCCCTAAAGAGCAACCAGATCCTGATCGGTGTGCTCGAGATCGCGTCACTGGACAAGCAGTTCGACGCTAGTCGGCTGCTGGTCGAGGGACTCCTGCCCGTGTTGAGCATGAACCTGGAGATACTCCTGGCCGAGCGGCTTTCCGCCCACAACGCGGTCCAAGCCTTTACCAAGGCCGAGGAATACAAGAGATTGCAGCAAAGCGGCAAGGAAACCGAGAACTGGTATCACAGCGTTATTGATGGGGCGCCGGACGGCCTTTTGGTGATCGGCGCCGGGGGACGGGTGTTGCTTTCCAATCCGGCTGCCAACGCGCTGTTCGGCTATACCGATGAAGCGATGCGCGCGCTGGGTGTGGCGGACCTGATTCCGGAAATGCACGAGCGCGAATGCCTTCCAGCGGAAACGTCAGGATGCTGGCGAACCGGCGTAAAAGGAAAACGTAGCGACGGAACGGAACTGGATCTGGCCATTGCGCAGGCCCGGCTGCCGGCCACTGCCGTTCACGGCGATTGCGCCTGCGTCATGGTCAGATCCTGCGTTGGAGCTCTGTGAAATAAACCAGTGCGGCGAACTTCGTGAAGCTTTCCGGGCATGGAAGCCCGTATTCTTCGAATCGTTGGATGCAAGCGTTGTCCGACATTGGATGCCAGGACTACGATTGGAAGAGACGGTTTATTTACAAATGAAGATCGACGTGTGAATATCCTCTTACACAACCCTGTCCTACAGGACGACAGGGGGCAGGATTCAACCGGGCGGTAAAGGAAGGTGCCATGAGCGAGTCAGCGTTTTCCCTATTGCTCCGGCCCGATGAAGTTGAAAGTAACCGTCATGCCGGTGAAGGCCGGCATCCAGTGTCGGAGAGTAATCGCCGAGTGGGCCCCGGCCTTCGCCGGGGTGATGAGTTCAAGCATCATGGTGCCGTATCAATAGTGGCCATGAGATGAGGATCCAGTGATGATTAGATTGATACTGATGGCGATAGCAACACTGGCGACACTATCGGCTATCCCGCTGGACGCGGCGGAGTCTCTGGCGCGGAAGAAGGTGTTGTTTGTCAGTTCGTATCACGACGGACTGGCCGGTGCCGACGATGTGGTGGCTGGGGCCCGGGAAGGATTCCAGGGGAGCGGCGTCGAAATGACCTTGATATACATGGACACCAAGCGCAACCCTACCGAATCGTTCGCCAGGGAGGCCGCGCTCCGCGTCAAGGCGAAAATCGAAGCGCTGCGCCCCGATCTCGTGATCGCAAGCGACGATGCCGCGGCCAAGTACCTGATCCAGCCGTACTATCGCGATGTCGATCTGCCGATCGTGTTCTGCGGCGTGAACTGGGATGCGTCGGTCTATGGCTTTCCCTACCGCAATGTCACTGGCGTCAAGGAGGTCGAACTGGTGCCGCAGATGCTGCGCTTGCTCAAGGTGTATGCACGTGGTGAGCGCATGGGTTTTCTTGCCGCCGACAACATTTCCGAGCGCAAGAATATCGAGTTCCACAAGAAGCTCTTCGGACTGTCGTATTCCGCCGGCTATTTCGTCAAGTCATTCGCCGAGTTCAAGGCGGCCTACCGCAAGCTGCAGAAAGAGGTGGATCTCGTCGTCATGCTCAGTCCGGCGGGAATCTCGGGATGGGACGACGCCGAGGCGAAAACTTTTGTTGCAGAGAACGCCAGTATTCCGAGCGGGGCAATGGTACCGTGGGTTGCTCCTTACAGCTTGCTTACCTTGAGCCAGATTCTCAAGGAACAGGGCCTGCTGGCTTCGGGCATGGCCCTGCGCATTCTCCGAGGTGAACGACCCACTGACATACCGATTACGGAAAACACAGGCGGCAAGCTTTACATCAACATGCCGATTGCGATGCGCCTGGGCATCACCTTCGAGAGCAAGCTGCTCAGACTTGCCGAGATCGTCCGATGATTAGCCGAGATTGACATCACATGCGCCTCAAGTCTCAGCTCAACCTTCTTGCCGTTGCCGTCATTCTGGGCGTTTCGTTTTTTGTTTCGCTTGCCGCGGTAGCGGTGATACAGAGACTGGCCCATGATCTCGGCGAGGCGCGAATGCGTTCAGAGGTGGGCTGGATACGGAACGAACTGGACGAAGCCCAACGGATACTCGAAGACGCTGGCGTCAATACGCTGGAATCCTATCGTGCTAGCGCCCAACAGGAAGTCATTCAGAAATTTCGGAGTTTTCGAATCGGAGCGACTGGGCGGCTTTACTTCATATCCGATGATGGCCGGATAGTCTCTGCCCCGAGTGACCGCCACGATACCGATCTGAACGAGGCAGCGCTTGAAGAGGTTATTTGGAATGGACCAGGTCATGCAAGGTTGATGGTTGCAGGCAGTCCGTCCATTGTTTATTTCGATACCTTTCCCGAATGGCGCTGGCGGATTCTCCTCGCCATTTCGGAAAAGGAAGTCAACGCAGAGCGTGACCGCTTTTTGCGGATTGCCCTTGTGATCATGATCCTGAGCGCCTGCGTTGGCGTATTGGTCTTTGCCTGGGTTGCCAAAGGTTTTGTTCGCCCGATCCTTGCGTTGGCAGAGAAACTCTCGGTAATGAACGAAGAGCAACTCGGTCAGTCGCTGGAGATGGCGCATCGGAACGATGAGGTGGCGACCTTGATCAGTGCATTTCGCAGTTTGTCGGAACGGCTTCTTGCGGCCAATGAGCGCAGGAAAACGGCCGAGGCCGAGGTTAGACAGCTTAATGCCAATCTCGAGCAGCGCGTCCTCGCGCGCACCGCCGACCTCGAGGCCGCCAATCTGCAGCTCACCCAAGCCAGGGAGCAAGCCGAGGCCGCCAACCTCGCCAAGAGCACTTTCCTGGCCAACATGAGCCATGAAATCCGCACGCCGTTGAACGGCATCATCGGCATGACCCACGTCCTGCGGCGGAGTAACGTCACCCCCCTGCAGGCCGAACGCCTCGACAAGATCGACGCCTCCGCGGAACATCTGCTCAGCACCATCAACGACATACTCGACCTGTCCAAGATCGAAGCCGGGAAAGTGATGCTGGAAGAAGTTCCGGTAGACATCGATGCGCTACTGAATAATGTCAGGTCCATCCTGGCGGCCCGGGCACAAGCCAAGGGGCTTTTGCTCCAGGTAGAACTGGATGCTCACTGGCCCGAATTGAAGGGCGATCCGACCCGATTGCAACAGGCCCTGATCAACTACGTCGGCAACGCCATCAAATTCACCGATCACGGAACCATCACCCTACGCACGCTCACGCAGCAGGAAAGCGCTGATTCGGTAATGATCCGTTTCGAAGTTCAGGATACCGGGATTGGCATTGCCCCCGAGGTGCTGCCTCGCTTGTTCACGGAATTTTTCCAGGCCGACAGTTCAACCACGCGAAAATACGGCGGTACGGGACTGGGTTTGTCCATCACACAGCGATTGGCCACATTGATGGGGGGTGAAGTGGGCGTCGAGAGTACACCCGGCGTCGGCAGCACCTTCTGGTTCACCGCGCGCCTGAGCAAGATCGATGACCAGAACACGTTGCTTCTGCCCGCCTACTCGGAAGCCGAGCATGCGCTCAAGGATCGTCATGGAGGCCGGCGCATTCTGATTGTGGACGACGAGCCGATGAATCTTGAAGTCGCCAGGTTCATGCTCGAAGACATCGGACTTGACGTGGATACCGCTGAAGACGGTCTTGAGGCCATCCGTATGGCCCGTGAGACTGACTACGCCGCCATCCTGATGGACATGCAGATGCCGAACCTCGATGGTCTGGAAGCGACCCGGCAGATTCGTGCGATACCGGGCCGCGACAAGACCCCAATTCTGGCCATGACCGCCAATATCTTTTCCGAAGATCGGGCGCGCTGCATCGACGCCGGAATGAATGATTTCATCGCCAAGCCTTTTGTGCCGGAGGTGCTGTACTCCACGCTGCTGAAAGCGATCGAGGAACCTTCCGAGCGTGCGGGCATTGACCCCACTCTGAGGATAGGCATCCCAGCCATCGACCGGGAACACCATGACCTCGTCCGCCAACTCGATCGCTTGATAAGCAATCCTAATGTATATCCGGGTACCGAAATCTTTTCGGAGATCCTGAGCCAGATTGGACAGCAACTCAAGGCGCATTGCATTGCCGAGGAAAATCTTATGCGGTCGCTCGGCATGCCCGAGGCGGTTGTTGATAGCCACGTTCGCGCCCACCACCATATCTTTGACCAATACAGCCGACTGAATCTGAATCTGATGCAGGGGAAAGCCACGGATTGCGCCGAGGTAGTGAGGCTGGTCAAGTCCTGGATCACCGACCATATCGCGCATCACGACCTGAAAATCAGGGCGTATGTACCAGCAACTGACAAAAAAAAGGGGTGAGGTAGTCTTGCCGCCGATATTTACCCCGTCGCAGAGAATCTTCGAGTCAAAATTTTATCTATCTCACGGAGTAACAAATGAGTCTTTCCCGTCTGCGTGTTGGCCAGAAACTTGTGCTTGCCATTGTGCTTGCCGTATTGGTGTCATTTGTAGTGGCCGGAGTGGTCATCCAGCGTGTCGCCGACCGCTATGCCGCCAAAACGGCCGAAGAATTCAGCGGCACGGTCAACACGCAGGTGGTTGGAACCGTCGAAGCCTTTGCCAAGGAACTCGAACTTACCAGCGAACGACTGCTTGGGGCAGTCAAGCTGGGTTACCCCGAAACCTACCGGCTGGATGACACGGTTCGCGTCCAGGTCGGTGAACGCGATACGCCTGCCCTCTACAACGGCACGACGCTCATCAATAACGAGTCGGCCTGGCTGGACCGTTTCTTTGCTGAATCCAAAACGGTGGCCACCCTGTTTGCCCGCGACGGCGAGGATTTTGTACGTGTGACCACCTCGCTCAAGAAGGAAGACGGCAATCGGGCCGTTGGCACGGTACTCGACCGCGGTCATCCGGCCTATGCCCGCCTCAAGGCCGGTCAGGAGTTCCACGGCATCGCCCGGCTGTTCGGACGTGACTACTACACCCGCTACCAGCCGATTACCGTCGGCGGGCAGAACCTCGGTGTCCTTTTTGTGGGCGTTGATCTCACTGAAAACCTTTCCAAGCTCAAGGAGCGCCTGAAGGCCATCCGCATTGGTCAGACCGGCTACGTATTTGTACTCAACAGCCGCAGTGGCGCGCCTGAGTACGGCCAATTCGTCGCGCATCCGAGCTTGGAAGGAAAGAGTGCTCTGGACATGAAGGACGAGAATGGCCGCCCCTTCATCCAGGAAATGCTGGATAAGAAAAACGGGGTCATTCATTACCTCTGGAAAGGAACGGCTGCCTCGGCCTCCGATAGCGTCTTGCAGTTTGCCACTTTTGATCCCTTTGCCTGGATCATCGCCACCCGGGCCGACCAAGCGGAACTGTCACAGGGCGTGATTGCCGTCGGACGTGTCGTTCTCATCGCCGGGGTGGCCTTGCTGCTGTTACTGCCGCTGCTCATCTATCTGGTAGTGCGGCGCGTGGTGACGCGGCCGCTGACCGAACTGCAACAATTCTGTACCGAGGTAGCGCAGCACCGCGACCTTACGCTGAGCCTGACGATACACGCCAACGACGAAGTGGGGCAGACGATCGGCGCCGTACAGCGCCTGATGCAGACGCTACGCAGCGCATTTGGAGAGATACTGGTCCGCGTCGAGCATCTTGACGGTGCGGCTCGCCAGTTATCTTCTGCCGCCCAGGATACCGCCGCCAATTCCGGCAAGGCCAGCGATGCAGCGAGCGACATGGCGGCGTCGGTGGAAGAAATGAGTGTTGGCATCAGCCAGATCTCCGACAGTGCGGGCGAAGCGGCCAAGCTGTCGCAGGTGGCCGGCGCGGCTTCCCGCGATGGCGGAACGATCATCCTGAAGGCGACCTCGGAAATGAATGCCATCGCCGTTACCATGCAAACGACCTCGGCGGCGATCGGCGCGCTCGGTGAAGAATCGAAGCATATCTCGGGCATCGTCTCGGTAATCAAGGATGTGGCCGAGCAGACCAACCTGCTGGCCCTCAATGCAGCGATCGAGGCTGCCCGAGCTGGCGAACAGGGGCGCGGATTTGCCGTAGTGGCCGACGAAGTGCGCAAACTGGCCGAGCGCACCACCAAGGCGACCGATGAAATCGCGCGCATGACCGGGGCCATCGACACCCGGGCGCGTGACGCGGTACACGCGATGACCGAGGCCATGAACCAGATCGAGCACGGTTCGGCACTGGCCACCGAAGCCGGGGCGGCGATCAATGGCATCCAGAGTGGCGCCGACCGGGTGGTGGCTGTCGTGCGCCAGATTACCGAATCGCTTGCCGAATCAAGTGCCGCCAGCCAGAACATGGCCAACCAGACCGAAAAGGTGGCCCAGGTCGCCGAAGAAAGCAATCACGCCGCCCAGCAGTCCCGGCAGTCTGCCGAAGACGTCGTTCGTCTCGGCGAGGAAGTCCGGGCGACTGTGGCGCAGTTCAAGCTCTGAAGCGGGTTCAGGGGTGGGATCGATGGCGGCCTGTCTTGCTCGTCTTGTCGGTATGCGGGATTCATTCAAGCGCTTGTACGCGCGTGCTTTCGAGCTATTCTGTCAACGTTGCGCCCATGAATGAATGTGGAGATGAGCGAGCTTCCCGAAACTACCGTGGTACAAGCCTCCGATACCGATGCTCTGAGCCAGTCGGCGCTTGTTCGCGCGAAGCCCTGGAAGATCGGATGGGTCGTCCTGCTGATCGGATTGAGCGCGACCGGGATGTTCTGGCGATATGCCCAACAGGAAGCACAACAGCAGAGGAGCGTTCTGCTTGAGCTGAAAATTGACCAGATCACTCGCAGGCTTGCTGAAGAAATTGCTCAGCATGAACTCATGCTCAAGGGTTTTCGGGGCTTGTTCAACTCCAGCAGCTATGTGTCTCGGACAGATTTCCGGCGTTACTTCGAATCGCTGGGTTTGTCAGCACATACGGAGGCCCGGACGGCATTTACCGCTATCGCTTTCCACGAGTTGGTCCCGCGTAAGGAGCTTGATGCGCACTTGTCGGCAGTACGAAAAGAGGGGTTTTCCGACTACAGGATTTTCCCCGAGCGAGAAACGGAGTTATATGCGCCCTTGGTGTACATCGAACCTTTTGACCGCGCGAACAGAAAGGTAGTTGGTTTTGATCCACTAGGGATAGATATTGAACGTCACGCAATCGAGCGTGCGCGTGATACCGGGGAGATGTCTATTTCAAGAAAGCTGGTTCTGGCTCAGGACGATGGGAGCAAAGAGCCTGGGTTCGTGATGTACGTCCCGATTTATCGTTACGGTTTTTCATCCGGACATCTCGAACAGCGGCGCATCAATTTTATCGGTTGGGTGGATGCGCCGTTCCGTCTCTCGGACCTGTTCAAACGGAGTTTTCCGTCCGGTGTGGGTTCCCTGATAGTTCGAATTTTTGACGGAAGCGAAGCGACAGAAACCAGTCTTTTCTATCAATCCGCCGATTTTCCCGACGGTACCCCGTCGGCGGGTTACGGGGGCATTTATGTGCGCTCATTACCGCTTGGCGGGCATCAGTGGATGATCAATTTTCATCCGCTGCCGGATTTTGGCCTTGAAGAGACAGGCGGCAGGTCGCGCATCGTCATTATCATTGGTTCTTTATTGAGCCTCCTTCTGGCCACGATCGTCTTTTTTTCCCTTGATTGGTACCGCCAGCGAGCGGCCCAGGCACTGCACGCTACCAAAGCGATGGAAGCCGAGAAACGCAGGGAAGAGCGTCTGCACGCCGATCGCGAGCTTGCGAAAAGCGAGCTCAGATTCCGATCTCTGATGGAAAACGTCGCGACAGTTGCTGTTCAGGGCTACAAGCTGGATGGGACTGTTACGTTCTGGAATCAAGCATCGGAGCAACTTTATGGATACAGCAAGGAAGAGGCCGTCGGGTCAAATCTGTATTCTCTGATTATTCCGGAGGACATGAAGTCGGAGGTTGAACAGGCCATACAAACCATGAATGCGACCGGTCAGCCGATTCCTTCCGGCGAGTTGCTTCTCAAGAACAAGCATGGCGGCTTGGTAGCCGTTTTTTCCAGTCACGCACTGGTCTCCTCTGCGACTTCGGGCGAGCCGGAACTGTTCTGTCTGGATGTTGACCTGACTGAGCGGAAGCGGGCGGAAACGCAACTGAAAAAAGTCTCCCTGGCGGTGGAACAGAGCCCGAGCAGTATCGTGATAACTGATATCGACGGAACAATAGAGTACGTCAATGAAGCATTTCTGACGCACTCCGGTTATCAGATGCATGAGGTATTGGGTAAAAACCCGAGAATTCTTCAGTCCGGAAAAACTGCGCCCCATGTATTTGTCGATATGTGGCGAGCGCTGTCCAGTGGGCAGGTCTGGAAGGGCGAGATGGTTAATCGTCGCAAGGACGGCAAATGCTACACCGAGTACGCAGTGATCGCTCCGTTGAGGCAACAAGACGGACGGATCACGAATTATGTGGCGGTCAAGGAAAATATCACCGAGAGCAAGGAAGACAAGGAGGTGATCAATACCCTGGCTTATTATGATGTTCTGACCGGGTTGCCAAATCGTCGACTACTAATTGAACGGTTGCAGCATGCGGTCGTTGTCTTTGCCCGGAATCATCGGGAAGGGTCTCTGATCCTCATTGATCTGGATAATTTCAACAGGGTGAATGATGTCTATGGCCATGAGTGGGGCGATCAGCTTCTGATACAGGTGGCCCAGAGGCTGAAATCCTGTGTGCGCGAGAGCGATACGATCGCTCGCCTCGGAGGGGATGAATTTGTTGTTCTGATCGAGAATCTCAGTGATCAGATTCATGAGGCAGCTTCGCAGGCGAAGGTTGTTTGCGAAACAATAATCAACGGGATATCCGCGCCGTATTCAATCAATGGCGTCGATCTGACTAGCACGGCCAGCATAGGAATTACCATGTTTTCCGGGAATGCCGGTACTGACGATATTCTTCGCCGTGCCGACCTGGCAATGTACCGAGCCAAATCTTCCGGTCGCAACACGCTGCGATTTTTCGATCCGGAAATGCAGGAAGCCGTCACCAAGCGGGCATTGCTTGAAGCCGACTTGCGCGAAGCTTTGATCAAGGAACAATTCCTGTTGCACTATCAAGCCCAGATCAAGAATCACGAAATTATCGGTGCAGAGGTTTTGATTCGATGGACTCATCCTTTGCGAGGGCAGGTTTCTCCGTCAGAATTTATACCCGTGGCCGAAGAGGGGCCGTTGATCCTTTCAATCGGGCATTGGGTTCTTAAGTTTGCTTGCAAGCAACTCCATGACTGGGCGGATCGGCCCGGATTCAAGAACCTGACACTGTCTGTCAATGTCAGCGCCCGGCAGTTCAAGCAGCCCGATTTTGTCGAGGAAGTGTCCGCGCTATTGCACCGATACGGAGTGAATTCCGGGCGGCTGAAACTTGAACTGACAGAGAACCTTCTGCTCGATAACGTCGAAGATACCATCGCCAAAATGGCGGCACTGAAATTACGGGGTGTCAGCTTCGCTCTCGATGATTTCGGGACGGGGTACTCGTCGCTCTCCTATCTCAAGCGCCTGCCACTGGACGAGTTGAAGATTGATCAGGGGTTTGTCCGGGACATGCTCGAAGACAGTAACGATGCAGCCATTGCGAGAATGATCATTGCGCTTGGAATCAGCATGGGGCTTGAGGTCATTGCTGAAGGCGTGGAATCGAAGGAGCAACAGGCCTATCTGGCAGAGCATGGCTGCGTTGCGTATCAGGGCTATTTGTTTAGTCGCCCGGTGATCGTCGGCGAGTTCGAGGACCAAGTGCTGTTGGGGCGACAGGGTACTTGATCCGAGATAAATGGCCAGAATTATTTTGAGATAAGTTATCAGTCCAATTGCTAACTCCCTTTAACATTGTTGCAGCCAATGTGGTCATTGAGGACAGGTTACGCTGCATTGAAGCTGGAATGGATGGATCTATCGCCAAGCCGGTCATGCCTGATGTTCTTTATGCGACTTTGCTGAAATCGCTTGATCGATAATGAGGTTGATCGGTGGCACATCAAGGGCCCGCTTGGCCCGGCAGCGCTCGATTTTGGCATGCCAACGAGCACGGTAGTTGCCTTCTCGATTGCACACTCAAATTTAAAAAGAGGCCAAAGAATTAATGGAACTGCATGCCGATGTCGCTGAAAGGCCGGTGGTGCCTACGGTGCTCGTGGTCGATGATACCCCCGACAATCTGTCGCTGATGAGCGGCCTGTTGCGCGACTTGTATCGCGTGAAGGTGGCGAACGGCGGCGAACGAGCGCTGAAGATCGCCCAGTCCGATCCTCCGCCCGATCTGATCCTGCTCGACATCATGATGCCGGGGATGGATGGCTACGAGGTGTGCCGGCGGCTGAAGCAGAATGCGGCGACCCGTGACATTCCGGTGATCTTCCTGACCGCGCTGGCCGAGGTGGAGGACGAGAGGAAGGGGCTGGAGATGGGGGCAGTAGACTACATCACCAAGCCGATCAGTCCACCGATTGTGCTGGCCCGCGTCAAGAATCATCTGGCGCTGAAAGCCAGTGCCGATTTCCTGCGCGACAAGGCGCAATATCTTGAAGGCGAGGTGGCCAAACGTACGAAGGAGATCATGGCGATTCAGGATGTGACCATCCTGGCCATGGCCTCGCTGGCGGAAACGCGCGATTCCGATACGGGCAGCCATATCCGGCGCACCCAGTTCTACGTCAAGGCCTTGGCCGAAGAAATGCGCAAGAGCCCGAAATACGCCGCACTGCTCGACGATTACTACATCGCCATGCTGTTCAAGTCAGCGCCGTTACATGATATCGGCAAGGTGGGTATTCCCGACCGTATCCTCCTCAAACAGGGACGTCTGGATGCCGATGAATTCGGCATCATGCAGATGCATGCCACACTGGGGCGCAATGCGATCCAGTCCGCAGAGAATCAACTCGGCATGAAGGTCGAGTTTCTCACCATGGCCAAGGAGATCGCCTATTGTCACCAGGAAAAGTGGGACGGCTCCGGTTACCCGCAAGGCCTTTCGGGCGAGGCCATTCCCTTGTCGGCCAGGTTGATGGCGCTGGCGGATGTCTACGACGCCCTGATCTGCCGGCGTATCTACAAGGACCCGATGGACCACGAGCAAGCCGCAAAGATCATCGTGGACGGAAAGGGACGGCACTTCGACCCGGATGTGGTCGACGCTTTCCTGGCCAGGCAGGAAGAATTCCAGAGTATCGCCCGGCGCTTCGCGGATGCCGGTGGCGAGCACACGGTAGAATCACACCCCTGAATATCACTTGCCGATAGCCATGGACAATTCCTTGCACGACTTCATCCGCCGCTTGCCCAAGGCGGAACTGCATCTACACATCGAAGGTTCGCTCGAGCCCGAAATGATGTTTGCGCTCGCCCAGCGCAACGGCGTCACGCTTCCTTATGCTTCGGTGGACGAGGTTCGCGCCGCGTACAACTTTACCGACCTGCAGTCCTTCCTTGATCTGTATTACGCGGGCGCCGCGGTGCTGCAGACGGAGCAGGATTTTTACGACCTGACCATGGCCTACGTGCGGCGCGCACTGGCCGACAATGTGCGCCACGCCGAACTGTTCTTCGATCCGCAGACGCATACGGTCAGGGGCGTTTCCATGGCTACCGTGTTTGCCGGGATCGCCGGGGCGCTGCGGCAGGCCCGCGCCGAGCATGGGTTTTCCAGCCGCATGATCCTTTGCTTCCTGCGCCATCTGTCCGAGGACGATGCCTTCGCCACGCTGGATGCGGCGCTGCCGCTGCGTGCCGAGTATGCAGACCTGTGGATCGGTGTCGGGCTGGATTCCGGAGAGGTCGGCAATCCGCCGGAGAAATTCGCCAACGTGTTCGCCCGGGCGCGCGACCTCGGTTTCTGCGTGGTGGCGCATGCGGGCGAGGAAGGTCCGCCGGCCTACGTGCACGGTGCGCTCGACGTCCTGAAGGTGGAGCGCATCGACCATGGCGTGCGTTCGGAAGAAGATCCGGTGCTGATGCAGCGGCTGGCGCAAAGCAGCATGCCGCTGACGGTATGCCCGCTCTCCAACCTGAAGCTCTGCGTGGTCAAGGATCTGCGCGAGCACAATCTGGCGCGCTTGTTGCGGGCCGGCCTGTGCGTGACGATCAATTCCGACGATCCCGCGTATTTCGGCGGCTACATGAACGCCAATTTCCTGGCAACGGCCGATGCGTTGGACCTCTCCCGCGAGGAACTGGTCGAACTCGCGCGCAACAGCTTCACGGCGGCTTTTGTAACGCAGGAAGAAAAGCGTCCCTGGCTTGACGAACTGTCCGCCATTGCGGGGCAATGATCGCACGATGAGCCGTGTGCCGGAATATCGGCGTTGCGCCGAACTGATCGCTCAGGCGGATGGATTGCTTGTCACGGCGGGCGCTGGCATGGGCGTGGATTCGGGATTACCGGATTTCCGGGGCCCGCAGGGGTTCTGGCGCGCGTACCCAGCACTCGGTCGGGCGCGCATCGCTTTCGAACGCATTGCCAATCCGGCGGCATTCGAAAGCGATCCGCGGCTGGCCTGGGGTTTTTACGGGCATCGCCTGAATCTCTATCGGACCACTGTGCCGCACGACGGCTTCCAACTCTTGCGCCGGATCGGCGAGCGACTTGCGCAAGGCGGCTTCGTGTTCACCAGCAACGTCGATGGACACTTCGCCAGGGCCGGGTTCGATGAAGATAGCATTGTCGAATGCCATGGCTCGATCCACCACCTGCAATGCCTGGACGGATGCCGAGGCAGTATCTGGCTGGCGGACGATTTTCATCCGCAGATCGACGAGGAAAACTGCCGCCTCACGTCGGAATTCCCGCGTTGCCCACATTGCGGGGGGATTGCCCGGCCGAATATCCTGATGTTCGGTGACTGGGGCTGGCTGGAAGAACGAAGCGAAGCGCAGCACCGGCGCTTGCAGAGCTGGCTGCGCCGGGTTGGACGCCTGTTGGTGATCGAAATCGGCGCAGGCACCAATATCCCGACCGTACGCATGATGAGCGAGTCGGTCGGCGGCCAGTTGATCCGCATCAATCCGGATGAGCCGGGATTGGGCCGGGCCGAGGGAGTGTCCTTGCCGTGCGGCGGGCTTGAAGCGCTGCGTTCGATCGAAGCGGCCTGCCACGAGATCAGCGGCCAATGACCACGGATGTGACGAGCATTCGGCATCCGACAGAACTACTTCAGGGTAATTGCATTTGCAGACTTAGCACCTACCACAGAGACGCAGAGACACAGAGGACTCGCAGAGAAAGGCAGAAACCCGGGTACCTGCTGTTTTGTTTCACCCCCTTTTTTCGGTTTTCTCTGCGTGATCTCCGTGCCTCTGTGCCTCCGCGGTGAGGTTTTAAGTCAAACGTGATAGCCCTGAAATCTACTTGAGTAAAGAAATGCACGCTGCGTTGCCCCTCTCTCATTTTTTCCTTGCACTGGCCGTGGTCAGCATCTGGGGAACCAATTTCGTCGTCATCAAGTTCGCCCTGGGCGATTTGCCGCCGCTGCTGTTTGCCGCGCTGCGGTTCAGTTTTGCGCTCATCCCGGCCATGTTCTTTCTGCCGCGTCCGGCGGTGAGGTGGCACAACCTGGCGCTCTATGGATTGTTTATCGGGGTGGGCCAGTTCGGACTGCTTTATATCGCCATGAACGGACATATCTCGCCGGGCATTGCGTCGCTTGTCGTGCAGACTCAGGTGTTTTTCACCATTGGCCTGTCGATGAAACTGGACCGTGAACGCGTGCGTCCGTTTCAGTGGCTGGCGCTGTTGCTGGCGACGGCAGGTGTGGCGAACATTCTCATGCATACCGACGGGACGACCACGCCGCTGGGGCTGGCGTTGGTCCTCATGGCCTCGTTCTCGTGGGCCGGGGGCAATATGGCGGCCAAGCATGGGCGTCCCGAGAGCATGCTGGCCTACGTCGTGTGGTCGAGTGCTTTCGCCATTCCGCCGCTGTTCGCCCTATCGCTGGCGCTCGAAGGGTGGGAGGCGGCGCTGGCGGGGATTCGCCAGTCGGACACGCTGACCTGGGTGGCTGTGGTCTGGCAGTCCTGGGGCAACACGCTGTTCGGCTATGTCGCCTGGGGCTGGTTGCTGGCGCGGCACCCGGCGGCAACCATCACGCCGATGGCCTTGCTGGTGCCGGTATTCGGGATGGGGGCCTCGGCGCTGCTGCTGGCTGAGGCGCTTCCTTTATGGAAACTGGTTTCCGCTGCGCTGGTCATGGCGGGGCTGGCCATGAACCTGCTCTGGCCGCGCCTGCAAGCCAGACTGGCGGGCAACGCCAAGGAATGAGTCATGGAAGCAACGTATCGCGAAATTGCTGCAAAACTGCGTGAGGCGCGCCGTGTCCTATTCGTTACCGGTGCCGGGGTGTCGGCTGATTCCGGACTACCGACCTACCGCGGCGTGGGCGGGTTGTACAACGATGAAACCACCGAGGACGGCTTGTCCATCGAGGATGCGCTGTCCGGCGAGTGCATGTCGATTCGTCCCGAAATCACCTGGAAGTATCTGGCGCAAGTCGAGCGCAATTGCCACGGTGTTCAGCCGAATGCGGCCCATCGTGCGATTGCCGCACTGGAAAAGCATTGCAAGGTGGTCGTTCTCACGCAGAACATCGACGGGTTGCATCTCAAGGCCGGGAGTTCGAACGTGATCGAGATTCACGGCACGCTGGAAGAGCGCTACTGCGCCCACTGCGGGGCGGCGGCCGATGCCGGAGACCTTGCCGTGCCACCGCGATGCGGGCATTGCGGAGAGATCGTGCGCCCGCGCGTCGTGCTGTTCGGCGAAATGCTGCCTGAAGCGGCCCTCAACCGAATGTACAAGGAGCTCGAACGCGGTTTCGACATGGTCTTCGTCATCGGCACGACCGCCGTTTTTTCGTATATCGCCGAACCGGTGCTGCGTGCGGTTCGTGCCGGTGTTCCGACGATCGAAATCAACCCGGCGCGAACGCGCCTGAGCGATCTGGTGCAGTACTACATTCCGGAGCGGGCAGCGGTAGCCTTGCCAGAGCTGAACCGGCTCACGCCGCTTGGCGGTCGGTAGACTCCAGACGCCGGTATCCCATGGCAATCATCAGCCGCTCGAATTGTGCAAGCGAGGCGTCGGAGGCATCCTTGGTGTACCGCGCGAACCGGCTTCCGCTTTGTTGGTTGGAGCCTGACGGCGTCATGCTGATAACAACCTTGGTTTTTCCAATCGCCTGTGTCATGGCGTGTCCTCCAGATTCGGCCAAATACAGGTGTCACAATAGATAGGCTTCCGAATGCTGTACATACGGGGGGGCGCCTACGGGCTGGCGCGTATGCCGGAGCTGAACCGGCTCACGCAGCTTGGCGGTCGGTAGACTCCTGACGCCGGTATCCCATGGCAGTCATCAGCCGCTCGAATTGTGCAAGCGAGGCGTCGGAAACATCCTGGGTGTGTCTAGCGAACCAACGGGTGTCTTGCTGGAGAGTTCCCGACAGGATTTTGTCGGCAGTCGTTTTGCCACTTTCGTATGTCTTAAGCATGGCCTGTCCTCCAAATTCAGTCGAAAATTGAACTAAATACGAAAATACGCTGAATGCAATAAGAATAATGTCATCGGTATCGATGCATGTATATCCGTATTTACCGCCGATTTTTGCGGGAATTTTCTGGGTAGACGATGCTGTTTCGACGCAGCGCGGTGAAACCAGTCGGTCGCTTCTCGCCTCAGTCTTTCAATCCCAGTCGGCGCGACAATTTATGCAGGTTGCTGGCGTCGAGGCCGAGTGCGCGCGCCGCGCCGGCCCAGTTGCCATCGCAACTGGCCAGCGCGTCCCGGACGAGTTGTCGCTGGTAGGCTTCCACCGCCGTCTTCAACCCTGCATTCGGGGCTTTCGGTCGTTCGCCGGACGGCGGTGCAATAGCCGTGAGAGGGAGATTGGGCAATGACACGTCAAGGTCCAGCAGTTCCGGCTCCAGGGTAACGATGTCGGTGCGTGCGGCACCGCGACTGATGGCGCGCAAGGCGGCGCGGCTGATAACGTGTTCGAGTTCGCGGACATTTCCGGGCCAGGCGTAGGCGCACAAGGCGGTTTCGGCGTGCGGCGAGAGGCGCAAGCCGCGCAAGCCGAGGCGGGTGCGGTTGAGCTCGAGAAAGCTGCCGGCCAGAAGCAGAACGTCGTTGCCGCGGTCGCGCAGGGGAGGTATCTGCACCGGGTAGACGGAAAGCCGGTGGTAGAGATCGGCACGGAAATGCCCCTCGCGGACACGTTCGGGCAACTGCCGGTTGGTGGCGGCGACGATCCTGACGTCAACCGTGTGCGGGTGGTCGGCCCCCAGGCGCTGGATTTCGCCATTCTGCAGGGTACGCAACAATTTGGCCTGCACGGTGAGCGGCAGTTCGCCAACCTCGTCCAGGAATAGCGTGCCGCCTTCGGCGGCCTCGATGCGCCCGGAGCGTTCCCCTTGAGCCCCGGAAAAAGCTCCCTTGACATGCCCGAACAGTTCGCTCTCGGCCAGCGATTCGGGCAGGGCGGCGCAGTTGACTTGCACTAGCGGGCCGCCGGCGCGGCGCGATGCGCGATGCAGATGGCGCGCAAACAGTTCCTTGCCGACGCCCGTCTCGCCCAGTAGCAACACGGGTAATTCGGAAGTGGCCACGACGTCGAGTTCGTTCAGCAATTCCAGCACCTGCGGACTTTGGCCGATGATTTCCACGTCACCCTGCGGACCGGTGACCGGGGAAGGGGCTTCCTGGTTGAGCCGTCCGGCCCGCAGGCGGCGGTTTTCCTCTTCGATTCGGGTCATCCGCACGGCGGTTTCGACCATCAGCGCCAGGCGCGCCAGATCGTTTTGTGCAGACTGGCCGAAGACTTCACCGCTGAGGGCATCCAGAGTAAGCGCCCCCCAAGTCTTGCCGTCCTGTTGCAGGCGGATTCCCATGCAATCGTGCACAGGCAAGGGTTCGCCCAGGTGATGGTCGAGCAGCCCGTCGTAAGGGTCAGGAAGCGAACTGCCGGGTGAAAAACGCACCGGCGTGCGACTGGCCAGGATGGCTGACAGGCGGGGATGTTGCGCGACAACAAAACGGCGCCCGAGCGTTTCCCGCCCCAGCCCGTCAACGGCCAGCGGGCGCAGGCTGTCGCCTTCGATCTTCAGCAAACCGACCGCGCCGCAACCGAAATGCGCGCGAATGGCGTTGACCAGGCGCTGGAGGCGAACCGTGTGCGGCAGTTCAGTGGCCAGATCGGCCAGTAGCAGTGATGTGATCACGGTAATAAATACCATTTAAAGGTTTTAATGACCGCGAAAGTATAAGGTAAAAAATACCGTAATCGAAAAAATTATTTTAAAAATCATTTGCTTGATTCATGGCACGCGGTTTGCTCTATTGCAATGGCCCGATGAAGCAGAAAGCTCCCGTCATGCCGGCGAAGGCCGGCATCCAGTGTCGGAGAGCAATCGCCGACTGGACCCCGGCCTTCGCCGGGGTGACGAGTTCAAACATCGTCGTGCCGCATCAATAGTACAGCTGTCATTTACTCAACCCATGGAGCATCATCATGAGCCTGCTAGAACAACCGATCGGACAACTTGCCTGCGCATTGCCGGGCGCTACCCGGATATTCCATCAGCACAAACTCGACTTCTGTTGCGGCGGACACAAGAGTTTGCGTGAAGCGGCCGAGAAGCTCGGTCTGAACCCGGAAGCCCTTTTGTCCGAATTGGAGCCGTTGCAACAGCTGGATTCGCAGAGTCGCGACTGGCGTTCCGCGTCGCCTGGCGAACTGATCGACTACATTCTGAGGCGTTTTCACGAACAGCACCGCCAGGACGTGCCCGAATTGATCCGCCTTGCCCGGCGCGTGGAGCAGGTGCACAGCGAGCGCGCGGACTGCCCGGCCGGATTAGCCGATCACCTTGAAGCGATGTTCCAGGAACTGCTCAGCCATATGGTGAAGGAGGAACAGGTGCTGTTCCCGATGCTGCTTGCAGGACAGGATGGCGAGGCACGGTCGCCAATTTCGTTGATGCGCCTTGAACACGACCAGCACGGTGAAGCGTTGGCGCGGCTGGAAGCGCTGACCGACGATATCACCACGCCGGCCGATGCCTGCAACACCTGGAATGCGCTTTACGCCGGCCTCGCGAGATTGCGGGAGGACCTGATGCAGCATATCCATCTGGAAAACAACGTACTTTTTCTCAACGCGGAACGGGGAATCTGAGCCATACTGGACCGTAACCATGACCAATTCCCTTTTGCCGTACGCACCTGCCCTTGATGAGCCGCTGGAAATGCTCGAAGCCTGTCATGAGCGTATCGAAGCGCAATTGAAGACGCTGGAGCGCTTGTCGGCTTATCTTCCTGATCATGGCGCGGACGAGCAGTCCCGCCAGGCCGCGCGGGCGATTCTTCGCTATTTCGACACGGCGGGCCCGAACCATCATGAGGACGAAGAACAGAATCTGTTTCCCGTACTGATCAGCAGGGCGGGTGCTGATGACCAGGCGGCGGTAAATTCTTTGGTCAGCGATCTGCTGGCCGACCATGTAAAGATGGCGAGCGCCGTGGGAGCCATACGTCGGCAACTGGTGCCGATCGCCGACGGTTCGAGCGACGTTCTGGAACAGGAGTCGGTGCGACTGATGGCGACGCTGTACCGCCAGCACATCGAAAAGGAAAACAGGGATCTCCTGCTACTGGCGCGGAAGCTGCTGACGCCCCAGGATGTTGAAGACCTGAGTCGCGCCATGACGGCACGCCGAATTCGAAAGGACTGATTGCTGGCCATGGCCAAGAAATTCCCCTTGCATCCAAAGCATCCTGAGCGGATTTGCTGGGGCTGCGACAAATACTGCCCGGTCGATTCGCTCGGGTGTGGGAATGGTTCCGACCGGACCCAGCACCCCGTTGAGTTGCTCGGGGAAGACTGGTACGAGCATGGCGACTGGGGGATCGTCGAACCGGCTGAGCCGAGGGCCAGGAAGTCCTGATCGCATCCAACGTCCCGATGAAGTGGAAAGTTCCCGTCGCACCGGCGCAACGTTGTCGTGTCAATCTCCGGACTATTCACTGCATATTGTTTTCACGCAGTGCCGGATACGTGTACGATCGCCCCAATCCTTGATGTTTTGGTGTGGCGCGATGATGCTTGAAGTCGTCACCCCGGCGAGGGCCAGGGTCCATTCGGCGATTGCTCTCTGATAATGGATACCGGCCTCCGCCGGTATGACGACTACTTTCTACTTCATCAGGCCGAAGCGATAATCAGGGATGTCTGAATCTGCGGGCCCTGCCTGACAGGCACTAACCTTTTGAACGTACCGGACCCGTTTTCATCACTGACCACGACATGGCGATCACCCACGAACACCAGACCGAGCACGCGTTGGTCGCCTGCCACGAATGCGACCTGGTGCAACGGGCGGTGGAATCCGCGCCGGGGGCGACGGTTCGTTGCCGGCGCTGCAACCACGTGCTTTATCGCCATTCCGACAAACCCCTCGACCATGCGGTGGCCTGGAGTCTGGCCGGCCTGATCCTGCTGATTTTGGCCAACGTTTTTCCGGTCGTGAATCTTTCGGTGGGCGGCCACCAGACGCAAACCTCCCTCTTTTCGGGAGCGATCGCCCTCTCGCGCGCCGGGCAGTTTGGTGTGGCAGCCCTGGTGATCGGGGTTCTGATCGTGGCGCCGGCGCTCCTTTTCCTGCTCCAGATTGCCATCCTCTATCCCCTGCGCAAAGGCCGGCTGGTGCCGCATTTCGTTCCGCTCATGCGCATTCTTTCGAGTCTCAACCACTGGCTGATGTTTGATGTGTTCATGCTGGCGATCATCGTCGCCGTCGTGAAACTGTCGCACCTGGCCCACGTTTCGCCCGGAGAAGGGTTGTGGGCGTTTCTCGGACTGATGATGGCCTCGATC
>CAZCJW010000001.1:6203-40554 GCA_964499185.1 uncultured Propionivibrio sp. | reverse complement strand
TAACCTTTTGAACTAGCGGCTGGAGAGAAGGTCTGTATTCTACCTTTCCGGCAAAATCTCCAGCAAATTTGAGCCGCGGCGAATGGTATATAATCCAGACCGATAACCTACTTGCAGGAAGCCCATGAAGCTCATCGGATCACTGACCAGCCCGTTCGTACGCAAGGTGCGCGTCGTGCTGGCGGAAAAGAAGATCGAATGTGAATTCGAGATCGATTCTCCCTGGACCCCGGAAACGAATGTTCCCAACATCAATCCGCTGGGCAAGATTCCGGTCTTGGCGCTCGACGACGAAACGCAGCTTTTCGACTCCCGTGTCATCAGCGAATACCTTGACAACGTCGCTCCGAACAACAAGCTCATGCCGGCCCCCAACCGCGAGCGCACCGAAGTCAAGCGCTGGGAAGCCCTGGCCGATGGAATCTGCGACGCAGCCGCACTGGTCTTTCTTGAAAGAAAACGCCCCGAAGCCCAACAAAGTGCCGACTGGATCGCCCGCCAGCAGGACAAGATCATCCGCGGAATCGACTACATGGCCGAACAACTGGGCGAAAGCCCCTGGTGCATGGGCACGCACTTCACCATGGCCGACATCTGCGTCGGGTGCGCTTTGGGCTACCTGGCGTTCCGCTTCCCGGAAATCGACTGGCGTGCCAAGCATCCCAATCTCGGCCGCCTGCACGACAAACTGATGCAACGGCCCGCCTTCGCCGAGTCGGCGCCGAAGGGCTGACAAAGCGTGAGGCACCCCGAAGGGCCGCGAAAGCGGCCCTTCGGTCGTTCACCCTTCGCTGATTCTCACGTCGCTGGCCAAGCTCTCCAGCAACTTCTCCGACGGCAGGGTCGCTCCCGCAGCCAGGCAGGCGCCGGTTCCCGCTGCGACCGACGCGCGCAGGTGGGCATCCCAGCCGCGTTCGGGATGGCGCAACAGGCTGCTCAACAGGCCGGCCAGGCTGCAGTCGCCTGCACCGACGGTATCGACCACCTGGATTTCCGGCGGCACGGCGCGCCAGACTTTCCCGTCCGCGAACAGCGCGGCCCCCTCGCCGCCCCGGGTATAAAGAATCGGCACCTGCGGATTCATGGCGCGCAAATGCTCGAAGGCGCTATCCTCGTCGGCAGTGCGAAAGAGGCCTCGCAAGTCTTCCTCAGATACCTTGACGAGGTCGGCAATGGCCATCATGCGCTTGAGGACAGGATCGTAGCTCTCGTCCATCACGGCGCGGTAATTGGGATCGTAGCTGATGCGCACACCTTGCGCATGCAGACGCTCGGCTAGGCTGACGAGTCGCCCGGCAAGTGGCTGTCTCACCAGGCTGATGCAACCGAAGTTGGCCCAGCGCACGGCGCTGTCCCATCCTTCCGGCAGGGCGGAAACGTCGAAGTGCAGATCGGCGCTGTCGTCGCCAACGAAGAAGTATTTCGGCGGATGCGTCTCATGCACGATGGCCAGCAGCGGGGATTTGGCCAGGCGCTGCAGGAAGCGTAGGTCAAGCCCGGACTGTTCACTGGCCTGCCATAGCACGTCGCCGAAGCAGTCGCAACTGATCGCGCCACCGAAGGCGCTCCGCACACCGAAGCAGGCCATCACCCGCGCCATGTTCCACGGTGCCCCGCCCGGCACGCTTACCCAGATATCCACCTCCCGGCGGATCAGGTCGGTCAGCGCTTCGCCAAAGGAAATGAATTGGGGGAAGTCGCTCATTACACGCCTTTCTTCAGTTCGCCCATGGCGCGCAGCACATCAAAGCTGGCGCCGATGTCGTGGTAATCGACCTTGCCGGCGGGACTCTTCTCGCGCGTGTGATTGAGGTTGGCGGGATCAAGGATGCGGAACCAGGCGCCGTTATGGTGATCGACGAAGTACCGCCAGCAGTAGTCCCAGATTCGGTCGTACCATACCCAGTATTCCGCCTTGCCGGTACGCTGTGCCAGCAGCGCCGACGCGGCGAACGCTTCGGCCTGCACCCAGTGGTATTTGTCGCCATCGCAGATGCTGCCGTCCGGCGCGAAGCCGTAGTGCAAGCCACCGTGCCGGTCGTCCCATGCACGGCTAACCGCCGCCGCGAACAGCGCCTCGGCACGCGGCAGGTGCCAGTCGGCGGGCAGGTGCGCGTCAAGCTGCAGCAGCAGCTTGGCCCATTCGGTCTGATGCCCGGGCTGGAAACCCCAAGGGCGGAAGATGTTGGCCTTGTCGTGCCGGTTGTACTCCCAGTCGATGGTCCAATCGGCATGATAGTGTTCCCAGACAAGACCGTCGGCGAGCGCCGCCTGCCGGCAGGTGATGTTGTGCGCCAGAGTCTCGGCGCGCTCGATGTAGCGGCGCTCGCCGGTCGCGGCGTAGGCATAGATCATCGCTTCGCAGGCGTGCATGTTGGCGTTCTGTCCGCGGTACGGCAAGAGCGTCCAGTCCGCCGCAGCCTCGTCGGCATAGAGGCCGAATTCAGGCTGCCAGAAGCGTTGCTCGGCCGTGTCGAAGGTCTCGGCCAGCCAGCCGCGCGCCTCCTCGACACCACTTTTCAGGGCGTGCGCGTAAGCCAGGACAGCGAAGGCCATGCCGTAGCAATGGCGCGTGGCGTCGAGCACCGTAGCCCGGCCCTCGTACCAGTCGATCAGCCAGGCGTAGCCGCCAGTTGCCCGATCGAGAAACGCCTGGCGCAGGAAATCGACCCCATGGCGCACACCCCGGCGGAAGCGCTCCTCGCCGGTCAACTGAAAGAGCATGGCATGGGTGATCACAAAACGAGTGGCGCTGACGAGGTGGCGCGTACGCACGTCATACACCGTACCGTCGTCGAGGAAGAAGTGGTACATACCACCGCTCGGGTCGATCGCCCGGTCGGCGTAGAAATCCATGATCCAGGCGATATGCTGGCGCAGGAAGGCGGGGGAGCGGAAATCGGGACGAGGAAGGTTTGTCATGTCTTTTTTTGAGATAGGGGATAGACCGGACTTCAAGCAAAGTTTCGGGAACCGTCCGAAAAGCCGAACATCAGGTCATTCGACCAGTTTGACCTTGCGATCGGGGTACGATGCGCCAACCCGACCTATTCTCCGACCTATTCTTTTTCGCTCAAAGGATCACCCCGCCACCAAGACACACCCGGCTCTCATACACCACCACCGACTGGCCGGGCGTCACCGCCCATTGCGGCGACGCGAAGCGAACCTGGCAGCCGTCGGCGCCGATGCGTTCGATCTCGCACGGCGCATCGGCCTGGCGGTAGCGGGTCTTGGCGCCGTACACCCAATGGGTATGCGGAGGTTTTCCTGAAATCCACGCGAGCTGATCGGCCTTAAGTTCCTCCGACAGCAGTGCTGGATGGTCGTGTCCCTGCACCACGTAGAGGATGTTGCGCGCCATGTCCTTCTTCGCCACGAACCACGCTTCGTGTTCGCCGGAGTCGCTGCCCTTGCCGCCCTTGACGCCACCGATCTGCAGGCCCTTGCGCTGGCCCAGCGTGTGGTAGGTCAGCCCATCGTGCTCGCCCATCACCCGGTCATCGTCCAGGCAGCGGATTTCGCCTTTCTTCGGCGGCAGATAACGCATAAGGAATTCCTTGAACGGCCGTTCGCCGATGAAGCAGATGCCGGTGGAATCCTTTTTCACGGCCACGTGCAGCCCGGCGTCCTCGGCCATTTTGCGCACATCGCGCTTGTAGAGGTCAGCCAGAGGGAACAGCGTCTTCGACAACTGCTGCTGATTGAGGCGGTGCAGGAAATAGCTCTGGTCCTTGGTGCCGTCCTCTGCCTTGAGCAGCTGGAAGGTGCCGTCGAACTCACGAACGCCGGCGTAGTGCCCGGTAGCAATGCGGTCCGCCCCCATCCGCAGGGCGTGGTCAAGAAAGGCCTTGAACTTGATCTCGGAGTTGCACAGCACGTCCGGGTTTGGCGTGCGGCCAGCCTGGTACTCCTTGAGGAAGATGGAGAACACACGCTCCCGGTATTCCTTAGCGAAATTCACTACCTCGACGTCGATGCCGATCGTGTCGGCCACGCTCATCACGTCGATCAGATCCTGGCGCGAGGAGCAGTATTCGTCATCATCGTCGTCTTCCCAGTTCTTCATGAACAGGCCGATCACGTTCCAGCCCTGCTGTTTCAGGAGCAGCGCCGCCACCGACGAATCGACGCCGCCGGACAGGCCGACGACCACCGTCTTGCCCTTGTTTTCAATAGTCGACATCCGGACCCTCTCCGGCCATCCACGCGGCCAGCGGCATCACCGCGGCCGGATGGCCATTGTCAAAAAACCAACTATCCACGACGAAGCGCTCGGGCATGACTTCGGTTTCCGACGGCCCGATTTCCTCGATCTGCGCGGAATAATGCTGGAACATCAAAAAGCGCACGCGCAACGCCGGCTCCAGCACCCGATGAAAACGCAGCCAGCCCTGCCTCTCGATCAATTGCAACAGACGCGTCGTGGTCCTCGAATGGTCAATGCAGTCCATCCGGCCATAGACAGCATCGTCTGCATAGTTGCCGCCCCGGTCGGCCGCGATCGGCGACTGCTGGCCGGCCCAGCCAAGCAAGCGGCCGACGGCTTCGGCAATAGCCTCGCGTTCCTCGGCAGGTGATGCGGCGTGTGCCAGGAGCTCCTTCAACTCGCCCAACTGGCCATCAGAGAATTCCACCTCGGCCTGGCTCAGGCAGCCATAGTTGAAGCAGACAGAAACCCGCTCGACCGATCCGGCGGCAAGAGCGCAGTACAGCAAGGAAGAGCCCAGAAGCAGGCGCAGGAACCGGCTCATCACGCGTAATGGGTGATCAATTCCAGCGGATAACGCTTCCCGGCCTGCCAATCTTCGATGCAGCGCAGGATCAGCGGACTGCGGTGCTGGTCGGCGTTGGCGCAAATCTCGTCCAGCGACAGCCAGCGTGCGCCGATGATCCCCGCATCCAGCTTGCGCTGGGCATCGTGCCCGACGATGTCGCCACCGAAGGCAAAGCGCAGGTAGGTGATGTCCTTGCTCGGGTGACGCCAGTTATAGACGCCAACCAGAAAGCGCGGCGCGAACGTATATCCCGTTTCCTCCAGCGCCTCGCGGACAACGGCATCGGTCAACGCCTCTTCGCACTCCAGGTGGCCGGCCGGCTGGTTGAAGCGAATGCCTTCGTCGGTTTCTTCCTCGACCAGCAGGAACTTGCCGTCGCGCTCGATGATGGCGGCGACCGTGACATTGGGTTTCCAGATCATGCGTATGCCTTGGATTCTGCAAAGCGGCTATTTTACCGCCAACCCGCACCCGGAAATCGGCTAGAATTTCGGTCTGTTCCGAAGCCTGAACCAGTCGGGAACACGGCCGCCGCGGCCTTCCGCTCACGGCCATCCAACATGACAAACGCCCGCTCACCCATCGCCCGGAAACCACCATGACCGACAAGAAGACAGTCGAAGTCACCGCCCATGACCTGCCCCTGCACTGCCCCCCCGCCGGTGCCACCGCGTGGAACCAGCATCCGCGCGTGTTCCTCGACGTTGTGCACACCGGCGAGGCGGTTTGCCCTTACTGTGGCACGCGCTACGTCCTTCAGGGCGAACCCCCGAAGGGGCATTGAATGCCTGAAGGCGTTACACGCGCTCTGGTTGTCGCCCCCGCGTGGATCGGCGACACGGTCATGGCGCACCCGCTGTTCATGCGCCTGCACCGCGCCATCCCCGGCTTGCAGCTCGATGCCCTGGCGCCTCCGTGGGTTGCCCCCGTACTGCGCCGCATGCCTGAAATCGGGGAGATCATCGACAACCCGTTCGCGCACGGCGAACTGTCGTTCAAGGCCCGCTACGACCTGGCTCGGCTGGTGGCGCAGCGCGGTTACCGCCAAGCCTACGTCCTGCCCAACTCGCTCAAGTCGGCGCTGATCCCGTTCCTCGCCGGCATCCCCGAACGCATCGGTTTCACCGGCGAATCGCGCTACGGCCTGATCAACCGGCGGCACGTGCTGGATAAAGTGGCGTTGCCGCAAATGGCCGAGCGCTTCGCCCAATTGGCACAAGCACCGGGTTCGCCGCTGGAACGCCCGGTCGAGTATCCCCGCCTGACGTCTAGCCCAGAGCAGCAAGCCGAGACACTGATCAAGCTCGGCATCGATCGCCCGCAACGCGTCGCCGTCTTCTGCCCCGGCGCCGAATATGGCCCGGCCAAGCGCTGGCCGGCACGCCACTTCGCCGCGCTCGCTGATGAACTGGCACGACGCGGCTGCGCCGTCTGGCTACTGGGCTCGCCGAAGGACTGGCCGGTGGGCGAAGAAATCGTGAGTCTGTCGACCACCGCGACACCGCGCAATTTCTGCGGCGAAACATCGCTGTCGCAAGCGATCGACCTCATCGCCGCGTCAAGCTTCGTGGTATGCAACGACTCCGGACTGATGCACGTCGCCGCAGCGCTCGGCCGGCCGCTGGTGGCGGTTTATGGATCGTCCTCGCCAGGTTTTACGCCACCGTTGTCCGATCGCGCGACAATCCTCAGCCTGAACCTGGACTGCAGCCCGTGCTTCAAGCGCGAATGTCCGCTCGGTCATCTGGACTGCCTGAACCAGCTTGAACCGCGACGGGTATTGGATGCCTGCCTGGATTGCACAAGTGGAGACGCGTCATGAGCACCATCTACACCACTGCCGAAGATGCCGAGGAAGCCTTCTACGACGCCATCGGGCGCGGCGACCTGGACGCGCTGATGGCCACCTGGTCTGAGGACGAAGAAATCGTCTGCATCCATCCCACTGGCCAGCGCATGGACGGACACACGGCAATCCGCGAAAGCTGGCGCTCCATTTTCGAGAGCAATCCGCGCTTTTCCGTGCACATCCGCAGCAAGGTGCGCTGGGAGAGTTTGCTCATCTCGGTGCATAGCGTCGTGGAAACGCTGTTTCTGGAAAAGGACCAGACGGTACACGGCCCGATGCTGACGACCAACGTCTTCATCCGAGGCGCCAACGGCTGGCGGCTGCTTTCACGCCACACTTCCGCGGCGGCGGAAGCGGCAGACAATGACGACGATCCCCAAGACGGGCAGAAGCACACCCTGCACTGACCACACCGTGACCCCCTACCGCGCCCCGGGCTGGCTCCCTGGCGGCCACGCCCAGACCATCTATCCGCGGTTTCTCCCGCTCGATCCGCTGCCGTACCGGCGCGAGCGCTGGGAGTCACCCGATGGCGACTTCATCGATCTCGACTGGAACACCGCGTCGATGCCATCAGCCAATGACGACCCTGTCGTCGTTCTGTTTCATGGACTCGAAGGCAGTTCGCAGAGCCATTACGCGAAAGCCCTCATGCAAGCCCTGCGGGCTATCGGTCGATGCGGCGTGGTCGTGCATTTCCGCGGCTGCTCGGGTGAGCTGAACCGGCTGCCGCGCGCCTACCATTCCGGCGACAGTGACGAGATCGACTGGATCCTGCACCGGTTCAAAGCGATCTATCCCGATCGGCCGCTCTACGCCGTCGGTGTTTCCCTTGGAGGCAATGCCCTGCTCAAATGGCTGGGTGAACGGGAATCCGCGGCCAACGACATTCTCCTGGCAGCCGCGGCAGTCAGTTGCCCCTTCGACATGAGCGCTTGCGGCCACCATCTGGCACACGGATTCAACCGCATCTACACCCAACACTTCCTGCGCACGCTCAAACACTTCGCCGACGAGAAACTCCGGCACCACCCTGGACTGTTCGACGAACGGAGGATGCGCAGCGCCGGCACACTCTACGAATTCGACGACATCGTCACTGCCCCGCTGCACGGTTTCGCCAGCGCAGCGGACTACTGGCGTCGCTCTTCCAGTAAACCCTGGCTGGGAGGCATCCGCGTACCGACGCTGCTTATCAACGCACGCAACGATCCGTTCATGCCGGACGGAGTCTTGCCGGAGAAGCAGCAAATATCAAGCGCCGTCGAGCTCGAATATACCTGCGAAGGGGGCCACGTCGGATTCGTCACCGCCCCTTTTCCCGGTTGTCTTGATTGGCTCCCACAACGACTGCTGCACTTCTTCATACACGGCAAGATTGCTGCCGCCGATCACCTTGAACGGCCTCAATGAACGCCGATCTGATCGGGCGCTTTAGTTGCATTCATCAACGGCGCCATGACGGGAGCGGACTCATTTGAGCCGCAGCTTTCTCCACACACGGTGCTAAGATTAGATTCGATACTCATGATTTGGTCATGACCGACCGCCGAAAGGGAACCATCATGCCAGACAACGATTTGCAGGACGTTTTTCTCGGCCGACAGCCCATACTTGATCGCCATCAGCAGTTATTCGCCTACGAACTGCTCTTTCGCAGTAGCGGCGCGGAGAAGGGAAACTTCGCCAGCTTCATCGACGGCAACCAGGCCACGGCCACCGTCATCATCAATGCCTTCACAGAATTCTCGCTGGCCGATGCACTCGGGCCTTACCAAGGATTCATCAAGGTCGACGAAGGCCTGCTGTTCAGCGACCTGATCAACGCGCTGCCGCCGCATACGGTCGTGCTGGAAATCCTCGACACGGTGGCCCAGACGCCGGACATGATTGCCCGCTGCGAGCAGTTGCGTCAGTCCGGCTTCATCCTGGCCACGCACGTGCGCCCGGAGTCGCTCGATCTCGACAATAAGCCGCTGCTCCGGATCGCCGAGGTCATCAAGGTCGACGTCAGCCGTGTCGAACCGGAACGCCTGAAACAACTGACACCGTCGTTGAAACACTTGCGCAAGACCTTGCTGGCCGAAAAGGTCGAGAGCAATGAACAGATGAAGCTTTGCCACGAACTCGGCTTCGACCTCTTCCAGGGCTATTACTTCGCCCGCCCGACGGTCATCAAGGGCAAGCGTCTGCAGAGTTCGGAAATGGCGCTGTTGCGCCTGCTTGGCTTGATCAGCCAGGATGCCGACACCGCCGAAATCGAGAAAGTATTCAAGCAGGAACCGGTACTCACGCTCAACCTGCTGCGCCTGACAAATTCGGCTGGCAGCGGCCTGCCTACAAAGATCACCTCGCTGCGCCACGCCATCACCATTCTCGGGCGGCGCCAGTTGCTGCGCTGGCTGCAGTTGCTCCTGTACAGCGGCGCAACAAGTTCTGCTCCGGTAGTCAACCCCTTGCTGCAACTGGCAGCGACACGCGGCCGGCTGATGGAGCTTCTGGTGGACAAAACCCCAGCCGTCAAACAAGGCGGCCGCGACCTGATCGACCAGGCCTTCATGGTCGGGATCCTTTCGTTGATGCCGACGTTGATCGGCACGGCCATGAGCGACATACTCGGCCAGCTTCCGCTCGCCAGGCCAGTCCACGACGCGCTCGGCGAGCGGTCCGGCGTGCTGGGAGATTTGCTAAGCCTCATCGAATCGCTGGAAAACGAAGATCGCGAGAAGGCTGGCGAAATGCTCGAACGCCTGCCGGAGATCGATGCAAGCTACGCCAACAGTTGCCTGACGCGAGCGCTCACGTGGGCCAACAGTCTCGCGCGCGAGACCTGAAGGCATCCCCAATCACTGTAGCCGGGCGAACCTCTATACAATAACTCGCCATCGATCACCGACCGAAGGCACCTGACAAGACATGTCCGAAACTCACAGTTCACAGATATTCCTTGGACGCCAACCAATCCTGGGGCGCGAGCAGCAATTGCTGGCTTATGAACTGCTTTTTCGCGATGGGCCGATTTTCACCAGCAACCGCGCGGAGATCGTCGATCCATCGCAGGCCACGGCCACCGTCATCGCCAACGCCTTCACCGAACTCAGTGCCAACGAAGCCCTGGGTCCCTACCGCGGCTATATCAACGTCGACCAGGAATTCCTGTTCAACGACTTGATTGAAGCCCTCCCGCCCAAGGTCGTCGTACTGGAGATTCTGGAAACGGTGCAACCCACGCCGGAAGTGATTGCTCGCTGCCAGCAGCTCCGCGAAAAAGGCTTCTCGCTCGCCATCGACGATGTAATCAAGATTGACGAAGCCTATCGCCCATTGCTTCAACTCGCCGAAATCATCAAGGTCGATGTCCTGGGCCTGGATGCCGACCAACTGACCGGACTGGTCCGGCAACTCAAGCCATTCGGCAAGAAACTGCTGGCCGAGAAGGTCGAATCGGCCGAGCAGGTCGATCTGTGCAAGCGCCTGGGTTTCGAACTGTTCCAGGGCTATTATTTTGCCAAGCCGGCGATCATCGTCGGCAAGAAACTCAACCCATCGCAAATCGCACTGCTGCGCCTGCTCGGACTCGTGCTGCAGGATGCGGAGACCCACGAGATCGAGAACGCCTTCAAGCTTGAACCGGGCCTGACGGTCAACATGCTGCGACTGACCAATTCGGTCGGTAGCGGACTGACGACCCGCATCACCTCCCTGCGCCACGCCATCACCATTCTCGGCCGCCGGCAGTTGCAGCGCTGGCTGCAACTGCTGATCTACACGAACCCCAAGGGAGGCGGCCAGGGCGATAACCCATTGCTGCAGCTCGCCGCGACCCGGGGCCGCCTGATGGAACTGCTGGCTGACCGGCTGGCACCGCGAAACCGCGAATTTGCCGATCAGGGCTTCATGGTCGGGATCATGTCGTTGATGCCTGCGCTGCTCGCCGTCCCCATGGAAGAAATCCTGGCGCAACTGCCGGTTGCGCAGCGGGTCAAGCTGGCGCTGGTCGAACGAACGGGACAACACGGCCAGCTGCTGCAACTCGCCGAAGCCACCGAGCAGACCGATCCGGCGATCCTGGACGAGGCCCTGCAGCGCGTGCCGGGAATCAGCCTTGAATTCCTGGAAGAGTGCCTGGCACAGTCACTGTATTGGGCAAACAACCTCGGCCGTGAAAAAACCGATGACTTGTAGCTGCCGCTTGGGTGGGGATGACCTCCATGAGTGAAACCGTCCTTAACGAAACCTACCTTCGCCGACAGCCCGTTCTGGATCTGCAGCAGGAACTGGTCGGCTACGAATTGCTGCTGCAACCGGCAGGACACGCCGAGGGAACAGGGAACAATCCGGCGAATGCCGCGATACTGGTTTGCGGCGCCTACGCCGAGTTGGGCATTCGCAGCGCACTCGGGCGGCACAAGGCATTCCTGCGCATCGATCGGGACTTTCTGCACGACGATGCGATCGAAGCACTACCGGCTGAAGGAGTCGTACTCCAACTCCTGGTGGATCGCATTCCCGACGAGCGCATGCTGGAACGCTGCCGAGCCCTGCGCGAAAGGCGGTACTCCCTGGCGCTCGCCGATTATGCCGGGCTCGACGAACAGAGCTCGCCGCTCTTGACCATGGTCGATTTCATCAAGATCGACACCCGGGGCAAAGACTCCAGACAACTGCTTGAACTCGCCGGCCCGCTGGCACGACTACCGCTCAAGTTGCTCGCCCAGGGCGTGGAAACCCAAGAGGATTTCGCCCGCTGCCGCGACGCCGGCTTCCAGCTTTTCCAAGGCTACCACTTCGCCCGGCCGGAGATCGTCAGCGGGCGTCGCCTGACAGCTTCACAAACCACAATCATCCAGTTAATCAACCTCGCCGCCCGCGACGCCGATACGGTCAAGATCGAGGAAGGAATCAAGCGCGACCCGGCGCTCGCAGTCAATCTTTTAAGCATCGTCAACTCGGTCGCCTATAACTTCTCACGGCGCATCAGCTCCTTGCGCCAGGCCATCACCGTACTTGGCCGGCGCCAGTTGCAGCGCTGGCTGCAGTTGCTATTGATGACTCCCGCCGGAAAGGTCCCCGACGCCAGCCGTACGCCGCTGCTTCAGGTCGCCGCATTGCGGGGACGCATGCTGGAGTTACTGGTCGGCCACCTGCGCCCGCGCGACGCGACACTCGCCGGCCAGGCGTTCATTACCGGCATCATGTCGATGATGCCGACGGCCCTGGGCATGCCGATGCACGAGATCTTTGAGCAAATTGCCTTGGAGCAGGAAATCGTTGCCGCATTGCAGTCCTATCAGGGAACACTTGGCAAGATGCTCATGTTGATCGAATGCTACGATGCAGAAGATGTAGACGGATGCGACGAAATACTGGCCGGTTTCCTGGGCACCGGCCTGGACAGGAGCATGCTGAATCGCTGCCTGACAGAATCGCTGCGCTGGATCAACGGCGACGATGAAAACAACTGAAAACACTCGACTTCTCCAACGAAAAACCATGCATAACATTCTCGTCACCGGCGGCGCCGGCTACATCGGCTCGCATACCTGCGTTGAACTCCTGGCCGCCGGCCACAACCTGGTGGTCATCGACAATTTCTCGAACAGCAAGCCGGCCGTGCTAGGCCGGGTCGAGCACATCAGCGGCCGCAAGATTCCATTCATGGAAGTCGACATCCGCGACCACGGTGCGCTGCGGGACGTCTTCCGCCAGCATGCGATCGACGCGGTGATCCACTTTGCCGGACTCAAGGCTGTCGGCGAATCCGTTTCCCAGCCGTTGCGCTATTACGACAACAACGTGTCCGGCAGCATCACCCTGTTCGAGGTGATGGCCGAATCGGGGGTAAAGACGCTGGTATTTTCCTCCTCGGCCACCGTTTACGGCGATCCGCACAGCGTGCCGATTCGCGAAGATTTTCCGCTTTCTGCCACCAACCCGTATGGGCGCTCCAAGCTGATCCTGGAAGAAATCCTGCGCGACCTGTGGCGTTCTGACGAAAACTGGAAGATCGCCCTGCTGCGTTACTTCAATCCTGTCGGCGCACATGAATCAGGGATCATCGGGGAGGACCCGAACGGCATCCCGAACAACCTGATGCCCTACATCACCCAGGTCGCGGCCGGCAAACTGCAGCAGCTTTCGGTGTTTGGCGACGACTACCCGACACCGGACGGGACCGGCGTACGCGACTACATCCACGTCGTCGACCTGGCGCGTGGTCATCTGGCAGCGCTCGGTGCACTCTCCGACAAACCCGGCGTGATGACCGTCAACCTCGGCACCGGCCAGGGCTACAGCGTGCTCGACGTGATACGCGCCTTCGAGAAAGCCAGCGGCCACCCGGTGCCCTACCGGATCGCGCCGCGTCGCCCGGGCGACGTGGCCCAGTGCTACGCCGACCCGACGCTGGCGAAGGAGCTTCTCGGCTGGCAAGCCGAGCGAGGGCTCGACGAAATGTGCCGCGACTCCTGGCGCTGGCAACAGTGGGCAGCAAACAACCGAGCCTGAAGAACCATTTCCCGGCAGGCATGCCCAACGACACAAGGAGGCAGTAATCATGAGACTCGGTTTCTTCGGCGCCGCGGGGGAAGTGACAGGTTCCTGCACACTGGTCGAGACAGGGAACACCCGTTTTCTAGTCGATTGCGGCATGTTCCAGGGTGGCCCCGAGGCCCGCACGAAGAACCTGAACGCCCTGAAATTCGATGGCGACGTGCGCAACATCGACTTCGTACTGCTGACCCACGCGCATATCGACCACTCCGGATTACTGCCCCGCCTGGCCGTACTCGGCTACCGTGGCCCGATCTACGCCACGCCCGCCAGCATCGACCTGCTTGGGGTGCTCTTGCCCGACAGCGCTCATATTCAGGAAAAGGAATCGGAATGGCAGTTGCGCCACCGGCGGCGCGGCGGCAAGGTCGAGCGCGGCATTCAGGCGCCGCTGTACACGGTGGCAGAAGCACACACGGCGCTCAAATTGCTCAAGCCAACACGTTACGGTGAAACCATCTCGCCGGCGGCGGACGTCCAGGTCCGTTTCCACGACGCGGGACACATCCTCGGCTCGGCGTGGCTGGACGTCACCGTCAGCGGCAGCGGCCGCCCACGCAAATTGGTTTTCTCCGGAGATCTTGGCATGTATAGCCGCCCGGTCCTGCGTGATCCGGAAAAGGTTATCCCGGAAGCTGACGTCCTGCTGGTCGAATCGACTTACGGCGATCGCCAGCATCGGTCCATGCCGGAAACCGAAGACGAAATCGTCGCCGCCTTGGAACGCACCCAAGCCTGTCACGGCAACCTTATCATCCCGTCCTTTGCCGTGGGACGTACACAGGAAATCCTCTACATCCTGACCGACCTGGTGAAGCGTGGGCGCCTGTCGCCGCTCAAGGTCTATGTCGACTCGCCAATGGCCAACGAAGCCACGCGCATCACCCTGGCGCATCCGGAGTTGCTCGACAGCGAGACGCGCGAACTGATCGCCTGGCAGCAGGCACATCCGGAAAAAATGAAGATCGAGTTTGTCGCCGACGTCGAACGCTCAAAGGCCCTGAACGAAATACGCACGGGCGCGGTCATCATCTCGGCCAGCGGCATGTGCGAAGCCGGACGCATCAAGTACCACCTGCGCGAGAACCTCCCGCGCAGCGAATGCAGCATCCTCATCGCCGGGTTCCAGGCGGCCGGCACGCTAGGGCGGAGGATCGTCGACGGAGCACGCAGCGTAAAGATCTTCGGGGAACCTGTCCCGGTGCGGGCGCGCATCTACACTGTTGGCGGCCTCTCGGCGCACGCCGACCAAGGCGCGTTGCTGAACTGGTTGCGTGGCTTCCACAAACCTCCGGGGAAAACTTTCCTGGTCCATGGCGAAGCTGCGGCGTCGGCGACCTTCGCCCAGGCGATCAAGGACCAGCTGGGTTGGACGAACATACATCTGCCACAGCGCGGCGAGCGGTTAGAGTTCTAGTCGCAATAGCGGAACAAAAAAACACGGTCACTGTCTGAACCAGCGAATGGACGGATTTTTGCGTCTCGGTGTTTAAAAACCACCGTCTGTTCGTTCGATGAACCCTGTGCCCGGAGATCATCATGGAACTGGACAACCTTAATGCACTGCTCGCCATCACGGCGGCGGCCCCCTACGCCGCAGAGGCCACCTATCGGTGGATGAAGCGATCAGACTTGCGCAAGGCCGTCGTCCATTTCCTGCAAAACCAGTTTACGCAGGTACATCAGTAAAGCGGACATCCGGAGGTGAACGATCTCCTGTTGGCGGCTGTCACGCACATACACTGTCAAAGGCACCCTCGCTGAGACGCATGTCCGCCAAGGCGGTTGCTATCCCTCCGACCGCGCGCTGCATCATTGACGCGTCAATGGCCCCGATGCAACCGACGCGGAACGTTTCGACCTGTGTCAGTTTTCCCGGATAGAGGATGAACCCCCGTTCGCGCACACGCCGGTAGAACTCGGAAAAAAGGTAAGCCGGATCGCTTGGCGCGTGAAAGGTCACGATGACCGGCGCCTGGACACCATCGTCGAGGAAGGTTCGCAGGCCCAATTCGCGCATACCTCCCACCAGCGCCGCGCAGTTCTCCCGATAGCGCTGCAGGCGCGCGGGTTGCCCGCCCTCGTCGCGGTACTGATCGAGCGCCTGGCGAAGAGCGGCAACCACGTGAGTCGGCGGGGTGAAACGCCATTGGCCGGACTTCTGCATGTAGCTCCACTGGTCGTGAAGGTCCATGGCCAGGGAATGGCAGTTGCCGGCAGAAGCTTCCAGCATATTGCGCCGCACGATCACAAACCCCATGCCCGGAACGCCTTCCAGGCATTTCCCCGAGGCTGCTATTACCGCGTCGAAATGTATCGAGCGGGCATCGATCGGTATGACGCCAAAGGAGCTCATCGCATCGACGATCAGCCCCCGCCCCTGGCGGGCAACGGCAGCGGCGATCTCGGGCAATGGATTGAGGATGCCCGTCCCGGTCTCGCAATGCACCAGCGCCACATGGGTGATGGCGGGATCGGCCGCCAGCGCGGCTTCGACGCGCACCGGATCGGCGACTTCATCCTCGCGCAGGTCGAGCACAACGACCTCCCGGCAGAGATAACCGAGAATGCGCACGATGCGCTGGCAGTAGGCTCCATTGTTTGGCACCAAAACCTTGCCGTGGCGCGGCACCAGGGTACCCAGCGCGGCTTCGACGGAAAACGTGCCGCTCCCCTGCAATGGGACACAGACGTGCGTTTCCGCGCCATGCACGATGTCGACGAGATCGCGGCAAACGGAAGCGGTCATTGCGTTGAACGCTGTGTCCCACGATCCCCAGTCGTGCAGCATGGCGGATTTGGTGGCCGCGCTGGTGGTCAGCGGCCCGGGCGTGAGCAGGATGGGATCAGACATGTTTTTCTCCGGAGAAATGGATTGATTCAGGGAACGATGGCTGCGCGCAGTACGCGATGGTTCGCTGCGTCAGCCATGGCCTGGCCGACTTCGGTTAGCGGGTATTTGCCATCAACCAGGCTGCGCAGCGGGAAGCGCTCGCGATTGGCCAGCACGAATTCCATGGCTTGCAGCAGATGGCGCGGGTGGTAGTTATGTACCCCCTTCAGGGTCAGGTATTTTTTCAGGATCTGGTTGGCGTCCAGCGTGACCATCGCCGAGGGATTGACGACGCCGGCCAGCACGTAACGCCCGCCCGTGCGCAGCATGGCCATGCCATCGGGAATCACCGCCGGCCTGCCGCAGACTTCGATCACCACGTCAGCGATACCCGATTTGCACAGCGGCGCGATTGCGTCCGGATCTCCGGCATCAAGCGCCTTGTCCACGCCGAAGCGCATCGCCAGTTCCCGACGACCGGCCACGCCGTCGATCCCGATCACATAACTGGCGCCACGCGCCTTGGCCATCGCGGCGCCATAAAGCCCGAGCAAGCCGAGCCCCTGGATGACGACCGTGTCACCGAAACGGATATCGGCCGCCTCGATCACTGCACACATCGTCGCCACGCCGCAATTGATCGGCGTCGCTTCCTCGTCGCTCAGGATATCGGGCAAACGCAGAATCCACGAATCCGGCAGGATGTAACAGAACTCGGCAAAGCCCCCGTGGTGATGCGGCGGCTCGTCGGCCGACATGTGGCCGTACTTGTCTACACCCGGCGACTTCTGCGGCAGATCGTGGATATCGCGCATGACATTGCGGCCGGGAACGAAATACTCGCTCCACGTGATGCGATCGCCGACCGCCAGTGGGTAGTCGCGCAGATCGCGCGTCACTCTGGCGCCAAGCGCCGCAATGGTGCCGACGATTTCGTGGCCGAGCAATCCGGGACACGGGCTGGGACGATGCCCCTGCCAGGAATGGATGTCGGAGCGGCAAATGGTGGACATGCGTACGCGTACCAGCACCTCGTCCGGTTCCGGAAGGCGCAGAGGATAATCGGCCAGACGAAAGGCGCCGTTCGGCGTATCAAAGACGGCAACTCGGGCTTTTTTGGGAATCACGCCGCAGGGATGAAACGACTCAGGCATCTCGACGGGTTCCGTTAATGGCGAAATCGAAGATCTGATAACTCTTCAATCCGCGCGCCGCACGCGCGGCATAGTCATCGTTCAGGGGGGTATTGATGATGAACGGCACACGCGCTTCGGACAGCCCGCCATGGCTACGCAAACGCGCATCGCGCAGGGCGCTGAGATCGTGCTCCGCCGCCGCAGCGCCGATCACCACGTCAGCCTCGGCAAGTACGGCCACGTCGCCCTCGCGGTCGGGCGGCAGGTTAAAGCGCGCGCAGACTGCTGCCCGGTCGAGCGCCTCGGCCACGCCAGGAATTTTGCGTACGCAATCGATCACTGCCTCCGCCGTGACCGCCTCGTCCAAGCACCACACCCGCACGAAACCGCCCAGGGCGCCGTGATGGCGCACGAAGGCATCGGTGATCGGGCAGATGACACGCGTCGTTCCAGCCCCGAAGGATTCGTCCAGAATGTCCTGCAGAAAAACCACGTTCGGTTCCCCATCTGGCCGCGACTTGTCGCTCATGCCGTGATCGGCGGTCAGCGCGACGATAGCGCCGAGTTCGGCCAAGTGCCCGAAGCATTCGTCGATGCGCCGGTAAAAAGCATCGGCTACGGGATCCCCCGGCGCATGCTTGTGCTGGATGAAGTCGGTCAGCGACAGGTACATGAGGTCGGGCCGCTCGCTCGCCAGCAACCGGATGCCCGCCTCGAGCACGAACAGCGACAGGTCCATCGAATAGATGTCCGGCAGTGGCATCCCGAATCGCTCAAGCACGTTGTCGATACCGTTCTCCGCACGCGTGCATTGGTCGGCTTTTTCCGAGGAGAAGCTGATGTTGCCGCGTGACAGATCGAGATCCTTGCCCAGTTGGCAACGCAGCTTGTCCTTGGCGGTGATCGACACCACGCGAGCCCCAGCGTCGGCAAACTCGGCCAGGAGGGTACGGCTGCGCAGCAGTTCGGGACCGGTCATCACCACCGCCTGGCGGTCTGCATCGAGGTAGTAATTTCCGGAGATGCCGTGCACTGCCGGCGGGGCTCCAGTGATCAGCGAGATGTTGTTGGGGCAGGTAAAGCTCGGCACCGTGCCTTCAGAAACCGACGAAAATCCCTCGCGCACGAAGCGCGCGATGTTCGGGATGATGCCGTCGCGCAGGCCGCGTTCGATGTAGGCCGGGTCGCCACCGTCGATGCACACGACAACGACCGGGCGCTGCGGCCAGAGATAATCGACACCGTTCAGATGAATGTTTTTTTGCATGTTGTTGTATTTGAGAAATGAATGATCAGATGGCCCACTGGCGGACACGCGACGAAATAATGTCGATCAGCGTCACACAGACGATGATGATCAGCAGCACGGCTGAGGTCTCCGCGTAATCGAAGCCGCGGATCACCTCGTGCAGGATGACGCCGATACCGCCGGCGCCGACCATGCCGACAACGGATGCCGAACGCACGTTGGACTCGAAGCGGTACAGCGAATACGAAATCCACAGCGGCAGCACCTGCGGAATGACACCGTAGACGATCTCTTCCAGCACGCTGGCGCCGGTGGCACGCACGCCTTCCACCGGTCGCGGATCGATGGCTTCAACCGCCTCGGCGAAGAGCTTGGCCAACACTCCCGTGGTATGCACCCACAGGGCCAGGACACCGGCGAACGGGCCAAGACCGACGGCAACGATGAACAGCATGGCGAAGACCATCTCGTTGATCGCGCGGCAGGCATCCATCAGACGACGTACCGGCTGGACGGCCCATTTGGGCGCGATGTTTTCGGCTGAAAGCAGGCCGAACGGAATGGCGCAGAAAATGGCTAGAACGGTTCCCCAGATGGCGATGTGGATGGTGACGGCCATCTCGGCGAGATAGATGCGCCAGTCGTGAAAATTGGGCGGAATGAATTCGCTGGCAAACACGGCCATGTTCGACGAATCCCGCCACAGATCCAGCGGGCGCATGTCCGCCCCCTGCCAGGACCACATCAGGATGATGCACAGAACTCCCCAGGCCAGATGCGTGGCCAGGCCAGGGCGCAGCGGAACCAGCGGAACATCCTTGATACGAGGAACGGTTGTCATGGATTTGGCTCAAAAAAACTTTTTTCGTTCCGGCAACAACCGGAATCAGCGAAGGCAAAACGGACCCCGGCTTTCGCCAGGGTGAAGGGTTACCGGTCTGTTACTTCATCTGCTTGGCGAGATCGGCCAACTTGGCATCCAGCTCGGCCAACTTGGCTTTCTTGTCGGCCGGCGCCATGTTTTCGTCGCTTTCGAACTTCTTGCGATCCTTAAACAACTCGAGCTGGCGAATCGGCAGCAACTGGGCGTCGGTCGAGGCCTTGAAGCCGGCCAGGCGATACATATTCTTCAGGATTTCCTTCTCGCGATCGTCCTTGCCGTAGGCGACCATGAAGTCCTGGATTTTCTTTTTCAGGTCGGACGGCAGATCCTTGCGCCACACCAGCGGATCGCGCGGAATCAGCGGCGACGTCCACAGGATGCGGATCTGCTCCAGTTTCTCCGGCGACTTTTCCTTCATCTTCTGCGTCATCTCGCTGTTGCTGGTCGCCACGTCCACCTGCTTGTTGAGCACGGCGAGGAAGTTGCCTTCGTGGTTGGACGAGCGCATCACCTTGAAATGCGTCTTCGGATCGAGGTTGTTCATGGTGAACACGTAATAGGTCGGCACCAACGTGCCCGAGGTCGATGACGGATCGCCGATGCCGAAGGTGTAGTCCTTGCCGTTCTTCAGGACCTGATCCAGCGTGGTGATGCCCGAATCCTTGTGCGTGATCAGGTAAGAGTAATAGCCAGGCGTTCCGTCCAGATCGACGAACTGCACGAACACCTCGCCGTTGGCGCGATCGACGGCATCAATCGCCGACTTGTTGCCATACCAGGCGACCTGCACCTTGTTGAAGCGCTGCGCCTCGATGATGCCGGCGTAGTCGGTGGCGTAGAAGCCGTTGACCTTGACACCAACGGCCTTGGACATGTCGTCGAGGAACGGCTCCCACATCTGTCTGAGGGCGCCAGCCTTCTCGGTGGCGATGATGCCGAAGTTCAGTTCCTTGACATCGGCGGCGGTGGCTGTCCCGGCAACGAGCAGGGCCAGGCCGGCCATGAGCATTTTCAACGGACGCAACATGGTGTTTCCTTTCTTGGGTAACGAGGGGGTTGAGTAGGAGACAGGAATGAAACAGGAGTCAAACGGCGATGAGGCTCTGCGGCAAAACCGGCGCATTAGCGGCCGGGCGTTCGCCGAATAGACCGGGTTCGAAGAGCTCGCGCGCGCTGGTGCCGTAGAGTTCTCCGAGCAGCGCTGGCGTTAGCGCATTCGACGGGCCGTCATATACGACGCGCCCCTGGTTGAGGGCGATCGTGCGCAGGCAATAGCGGATGGCGAATTCAACCTGGTGCAGTGAGACAAGGACGGTGCAGCCGTGCTGGCGGTTAACGCGGGCCAGAAGTTCCATGACCTTGCGCGACGATTCCGGATCGAGCGAGGCAATCGGTTCGTCGGCGAGGATGATTCTGGCGCCCTGCACCAGGCAGCGCGCCAGCGCCGCCCGCTGCTGCTGACCGCCCGACAGCGTGGCGGCCCGTTGCCAGGCCGACTGTTCGATGCCGACCGACACGAGTGCCTCCATGGCCTGTTGGCGCTCCGCCATCGAAAAACGCATCAGCAGGCGCCGCCACCAGGGGATGCGGTGCAACAGACCAATCAAGACGTTAGTGATTACCGGCAGGCGGTTGACCAGATTGAATTGCTGGAACACGAACCCCAGTTCGCGGCGGATTTCCCGGACATTGGGTACCACGCGGCCACCCGATTGCACGGATCGGCCAGATATCTGGACCTCGCCTGCGTCGGCCGCAAGAAAACCGGGGAGATGGCGCAACAGGGTCGACTTGCCGGAACCCGAGGCACCGAGCAGCGCGACCATTTCCCCGTGACCGACGCTGATCGAGACGTCGTCGAGCGCCCGGCAACAGGGAAAGGTCTTGGTCAGATGGTGGATTTCGACGGCATTGGTCATGGTTCGCTTTCCTTGTCATCAAGCTGCAATAACGCCATCCTAAGATTGCAATATTGCATTTTGTTGACAATCTGCAATCTCATGAGTAACGCTTACACATCATTGACAAATAAGATGACCAACTGATGACATTTCCCAGCGCCCTAGACGTTTTGAAAAAACAGTCCCTGCCCTCGCTGGTGCAGGAAGAACTCGAACGCATGATTCTCGACGGTCGCCTGCTCCCCGGGGAACAGATGCGCGAGGTGGCACTTGCCGCGCTGCTTGGCGTCTCCCGCGGCCCGATCCGCGAGGCCTTCCGCGCGCTGGAGGAAAAGGGACTGGTCACCGTGGTCAAGAACTGCGGCGTCTATGTGCGCACCCTAGATCTGGAGGAAGCCGACCAGATCTACGAAGTGCGCATCGTCCTGGAAAGATTGATCGGCGAGAAAGTCGCCCTGCTGGCCAATGACCAAGATCTGGCCGCGCTGGAGAAGATCATTTCGGGAATGCGAAACGCCGTGACAGTCGGGGATATCACCTGCTACAGCGGACTCAACATCGCTTTTCACGACACGCTCGCACGCCTGACCGGCAATCGCAAACTGCATGCAACGTACGCCCGACTGGTGGGAGAACTGTCGCTGTTCCGGCGACAGACCTACGTGCACAACGAGAATTCGCTCGCCGTATCGCTACGCGAGCACCTTGCGGTATTCGAGGCCATCGCCGCGCACCGAGCCGACGAAGCCGCCGCGCTGCTGCAGCGACACGCCGCGGACAGCCGGCAACGCTTGCACCAGGCGCTCGCATCCTGAACCACACCCCAACCGAGGAGTTTTCCTGACCATGCCTCACTCCAGTTTTCGCCGCGAAGCGATGCGCATCGATGGCCGCCGTTTCGACGGTAACGGCCGTGTCATCGAGGTTTTCAACCCCTACACCAACGAATGCATCGGCAGCGTGCCCAAGGCCACCGTCGACGATATCCGCCGGGCCTTCGCGGTGGCTCACGCCTACAAACCGACACTATCGCGCGCCGCACGGGCCGACATTCTCAACCGTGCCGCAGACAAGGTCGTCGAACGCAGCCGCGAGATCAGCGACCTGATCACCCTGGAATCCGGCCTTTGCCGGAAAGACAGTCTGTACGAAGCGGGACGTGTACGCGACGTCCTGCGTTTCGCCGCTCAGGCCGCGTTACAGGACGACGGCCAGATCTTCTCCTGCGACATCACACCGCACGGCCGCCAGCGACGCGTTTACACGCAGCGGTCGCCGCTACTCGGCGTGATTTCGGCGATCACGCCGTTCAACCACCCGATGAACCAGGTTGCGCACAAGGTCGCCCCGGCCATCGCCACCAACAATCGCATGCTGCTGAAACCCTCGGAAAAGGTGCCACTCTCGGCGCTGCTGCTGGCCGACATCCTGTACGAGGCGGGCCTTCCCCCTCCGATGTTCCAGGTCGTGACCGGCGACCCCGCAGAAATTGCCGACGAGTTGCTGACCAACCCCCATATCGACCTGGTGACATTTACCGGCGGAGTGTCCATCGGGAAATACATCGCCGGCAAGGTGGGGTATCGCCGCGTGGTGCTCGAACTGGGCGGCAACGATCCGCTGATCATCATGGACGATGCCGATCTTGAGGAAGCGGCCAGCCTCGCTGCTGCCGGCTCCTACAAAAATTCAGGCCAGCGCTGCACGGCGGTCAAGCGCATCCTCGTTCACAGCACGGTCGCCGACGACTTCGTCGAACGGTTGATAGAGAAGACGCGGAACTGGCGTTTCGGCGATCCGTCCGACGAGACGACGGACATGGGCACGGTAATTGACGAAACCGCTGCCCGCCTCTTCGAGAACCGGGTTAACGAAGCCATCGCGCAGGGAGCCCGGCTGCTCTATGGCAACACCCGCAACGGCGCACTCTATGCTCCGACCGTGATCGACCGTATCACACCGGAAATGTCGGTAGTACGCGAGGAGACCTTCGGACCGGTATCGCCGGTCATTCGCTTCGACACGCTTGACGAAGCCATTGCTATCGTCAACGGCACCGCTTACGGTCTTTCCTCGGGGGTATGCACGAACCGCTTGGATGTCATCACCCGCCTGGTCAATGAACTCCAGGTCGGTTCGGTCAACGTCCGCGAAGTCCCCGGCTATCGGCTCGAACTGACGCCGTTCGGCGGCATCAAGGACTCAGGGTTGGGCTATAAGGAAGGCGTTCAGGAAGCAATGAAGAGTTTCACCAACCTGAAAACCTACTCGCTGCCGTGGCCGGCATGATATCCACGCCCGTTGCCCTGGCGGTGCTCGGTTCCGCGCTGATGCACGCGAGCTGGAATTTTCTCGTCAAGGCCAGCGCCGACCGCCTGCTCGACACCGTTGCCATCGCCGTCGGGGGAAGCGTGCTGGCAGGAGTGCTGCTGCCGTTCGTCCCTCTGCCGGCGGCAGAAAGTTGCTTGTTCCTCGGTATCTCGGTTTTCGTGCATATCGCGTACTTCTTGGTACTGATCGAGAGCTACAAGCACGCCGACTTGTCCGTGGCCTACCCACTGATGCGCGGCTTAGCACCGGTCATCGTGGCCCTGTGCGCCCCGTTGTTCGGCGAGACCTACAGCCCCGGACTGCTGCTCGGCATTGGATTGGTCGGACTGGGCATCACGTTGCCCGCGCTGCTGGGATTGCGCCGCGGCATCACGGCCAGAGCCGGCCTTCTATATGCGCTGGGGAACTCGGCCATCATCGCCCTGTATACCGTGCTCGACGGCATCGGCGTCCGCCAGTCCGGCAGCGCCATTTCCTATACGCTGTGGCTGTTCTTCTTCGACGCCTGGGGAATCTTCGCCGTTGCTCTGTGGTATCGGGGCATCAATGTACTGCACTACCTGCGCCGGCGATGGAACTACGCCCTCGGCGGATCCGTCCTGACCATCGGCTCCTACGGCATCGTGCTATGGGCGATGACGGTCGCTCCGATTCCGGCGGTGGCTGCGCTGCGCGAGACCTCGGTGATCTTCGCCGCCCTGCTCGGCATCACGCTGTTACGGGAAAAAATGGGATCCTGGCGCGCTGGCGGCGCACTGGTGATTGCCGTGGGTGCGGTCATCATTCGCATGGGAGCCTGAGCGCCAAGCTCGGCTTTTCTCACCTTTTTCCGTGTCCAGATCATTCGTGACACGAAGACGAGCCGCAGGCAGTTCAAGTAGCACGCCAAGGCGAAGTCGACGCAGTCACGGATGGTTTGGAAATGGAATTACACCGACAGACAGGCGACCGACTGTTCCAGCCGTGTCGCAAGGCTGGCCAGCGTCTGGGAAGACGCGCAGGTGGTCTGGGCCGAGGCATGGCATTCCTCGGCCATGCCTGATATTTCCTGCGTGTTGCGGGCAATTTCACTACCGGCTTTACTCTGCTCGGCCGTGGCGTGGGCGATCTCCTCGATGTGCCGGGCGGTAATGCTCACCGTCTCACGCATGCGGGCGAGCAGTTCGCTGAGCTCGTCAACTACGCCGGCGCTGCCGCGTACCTGATCGCTGCTGCGGTGCATCGAAACCACCGCAACGTGAATGTTCTGCTGGATCGACTCGATCGTTCCTGCAACATCGGTGGTTGCCATGCGCGTGCGTTCAGCCAGCTTCCGCACTTCATCGGCAACAACGGAAAAGCCCCGCCCGTGTTCTCCGGCGCGCGCCGCCTCGATGGCCGCGTTGAGCGCCAGAAGATTGGTTTGCTCGGCGATTTCGCGGATGGCTTGGACCACATGGCCTATTTCGCGCGACTGGTCTTCCAGCTTCTGGATCACCGATACCGCCTCAGTCACACCGGCAACGATTCTTGCCATTTCACGGGCCGCCCCGGCCGCATGCTCGGCCCCCTGGCACACCGCCGTGTCCGCCTCAACCGTCACGCGGTCCGTTTCCCGGGCGTGCTCCGCCACTTCGTGAATCGACACGGTCAGTTGCTGGATGGCGCTGGCCGTGCGCGCGGCTGCCTCGTTCTGCCGTTCGGTGGCCGTTTCGATCTGCCGGCTCGACGCGTTGACGCTTTCCACGGAACCGTTCAGTTCCCTCGCCGCAGCCAACGTGTTGCGGATCAGTTCCCCGAAACTTTCTGCCATTTCGTTGAAATGCCGGGCCATGTCCGCCGCTTCATCCGACGAGCGGGGCGTCACGCGCACGCTGAGATCGCCGGCAGCCATGCGCTTGGCCGCCGCGCTCAGGTCGTCGATACCGCGCATGATTGACAGGTAGGCGCCGGTGAATCCGTATCCGAGCAGCAGGAGAACCACGCCGATGATGGCCAAGACAACGTTGCGCTTCATTATCAGGTCGTTCATGCGCGTGTCGAGCATGCGATCGACTTCCGGTACGATGGCGCGCGCCATGTCCTGAACGGCTGCCATCGCCTGCGTCCCGCGGCCGTCGTAATCTGCCAGCGATATATCGAAATCGGTGGTATCAATGACCTTGGTGGTGAACAATTCCTGCAGGCCGAGGGGAGCCGTTCCCAGTGTGGAAGCGGGTGTTTCGAGGTTTTCCGCCAGCGTGGGTCGAAGACGTCCGGCCTTCTCGATGTTCTCGAGGTTCCACGTAACCAGCGGATCGATCCCGCCTCGCACCACGAGCAGGCGGTTGCGCAGCTTCGACTTGAGACGCTTACCGGCCACCGCACCGAGTCCACCATCCCGAGCCACCCCAAGGCTTTCAAGCAGTAGCGGCAGCTTGATCGACAGTGAATCGACCAGGGCTCCAACGGCCGGGTCGCCGTCGGCGCGAATTCCGCTGCGATCGGAAACGACGGTCAATCCCTGGCGCAAAAGGCGATTGAACTCCAGTTGCGCGTTCAGGGCATCGGCCGCGTCCTCACCGCCGAAAGACAGCGTGTTCCAGTGGTCGCGGAGCGGCGCCCAGGCAGCGGTCGCCAGATTGTCGCCGAAACCGGACCGCGTCAGTTCATAAACCCCTTGCAGGCGCTCGGCGACGCGCGCGCGCCGTTCGCTCAGCGCCTGCCGGTAGGACTCATCGCCTGCAGCGGCCACCTGCAGGGCGGCATGGTGATCATGCCCCGCGGCCAGCAGTTCGAGCGCCGGCAGCTGCACGGCCAGGCCCGTGCGCTCCTGCCGCGTGACATCGAGCTGGCCCTGATGCTCGGACACGAGCAACCCGGCGAACAAGAGCAACGGCAGGAGGAAGACGACCGCCGTAAGCAGCAGCTTGTAGCGGTAGGAAAGTCGACCCACGAGCCACTCGGCAGGAACGAACAAGGATTTCATGTCAGGGCCACGGGAATAGAAGAAGACCGGCTAATCCTATCGATCGATGGTTACAACCATATTTCTGTAACACACCGCGTCATCAGGGTGTAACAGGCGCATTCCAGAATCACCGCGTCGTCCCGAACGCCCCAAGACTGTACAATGCACAAACTCGAAAAATACGTTGGCCGGATCGTCTGCCTGAAACAGCAGGCCTTTGAGCGAATCATGGGAAAAAGAAGACTCATCGCCGACCATTCTGAAAACTGCTTTCTGGTTGCCGCCATCGACCGTCAGATGAGTCGCTTGATCTGTTATGGGGCCAATCGCCGCATTGACGTCGGCCCGGCCGATATCATGCTGCTCTGAGCAGCCGCCACCACGGCCCGCCAGACACCGTGTTCCCGACGATCGAAACCCCATCCGTCAGAAGCACCGACGACAGCGTCCGGGGTAATAATTCACCGGCACTCGTCCAGGGCGACCCGGGAACGGTGCCTGCGGACCATTTCGGCACCGCCTGTCGCGAAATTGCCGCCGTCGACCTCGGCTCCAACACTTTTCGCCTGCAGGTCGGACGAGTCGTCGATGACCAGATATATCCAGGAGATTCCATCAAGGACACCGTGCGTATTGCTTCCGGGCTGACTGCGGGAAAGCAGCTAGACGCGGCCGCGCAATCCCGGGCGCTGGCCGCGCTGGCGCGATTCGGCGAGCGCCTGCGCGGGTTCCGGCGGGAGTCAGTGCGCGCCGTAGCGACCAGCGCATTGCGCGTCGCCCGGAATACCGCGGAATTTCTCCCCCGCGCCGAGGAAGCTCTCGGCTTCCCCATCGAGGTCATCCGTGGGCGCGAGGAAGCCCGCCTGATCTACATCGGCGCGCATCATGCGCTCCCGCCCAGCGAACAAACACGGCTGGTCGTCGATATCGGCGGTGGATCAACAGAATTCATCATCGGACGGAAAAACGCCCCTCTCCTCATGGAATCGTTGCGCATGGGTTGCGTCAACTTCACGCACGCCCATTTCCCGGACGCCAAGGTCACACGACGGGGATTTTGCGAAGCGGAAATGGCCGCGGCGGGCGAGCTTGAAACCATTGCCGGCAACTATCGGCGCTTCGGCTGGGGCATGGCGTTCGGTTCCTCGGGAACGGCGCGCGCCATCGCCCGGATCCTCGAACTCAATTCGCTCAATCCCGGCGGGACTGCCGGAATTACGCGCGAAGGGCTGGTCAACCTGCGCGAGGAAATGATCCGCGCCGGCTCGCCCGAAGCGCTCGCCCTGGACGGCCTACCGACCGACCGGCTACCCGTCTTGCCCGCCGGCGCCGCCATCATGAGCGCCATTTTCTCGCGCCTGGACATCCCCCACATGCACCCGGCGCGCGGCGCCCTGCGCCTGGGAGTGCTGTATGACCTGCTCGGGCGCTTCCACCAGAACGACATGCGCGACACCACCGTCCGGCACTTCATGCGCCGCTATCGCGTCGACCATCGCCAGGCGGAACGGGTGGAGAAGACGGCTCTGGCCTTACTGGGGCAACTGCTCGACGAGAACGACCCTGTCCATGAAGACGACCGGCGATTCCTGCGCTGGGCCGCGAAACTGCACGAAATCGGCCTGTCGATCGCGCACGGGGGGTTCCACAAGCATGGCGCCTATATCATCGACGAGGCCGACATGCCTGGCTTCTCCCGCAAGGACCAATCCCGCCTGTCGCGCGTGGTTCTCGGACAGCGGGGAAACCTGCTCAAGCTCGCGGACGTTCCGCCGGGCGACACGCTCTGGCATCTTCTGATCTGCCTGCGGCTGGCCGCCCTGCTGCACCGGTCGCGCAGCGATACCCTGCTGCCCGACATCCGGGTCAGCCATCGGGATCACGCCTACCGGATCGAATTGCCACGCCACTGGCTGGGTGAGAACCGGTTGAGCGCCGCCGCGCTGGCGGACGAATCGCTGATCTGGACGCAGGCCGGTTCGACCCTGCAGGTCATGCGCTGCGCGCGCTGACCAAGCATTAAAGACGCTCAGCGCAACCGGGCAAGCACCGTCAACAGCGCCTTGATTTCCTCATCGGACTTCACCGAAAGCAGGCCCAGCGCGGCCCGCAGCAGATCACTCTTCTTGACCTCGACGCCCTGATCGGCCAGTTGTTTCTTGATCCGTACCAGCAGGTCATATTCACCGCGCAACAGCGTGAATCGCTCGCGCACGGGCTCCGCCTGCTTCTTCAAAACCTTGTCAAGCGGCCGCGGAAATGCCTTGGCCAACCGCTTACGCTTCTTTGCGGGCGATGCAGACTCAGGCGCTGCGGGAAGCGCTTTCGCAGGCAACGCGGGTTCGATCTCGACCGGCGTTTCTGCAACGACCCGGGCAGGACCCTTGCTAACACGCTTTTCGGCCGCCGGTTTAACCGCAACCGGCGACGAACGGGGCGGAGATTTTCTGACAACCATCATGGCATCCTAATAAAATCAGACGGATATACCACTATAGCGGAGAAATGTTGCAAAAATGTGGCAGCACAGGATATCCAGGGCCTATCAGAACTCGCGATCGACCCGGAGTTCCATTCTCGGATCGCCGCGCTCGACGCGCACCTGCAGCAAACCGATCGTTCGCCCATCCAGGGTACCGACGATAAAGCGCCAGTCGCCCGGCTTGGGATTGAGCACCCAGGAGTAGCCTCGAAAACCTCGTTCGCGGCCGCCGGTGCTGCGGAAATGATCGCGATAGACGACCCGCCACGCTCCGTTTTCCCTGACTTCCCAGCGATGCTCAAGATCAGCTTCGACCCGCAGCGGAGCATAAACGGCCGACACCCCGTACAGGCGCCCACCCTCCGGAACCGTAACCACCGCCGACTGATCCCGCCAGAACTGCCACTCGGGAGCCTGCTCGACCTGCAGAAGAAAACGCTCGCCTGTCCGCACAAAATCATGGCCGACCGCCATGTCGCGCTTGACCAGCGGCACCGGCGCGATCATGCCGAGGTTCCACGCCAGCAGCAGGGTTACGGTGATGCTCCAGGCCGGCCCGATTCGACCCGGTCGACCGGGCGCTATCAGGCGCAGGCCGTGGGCCAAAAGGACACCCGCCATGGTCGAGGCGTAGAACCATCGAGGATCCAGGCTGCCGGCCAGATACGGCAGCACGAAGTTCAGCAGCAGGATGGCATTGAGGGCGAACAGCGACCACGTCAGGGTAAAACGCCGGCCGTAGCGATCACCGGCAAATTCATTGGCCACCAGCAGCCCGCCGAGCACAGACGCCGTCAGCCACGAACCGAGATGCCCGGAACTTTTGAAATAGAGGATGAACAGCGCAGAAAAAATGCCACCGAAGAAAAACTGGATGAGCAGATACGGCGCCTGCCACATCAGCCGCGCGATTTGCCCGCGTAATTCGTCGGCCGGAGGAGGAGGCGTTTTCTCATGCAAATGTCGCCATGCCAACCACAGCGCAAAAACGGCCGCCCCCAGCAGATAACCGCCCAGTTGCCAGAAGTTCAGCACGGTGACGCGCTGCCCGATGGTCAGCGCGTCCGCAACAAAGCCGCCGAAAAAGGCGGCCACTGGAAAAAAACGCCGAAGTAGTTTCACGAAGCGAGAACCGCAGAAATGCATGATGAGGTACGTATCTTACCGCCCCCGTCAGGCTTCCAAGTTCTTGGGCATATCGGGCAAGATCGAGAAAAACCAGATTTCCTTTTTTGATAGCATATGCCAGAATTTAACCCAATCCGCAATTCTCTCAACCTTCACCCGTACCTCATTCATGCCATGACCCTCAACCCGATAGAAATCACCCTGGTGGTCGAGAATGAAACACCTTCCGACCTCGTCGCCGAACACGGCTTCGCTGCCTGGATCGAGACGGGGAGCGAATGCGTCCTTTTCGATACCGGGCAGGGAACAGCCCTGGAACACAACGCCCGTGTTCTCGGCATCGACTTAGGCAAGGCCGCGACGCTGATCCTGAGCCACGGCCATTATGACCACACCGGCGGCATCCCCACGTTCTTGGCGGCCAATACCCATGCGCCGATAATCTGCGGAAAAGGCGCGACAACCTGCCGCTACAGTTGCCATCCGGAGCAGGCGCCCAGGCAGTCCGGCATCGTTCCCGCCGTTATGCAGGAACTCGATGCATTACCCGCCGACCGGCGTATCGAACTCGACGCGCACCATTACCTCAGGCCGGGCATCGGCATCACCGGCCCGGTCCCGCGAATTACCACGCTCGAGGACACCGGTGGTCCGTTCTACCTTGATGAGAAAAGAGTCCAGCCCGATCTCATCAACGACGATCTCTCGCTGTGGTTCGAAACGACAGAAGGCCTGGTCATCCTGACCGGCTGCTGCCACTCGGGATTGATCAACACGGTCAGCCATATCCGCAGGATCACCGGGATCGAGCGGGTGCATGGCATCATCGGCGGGCTGCACCTGCTGAATGCCGGCGAGGAACGTCTGCAGGCAACGCGGCAGTTCCTCGCCGAGTGCCGGCCGGATTTCCTGATTCCCTGCCATTGCACCGGCACGCACGTAGCCGAACGGTTACAACGGGAGTTTGGCGGAGTGATGGTCAGGCCGGGCCGGGCCGGACAGAAAATTGACGCGGGAATGCTCCGGAACTGATCAAACGGCAAGTCTACTTCGGGCAATCGGCGAGTTGCCGCCGGCAGCCATCAATCCGCCAAATGCTGACCGGCCCGGAACCATGCGTTCGACGGTGCGGGGGAAACACAACCCCGAAAATACCCGCACCCAGCCCCCGACGTTAGCATCATCGTTTTCCAATGGAATACAAATAAATACCAAAACAATAATTACATTGTTCTTTATGACGTTTTTGTTTACATTGGCATGACCCCCATAACGAAAAAGAGGAGTCATCATGTTCAAGCATCTTCTTGTCCCCACCGACGGTTCTCAGCTCTCGGAAGAGACGATCCGGCGCGCAGCATCCTTTGCCAAGGAGGCGGGCGCACGAATCACATTCTTCTACGCAAAGCCGGAACTTCCGACGTTTCTCCAAAACGAAGGGGTACTGGTAGAAGCACTTTCTGGCGAGCAACTCGCCAAGGCCGCTGAGGATCACGCCCAACGCATTCTTGGTTTTGTGGACTCCGTCTGCGAGGAAGCAGGCGTAACCTATTCGAAACTATGCTCATCGAACGATACGCCGAGCCACGGCATTATTGCGGCGGCAACAGATAACGGCTGCGATTTGATCTTCATGGCGTCGCATGGCCGACGCGGCATCTCCAGCCTGTTGCTCGGCGGCGAAACGCAAAAAGTCCTCACCCAAACAAAAATCCCCGTACTCGTCTATCGCTAAAACAGGGGTTGCTCTCTTGCCATGTTCCGGGGAGCGATACGCAATAGCGATCGCTCCTTTCTGTTATCAGTTGCCGTTTGGAACCAACAACGCTGAACACGCTGTCGACGCTTCGCCGACGCGCCGGTTTTTCTTGTAGGCATTGCCGATCTCCTCTGCTTGCCGGACCTCTCCGCCGGCACGGCGGAGTCATGCTATCGTAGCCGCCATGCCACCCATCATCCGCATCAGCAACCTGTCCAAGACCTACGCGTCCGGTTTCCGGGCGTTGAAGAACATCAACCTCGATATCCGCCGGGGCGAGATCTTCGCCCTGCTCGGCCCCAACGGCGCGGGCAAGACGACCTTGATCAGCGTCGTCTGCGGCATCGTTACGCCGAGCGAGGGCAGCGTCAGCGTCGGCGGCCACGACATCGTCACCGACTACCGCGCCTCGCGTGCCCTGATTGGTCTGGTGCCGCAGGAACTGACCACCGACGCCTTCGAATCGGTACGCGGCACGGTGGCCTTCAGCCGCGGGCTGTTCGGCAAGCGACCTGACCCGGCCACCATCGAAAAAATCCTGCGCGACCTGTCGCTATGGGACAAGCGCGACAACCCGATCATCACTCTGTCCGGCGGCATGAAGCGCCGCCTGTTGATCGCCAAGGCGCTGTCGCACGAGCCGCAGATCCTCTTTCTCGACGAACCGACGGCGGGCGTCGACGTCAGCCTGCGCCGCGACATGTGGCAGCTCGTGCGCACGCTGCGCGAGGCCGGGGTGACCATCATCCTCACCACCCACTACATCGAAGAAGCCGAGGAGATGGCCGACCGCGTGGCGGTCATCAACAAAGGCGAGATCATCCTCGTCGAGGAGAAGGCAGAGCTCATGCGCAAGCTCGGCAAGAAGCAGCTGACGCTGCAACTCGACCCCCCGCTCGCGTGCCTGCCACCCGGACTGGCGAACCGCGCGCTGGAGCTCTCCTCCGACGGGCGGCAACTCACCTATACCTACGAAGCAAACGACGAAGAAAGCGGCATCGTCCCGCTGCTCGAAGATATCCGTCGGGCCGGTATCCGCTTCCACGACCTGCAGACGAGCCAGCGTTCGCTGGAGGAAATCTTCGTCAGCCTGGTCAGAGAAGACGCATGAACCTCCCGGCCGTTCTCGCCATCTACCGCTTCGAGATGGCGCGTACCCGGCGCACGATCCTGCAGAGCATCATCTCGCCGGTGATCTCGACATCGCTTTATTTTGTCGTCTTCGGCGCGGCGATCGGTTCGCGTATTGCGGAGATCGACGGCATCAGCTACGGCGCCTTCATTGTGCCCGGGCTGGTCATGCTATCGCTGCTCACGCACAGCATTTCCAATGCTTCCTTCGGCATTTTCTTCCCTAAATTCAACCGCACCATCTATGAGCTTCTTTCGGCGCCGGTGTCGCATTTCGAAGTCGTCGTCAGCTATGTCGGGGCCGCCGCCACCAAATCGATCGTCCTCGGCGTCATCATCCTCGGCACGGCCGGACTGTTCGTGCCGCTGCACATCGAGCACCCGCTATGGATGATCTTTTTCCTCGTCCTGACGGCCGTCACCTTCAGCCTGCTCGGCTTCGTCATCGGCATCTGGGCGGACAACTTCGAAAAGCTGCAACTGGTGCCGCTGCTCATCGTCACCCCGTTAACCTTCCTCGGTGGCAGTTTCTATTCGATTCACATGCTGCCGCCGTTCTGGCAGGCGGTCACCCTCTTCAACCCGGTGGTGTACCTGATCAGTGGCTTCCGCTGGAGCTTCTACAGTATTGCCGACGTCGCGGTGTGGATCAGCCTGGCCATGACCACCGCCTTCCTCGCCGCGTTCGTCGCCATCGCCACCTGGATGCTGCGTACCGGATATCGGCTCAAAAGCTGACGCCGACGTTGCGGACGCGGCGTCGTGGCACTAAGCTGGGAGCATTGTTTTGGTCCGGACAAACCGGCTCTCTATCAATCGTGTCATTACCAACAAAGGAGTCCCCATGAAGGTCCTGATTGCTGACAAGGTATCCGCCAAGATGGTTGCCGACCTGAAGACGCTGGGTTGCGACGTCACGCTCAACCCGGACGTCACTGCAGAAGCCCTGCCCGCCGAAATCGCCGGCGTGGAAATTCTGATCGTCCGCTCCAAGCAAGTCACCGCCGCAACGATCGAAGCCGGCGCCTCGCTTTCGCTGATCATCCGCGCCGGCGCGGGGGTCAATACCATCGACATCAAGAAGGCCAGCGAGAAAGGTGTCTATGTTGCCAACTGCCCGGGCAAGAATACTGACGCTGTCGCCGAACTGGCCATCGGCCTCCTGATCGCCGCCGACCGCCGCATCCCCGACGCGCTGATCGACCTGCGCGCCGGAAAATGGCGCAAGAAGGAGTACGGCAAGGCGCGCGGGTTGAAGGGCCGCACCCTCGGCATCGTCGGCCTGGGCAGCATCGGCTGCGCCGTCGCCCGGCGCGCGCAAGGGCTGGACATGAACGTCATCGGCTGGTCGCGCAGCCTGACGCCGGCCAAGGCCAAGGCGCTCGGCATCGGCTACTGCGCCACGCTCGA
>CAZCJW010000001.1:0-6103 GCA_964499185.1 uncultured Propionivibrio sp. | reverse complement strand
GCCGACGCCGAACTCGCCGGCCTGCTCTCCGCCGCCGCGCCGCACATCGGCGCCTCGACCGACCAGGCCGAAGAAGCCATCGCCGAAGAAACGGTGCGCGTGGCCAAGACTTTCCTCGAAACCGGCAAGCCGGCCAACGCGGTCAACCCACGCAAGCTGCATACCGGCGTCCCGCTGGTCATCCGCCACTACAATCGCGTCGGCGTGCTGGCCAGCGTCCTGCACGAACTGCGAAACGAAGGCATCAACATCGAGGAAATGGAGAACACCATCTTCGAGGGCGAACTGGCGGCCTGCTGTTCCCTGGTGCTCGACAAGAAGCCTTCGGACGCCCTGCTGCAACGGATCGGAGCGGCGGAAAACGTCATCCAGGCCGTGTTGAAATAAACCTCAGGCGCACTTCTCTGAGATAAGGACAGGCCGGGGCCGCCGTATTACCCCGGCCTGCACATTCCGCATTCCAAATAACACTGTCTGCCCGAGAGGCGATCAGAGCTTCTGGTTCATCCCGAAGCTGACGCCGAGATAGACCTCGCGCAGGAACAGTCCGAGCGAGATGATCATCGCGCTCATGGCGAGAATGAAGGAGACGGCCACGCCTTTCGCCACATCAACCGAAACCAGCGCCCCAAGAAACGCACCCGCCACGACGATACAGATCAGCAACGCGGCCAGCACGGAAAACAGGATAGCCAGATAGATCAGGCGACTGCGCCGGACGATCAATCTCAATTCGCCCCTGAGACTTTCCGGAGGCGATTCACCCCCGTTCTTGAGGCGGTCCTGCATAGTCCTTCGCCGATCGACGACGCGAACGAGGCGGGTATTCATCGCATTGACCATCGTGGCAATCGCTGTCAGCAAGAAGACCGGGGCTACGGCCAGGCGGATGACTTCCGCAATGGCCATGATGTGTGTTTGGGGATTTACGAGTTGCCCTGCATCCATACTTTATCCTTAATCGAGGAAACTAGACCGCATAATCCGGATCTGGTTCCCCTCTCTGGCATCGGGACAGTATCCGCCCCCGGTTCCGAGCAAAATTTTGCTCGTTTGCTTGGGCCAAGGAACCCACTTAATGCAGAATAGCCAAACTCTTGTTCAGTCCATTCGAATAAAGCCGGAAAAATGAAGAGACCACTCTTGCCCGCGTTCCTCGTGACTGTAGCTGCTAGCTGTTCGATGCTGCTTGTCGGCTGCGAAGGCGGCAGGGAAAAATCAGGTGCTCCAGCGCCAAGAACCGCCGTGACGCTGCTGCACTACTTCACCGGCTCGTTGAGTGGCGGTATCGCCGAACTGGCGGACGAATTCAACACCAAGAACCCGCAGTACGAACTCAAGACCGTCTCGCTTGATCACGAGGCGTTCAAGACCAGCATCTACGACACCCTCAAGTCGGGCAACCCGCCCGACCTGTATTCGTACTGGGCGGGCGCACGCACCGCGTCCATTGTCGACCAGCTTGAGCCGCTTGACGACATCTGGCAGCAGGCCGCGATGGATGAGCGTTTTTCGCCATCGCTCACGAAGGCCGCGAGCGAGTATGGCGGCAAAAAATATCTGATTCCGATTACGCAACACTACGTGGCCTTTTTCTACAACAAGAAGGTTTTTGCAGCGCATCAGATTACGCCACCTGCAACGTGGGACGACTTGCTGGCCACATGCACAACGCTCAAGAAATCGGGGGTAACGCCGATTGCCCTCGGCGCCCGCGACAAATGGCCGGCCCAGTTCTGGTTCGACTTGCTGCTGCTACGCACGGCTCCCGCCGAATTTCGCCACGCACTGGTGACGGGCTCCGCACGCTTCGACGACCCACGGGTACTGGCAACATTCGCGCGCTGGAAAACCCTGATCGACAAAGGCTGTTTCAACAGCTCCCCTCATCCCAACGATCTGGCGTGGGATTCCGGGGCAAACGAGATGGTCTTCCGCGGCGAGGCGGCGATGACGCTGATGGGTACCTGGACGATTGGCCAGTTCGAAAACCCGGAACACAAATGGCGGGCGGGCGAGGACTACGACTTTTTCCCGTTTCCGGTTATTGATCGAGACATTCCCGTCGCGGCACTCGGCGTGATCGACGGGCTGATCATGCCCAAGCGAGGGGCGAATCCGGCAGGGGCCAAAGCGGCCTTGGTGCACATGGCACAGATCGATGCCCAAAAAGCGTTCAGCCGGGGTTCCGGGGCGCTGGCGCCCAATATACAGGTTGAAAACAGCTTTTACAGTGACATTCAGCAACGCGTCCGCGACGAGATCGCGAGGAGCGCAAGCGTTACCTTCAACTTTGATCTGGCCACCCCGCCATCGGTCGCAACGCTGGGACTGGACGCTTTTTCGGAGTTCCTCGCATTTCCCGCTTCCTATCCGCAAATCGTCCGATCGCTGGCCGAGGACGCGGAAGTTCGTTTCAAGTCGATCGATACGCACCGCTAAGATTCCATGAACCTCTTTGCCCATCGCAAGCTCAGGGAAAAAGTCGGCTGGAGCTTTTCCGGATTGATCCTGCTGATCGCCCTGAACGCGGGCGTAGCCATACTCACCGCAAACCTCGTTTCCCGACAGATCGATCGGCACCAGGAAATGACACGAATTCTTGGTGACATCAACTTGGTCAATAGCGCATTGGGCCGCTATGCCCAGGAACCCACCCGCGATTCGGCCAAGGGCATATTCGACAACCTTGACCGCGTCCGCCAACAAACAGAACGTCCCGTCGCAGGAAATACCGAACTCGCATCCTTGCTGCCGCTTATCAACAATTACCGTCTCCTTTTCTACCGATTCGTGGCCGAGACGGACCAGAAGGCCGCGCTCGAAAGCACGATCGACCTGTTGCAACAGCGCATCAGCACCGGACTTAAATTTATCTTGCCGCATCATGGCGGTTTAAGCCGCCACGTCACCTACGAAGAGCTGATTGGACATGTCCTCGACCTGCAATGGCTGGGGCAGGAAATATTGACTGGAATACAACAGCCACCGTCTGCGGCCCTGGAGCAATCACGCCGCTCCCTGGCTCGGCTGCGTCAATCAATCTTGATTGATGTGCGTGACATTGAAATGCAACGGCAGTTGTACCGCATCCTGCGCGATGCAGGCGACTATCTGACGAATCTCGAGAAATTTTTCCATCTCGAGAAATCTAGCCTATGGACAACGGAAACCTTGAGCGACCTTTCCAAAGAGCTGGAAACGACAACCGCGGCAATCGGCAAAGCCGCACAGCAAGCGATGCGCCACCAGATTTCCCTTGCCATTGCGCTCATGGCAGCAATATTCCTGGTGTCGATTCTGGGGGCTGTCGTGCTATCGCGGGCGTTGACCGCCGAAATCCTCAGGCCGATTCATGAACTGCTCGCCACCATCCGGGCGATCACACAGGGGCAACAGGCACGACGCGCGATCGTTGAAACACAGGATGAAATCGGTGACCTCGCTCAGTCGTTCAACCAGATGACGGACAGCCTGCAGGAATCCCAAGCGCACCTCGAACACCGGATTGCCGAGAGAACACGGCAATTGAGTGCCTCGGAGCAACGTTTCCGCGACATCGTCAACACCACCAACGGCATCGTCTGGGAGGCAGATGCTCAAACGCTGGTATTCACCTTCGTCAGCCAGAAGGCCGAGGAAATCCTCGGCTTTCCGATAGCGGACTGGTACGAGCCCGGTTTTTGGGTGGCCAACATGCATCCCGAGGACCGGATCTGGGCACCGGAGTTATGTGCCGCCCATACTCGCAGCCGGGAACCGCACAGCTTCGAATATCGTTTCATTGCCAAGGACGGCCGCACGGTCTGGTTGCGCGATCTGGTGGCCGTGGTCGAGGAAAACGGCGAACCACGCTGGTTGCGCGGCATCATGATCGACGTTACCGAGGCAAAGCAGGCCACTGAAGAATACAACCGGGTAGCACAGAGCTACCAGATGCTTTTCCGGGAAATGCTCAATGGTTTCTCACTGCACGAGATCATCTGCGATACCCAAGGGGTGCCGGTGGATTACCGCTTTCTGGCCGTCAATCCGGCCTTCGAACAGATGACGGGACTTGCGGCACAGGCCATCGTCGGCCGCACGGCGCTCGAGGTCCTGCCCCAGCTAGAACCTTACTGGATAGCGACGTTCGGCCAGGTTGCCGTGACCGGGGAACCGGTGTTCTACGAAAATTACTCGGTGGATCTCGACAAATATTTCGAGGTGATGACCTTCCGTCCGGCGCCCAACCAGTTCGCCTGCATCGTTCAAGACATCACGGAACGCAAGCACTCCGAGGCGAAGATCATGAACCTCGCTTTCTTCGACCAGTTGACCGGCCTGCCCAATCGGGCCAGCCTGAAGGAACGGCTGACTCAGGCGCTGGCCATCGCCGAGCGCAATCGCACCCGCCTGGCGCTGATGGTACTCGACCTCGACAATTTCAAGGCCATCAACGACACCCTGGGCCACCTGATGGGTGACAAGGTGCTCGCCGAAGTTGCCACCCGGCTCAGCCAGTGCGTGCGGCACAGCGACCTTGTAGCGCGTCTCGGTGGCGACGAATTCGTCGTCGTCCTGTCGGACATCGACGAGCCGGGCGACGCCGCCAACGTCGCCGACAAGTTAGTCGTCACGGTGTCGGAACCCTACCAGATCGACGGGACGGAGTTGCACAGCTCCCCTAGCATCGGAATTTGCCTCTACCCTGACGATTCGACCGAGGCCGACGAACTGCTGAAGAAGGCCGACGTCGCGATGTACCAGGCCAAGGCGACCGGCAAGGCCAACTTCCAGTTTTTCAAGGAAGCTTTCCAGTTGGCCGTGGAACACCGGCAAGCGCTCGAAGCGGACCTTCGGCGAGCGGTGGAACGGCAGCAGTTTGTCCTGCACTACCAACCGCTGTTCGACCTGAGCGCCAACCGTGTGTGCGGCGTCGAGGCGCTGGTGCGCTGGGAGCATCCCGAGCGCGGTCTGGTACCCCCGGCGGAGTTCATCCCGATGGCCGAGGAAACGGGGCTGATCGTTCCGCTGGGCGACTGGGTTCTCAAAGAAGCCTGCCGGCAAGCGGCGGAATGGCACGCTGCGGGTCTCGCACATATCCACATCGCGGTGAATCTCTCCCCGGCCCAATTCGGTGATCCGGAATTGCCGGCACAGATCAGCGCAGTCCTGGCAGACACCGGACTCTCTCCTGAGAAACTCGGCCTGGAGATCACGGAATCGATCGCCATGGCCTCGCCGGCAGAGACTGAGAGAATCATTCGTGTTATCGCCCAGAACGGACCGAGTTTCTCGATCGACGATTTCGGCACCGGCTATTCATCGCTCGCCTATCTGAAGCAGTTCCCCATCCAGACGCTCAAGATCGACCGTTCGTTCGTCAAGGATATTGAGACCGACAGCAATGCTGCCGACATCTGCGAGGTCAGCATGTTGCTGGCGCACAAGCTTGGGTTGGAGGTGGTGGCCGAAGGGGTGGAAACCGAGGGTCAACGGGAATTCCTCCAGCGTATCGGGTGCGAGAAGATCCAGGGATATCTGATCAGCACGCCCCTTCCCGCCACACAGGCGGAAGCATGCATGCGTTCATTCGCCACATCTGAAGACTTGAGGTAACCCAAAATGTCATTGAAAGTATTTGGCATCAAGAACTGCGACACCATGAAAAAAGCGTTCGCCTGGCTGGAGGCTAACGGCATCGCCTACGAGTTCATCGATTACAAGAAGGCTGGCGTCGCCGCGGGCCACCTGCCGGACTGGAACCGTCGTGCGGGCTGGAGGGTCCTGCTCAACACCCGCGGCCTGATGTGGAAAAAGCTCAGCGACGAGGAGCGCGCGGATGTTGACGAAGCAAAGGCCTTGACACTGATGGCAAAATATCCGGCCATGATCAAACGGCCGGTGCTCGATACCGGCAAGACTCTACTGGTCGGTTTTGATGCCGACCGCTATGCCGGGGAATTGAAACAATGAGCAATATCGTCCAGCGTTTCCTGTTTGACGACCTCGATATCCGCGGCGCCGTCGTGCGCCTCGACACCGTGTGGGAAAAACTCATGACCGGGCGTCACTACCCGGCACCGGTGGTCGATCTGCTCGGCCAGATGAGCGCCACCGC